>JADJXG010000001.1:1332652-1667804 GCA_016715965.1 Saprospiraceae bacterium | reverse complement strand
TATTGAATCCATTCAATCCATTCTTCCGATTGTAGATGAATTTGTGATTGCATTGGGTAATTGTGATGCTGGGGATCAAACGGAAACTCTGCTTTCAGGTATTCCATCTGATAAAATTAAAGTTTTTCACACAGTTTGGGACGCAGAAAAATTTCCGGATGGAACTGAATATGCACATCAAACAGATCTTGCAAAAAACTTATGCTCAGGAGACTGGCTGTTTTATCTCCAATCGGATGAGCTATTGCATGAAAAATATTTGCAAACTGTTCAAAATGCCCTTTATAAATACCTCGATCATTCTGAAATAGATGGATTTCTCTTTCGATACAAGCATTTCTTTGGAGACTACGATCATTATATTGATTACCATGGATGGTATCAGCACGAAGTGAGGATAATCAGAAACAAGCCAGACATCAGATCCTGGGGCGACGCCCAATCCTTTCGAAAAATTAAGCCAGAAAATTTTGTCCATTACCGTCAAAAAGAACACACTGAGAAACTGAATGTGGTATTGCTTCCGGCAGAAATATACCATTATGGTTGGGTAAGACCTCCCCAGCTCATGCAAAGCAAATCCAAGGCCATGGACAAAATGTACCACAACCCTGATAGAATTGACCAAATATATCAACAACGCCCGGATGTTTTTGACTATGGAAATCTGAGCAATCTCCCAGTTTTTAAGGACTCCCACCCAAAGGTAATGGACCATTTTATTTCAAAATTTTCATGGAAAGAACAATTGCACTATGAACGCGACTACAGACCCATCAGAGAAAAAATGAAGCATGAAAAATGGAAGTACAAAATCTTGACTTGGATTGAAAAAAACCTATTTGAAGGCAAACATTTGTTTACCTATAAAAATTATAAAATTGTATCAAAAGAATAAATCTTTTGGATCTATGGCTCAATTATGACCCACGAAGATTATCGAGAAATATTGCCCTCACTCCCGTCTGACCCGGGCGTATATCGGTTTATGGATCGATTCCAGAACATCATTTATGTTGGCAAAGCTAAAAATCTGAAAAACCGAATTAGCTCCTATTTTGGCGATGGAAGAAACCTTGCGGCAAAAACAAGAACCATGGTCAAGGTTGCGGCTAAATTAGAATATACCCTGGTAGATACCGAACATGATGCTTTGTTACTCGAAGCTATGTTGATTAAGCAAAATCAACCTCGGTACAATGTGATGCTGAAAGATGGTAAAACTTATGTCTATGTTTGCATTAAGAATGAGCCTTTTTCCAGGGTTTTCTTTACCAGAAAAATAGTAAAAGACGGATCGGTTTATTTTGGACCTTATACTTCCAAATTCAGAACTGAAACTATTTTAGACCTGATTAAAAAACTCTTTCCTCTAAGGACCTGTACCCTCAACTTAAGCAAGGAACATATAAACAAGGGAAAGTACAAAGTCTGCCTCGAGTATCACATAAAAAATTGTCTTGGCCCTTGCACCGGTTTGGAAAAACAAGAACAATACAACGAACGTCTGATCCAAATAAAGAACATCCTAAGGGGACATTTTAAACCAGTCAGGGAATTCATACACAAAGAAATGAACCGGCACGCTGCCATTTTGGATTTTGAAAAAGCCCAGGAATGGAAGGACAAACTATCTGCGATGGAGGATTACCAAAGTCGATCCACAGTGGTGAGTACTTCGGTCAGCAATGTGGATGTCTTTACGATTGCGGTTGGTGAGGACCTTGCCTTTATAAACTTTATCAAAGTAATCGATGGAGCGATCAATCAGACGATTACCATTGAGGCTGAAAAAAACTTAGACGACGATCCTTCCATTATTCTTTCGTTGGCCATTGATAAAATCAGAAGCCAATGTGATCAACTTGCACCTGAAATACTTGTGCCCATGCCTGTTTCTGTATCTGATAGCAACGCACAAATTCAAATTCCGCAAAGGGGTGATAAGAAAAAACTTCTGGAACTATCTGAAAAAAATGCACAATATGCTTTGCTTCAATATAAAAAAGAACTAATCAACAAGATCAAAAAGCAATCTCCCGCCGAGCGAATTCTGACCACCCTTAAATTAGATTTGCAAATGTCCAATCTTCCCTTGCACATTGAGTGTTTTGACAATTCAAATATTCAGGGCACCAATCCTGTCTCAGCTTGTGTAGTTTTTAAAAATGCAAAGCCTTCCAAAAAAGATTATAGACATTTCCATGTGAAGACTGTAATAGGGCCAGATGATTTTTCTACCATGGAAGAAATTGTGCATCGACGATACAAACGTCTATTGGAAGAAAATCAGGAATTGCCACAATTAATTATCATCGATGGTGGGAAAGGTCAACTGTCTTCTGCAATGAAATCCATCGACAAATTAGATCTGAGAAATAAAATTACGGTCATCGGAATTGCAAAAAAATTGGAAGAAATTTACTTCCCGGATGATCCGGTTCCACTGCATATCAATAAAAAATCAGAAAGTCTTAGACTTATTCAACAATTGCGAAACGAAGCACATCGCTTTGGAATTTCATTTCACCGCAAAACACGAAGTAAAAAAATGATTCATTCCCAGATGGACCACATAAAGGGCATTGGTCCTAAAACTTCCAAAAAATTATTGTCCCATTTTGGTTCTTTGTCCAATATCCAAAAAGCGGGTTATGATGAGTGGCAGTCGGTGGCCGGTAAGCAGGTAGCAAAACTGCTGAGTAATTTTTTCGATTCAAGTCGTTAATTGGGCACTCAGCGATTTTATCAAATATTAATTTGTTGAAAATCATTAATTTAAATATATTTAAGTGAATATTTTAATTGGTGGACTAAACAATTGGGCTTGTTTTGGACTTAAGTCTGATGTGTTGCGCTTAATATCCACCGCTCTTATTCTTCTGATGTGTTATGACATTGGATATCGCTGCATTCTTCCCCTTAGCGGCAGATCAGTATTTGAAAGCACCGAGACCAATCAGGAAGAATCCTCTCCCACGCACAAATGCTTTACAGAACTGGAAACAACTGATATTCCAATCCATTTTCTATCAGGTTCCTTCCTATATTTTTCCCTTAAATTGATAAAAGGCCATTTCTTCATTTTGGACCTTTATTCTTCCAAATACACCCTGCTTAGAGAAATTCCTCCGGAAGCCAGCGCTTTTTAATTTTCGATTTATTTTAATCTATTCTTATTTTAAAAGACCAGGTCTTTTAAATTTATTTCATTTCATTCAAACCATCAATAGAAAGATATGCTTAAGAAAAATCTGAATTATTTCACGGACATTCAAGCCGGAGTTGTCGTCTTCCTGATAGCCCTGCCACTGTGTTTGGGCATTGCCCTGGCCAGTGGCGCACCTCTGTTTGCAGGAATCATTTCCGGAGTGGTCGGTGGTATTGTGGTTGGCTTTGTCAGCAATAGTCAACTCAGTGTATCTGGACCCGCTGCCGGCTTAACTGCGATTGTTCTTGTAGCAATCACCAGCCTGGGAGACTACAAAGTATTCTTGACGGCTGTTATTCTGGCAGGTATCATCCAAATGATACTGGGTGCCATAAAAGCAGGAACGGTCTCTAACTATTTTCCCACCAATGTGATTGAAGGTATGCTGACAGCCATTGGAATCATTATCATCCTCAAGCAAATACCTCATGCCATCGGATATGACAAAGACAATGAAGGAGACTTCTTTTTTATTGAAAAAGCAACAGGCCACAATACATTTACCGGTATCATTGATGCAATTAATTTTTCACACCCTGGCGCTATCATTGTTTCTGTGTCATCATTGGCGATTTTGATTGCATTTATTAAAATTGATTTTCTAAAAAAGTTAAAAGCTGTACCTGCTGCATTGGTGGTGGTCATTCTCGGAATTTTAATTAATGAACTATTTAAAAGTATTAATCCTGACCTTGTCATTACACAAGATCATTTGGTAAGTCTTCCCATACCTGATTCATTTAATGGGTTTATTGACCAATTCACCTTACCGGCTTTTGATGCAGTTTTAATACCGGAAGTATGGGTCACTGCCATTACCCTAGCGATTGTAGCATCCATAGAATCTCTCCTCTGCATTGAAGCTTGCGATCGAATGGATCCGCTCAAGAGATACACCAATACCAATCGGGAATTGTTTGCCCAAGGCACTGGAAATATTTTCAGTGGCTTGATTGGAGGTATTCCGTTGACTTCAGTCATCGTTCGCTCCTCAGCCAATGTAAATTCAGGAGGCAGGACCAAGGTGGCCACCATAACGCATGGTATCCTTTTATTGATTTCAGTGATCGCTATTCCCACGATTTTAAATAAAATACCTCTTGCTTCTTTAGCAGCGATTTTAATTATGATAGGCTATAAGTTGGCCAGCCCATCCATATTTACCAAAATGTACAAATCCGGACAATATCAATTTTTTCCATTTATAGTCACCGTAATAGCCGTAGTCCTTACTGACCTGCTTAAAGGTGTGGCCATTGGTTTGGTGGTCGCTATTTTCTATATATTAAGAGCCAATTTAAAGCTGGCATATTTTTTCAAAAAAGAAGAATATCAAGCCGGCGATGTGATCACTATGAAGCTTGCACAAGAAGTTTCTTTTTTAAACAAAGCTGCTATTAAACAAACTCTTAATCATATGCCGGAAGGCAGCCATCTCATTATTGATGCTACTGACACCTTTTACATTGACCATGATGTTTTACAATTGATTCGGGAATTTCTCGAAATAGGTTCCCTGGAAAAAGAAATAAAGGTCGAGTTAAAAGGATTTAAGGAGGAATATCAATTGGAAAACCTAAACTCTTTTGTAACCACTAAATAAATAAACGATTAACCATGAAGGCACATACATTCGAAACACAATCCAGCATTACACCAATCAAGGCATTGGAATATTTAAAAGAAGGAAATTTGAGATTTGTAAAAAATCTTATGGCTGAAAGAGATCTTTTAAGGCAAGCCAATGAAACCAGAGAAGGACAATGGCCATTTGCGGTCATATTAAGCTGTATTGATAGCAGAACATCTGCCGAACTTATTTTTGATCAAGGACTGGGCGACATTTTTTCCATTAGAATTGCAGGCAATGTCGTGAATACAGATATTATAGGAAGTTTAGAATTTGCTTGTAAAGTGGCAGGATCAAAATTAATTGTCGTTCTGGGGCACACCAATTGCGGAGCCATCAAAGGAGCTTGTGACCATGTGGAGCTAGGGAACCTGACAGAATTGTTGTCAAAAATACAACCTGCCATTTACGAGGAAAATGATACCATTGAAATCAATAAAAGAAATTCTAAAAACGCCGTGTTCGTAGAAAATGTAGCAGATATTAACATTTCAAGGTCGGTTAAATCCATTATTTCCAGAAGTCCCATACTTGAAAATTTGATCGCCGAAGAAAAAATCGCAATCATTGGTGCCAAATATGATCTGGATTCCGGTCTTGTTAAATTTTTTGATGACAGTTTTGTAGGTACAAGATCTGAAATAAATAAAATTCTTGAACTCAGTTCATAAATGAAAATTGAATAAGACCTATATTTTATTTAATAAGAATTATATAGGTCTTATTTATTTACAGTTTTCAATTTATATCTTTACAAATCTAATGCTCCGGCTGGAACCATCGTTGTTGAAATACTTAATTTGATACACTCCAGCAGGGTATGTACCGACTAGAATGGAGACAGGATTGGATTTCTGCTCCAGTCGGAAAATCTGCATCAATTTACCATTTTGATCAAAAATTCTGCATTCCTTTATTGATACTTCGTCTGATCCAATCCATAGACTTAAGACATCTTGAACAGGAACTGGAGAAACTAATATGTTTTCTTGCAAGTTTACATCCTTGTTGGAGGTGCTTCCTTCAACAATCACTATATTATCCACTGCGATCAAATCACTTTTTTCAATATCTAAATTACCATCGCCATCCTTTTTTGAATGAAGACAGAGCATCTGTATTTCAATCAAGGAGCTGCTATCAGGCAGATTACTTCTTATCTTATCCAATTTTGAAAGTTGATTGGGAGATAACATAAACAATTCACTGTGCATCGTTTGTCCTCGGTTGTTTCTGTAAATAACCCGGCAGATGGATCCAAATTCATTACTAGGACCATAGGTGGACAATTGCAATTCCCCTAACTTTTGATACAAATCAAATTCTAGAATGGGTTGTACCAAACCCTGGGTATTCGTGCAAAGAAAGATAGATGTCACAAATGGTACATTGCTGTCTAAAAATGAGCTTGCATCTGTATTGGATCTAATTCTCAATGCACCTGATTCTGTAAAAATCCCATTTCCAAATACCACAAACGCTTCCGAATTAAGTTCGTTTAGCGTTTGAATCTGATAATTGGAAAAAGAATCTGAATAGACTTGAATTTTCTCAATATTAAAACTAGCGTTTGTAAAAGTCTCTACTTCTTCTTTATAGGTAAAATCCGTATAGACTATTTGAAAGTTGGATTGATTGTTGTCAAGGGTCGTATCAGGCGACCATATCAAATTTGCTTCCACTTTTTTAATTCCAAGGAAGGCTCTTGGAATAATAAATGCAGGTGGCCGCATGGTAGCCCCGGGAAAAACAGATCGCTCATTGACAAAAGGATAATGGGCTAAGCTGTCTTCCATTTTTAAACTTAAAACAAATGAGCTGCCCTTTGGCACCGTTGTACATCCATTGTAGATTGCGACAAGTGAAGCGCGATAACCCTCAGTTCCACCCGGACAACTATTGCCTGTAACTGTCAATCTTTGGATCTGAAAATCGTGCTCGGTCAAATTTATATTCCTATTGAGGAAAAAAACATATTGGTTGTTGGAAGTATCACTATCCCAATAATCTTGCAATTGAACCGTAAATCTCACGCTTCCCTGACGGGTAATAATGGGAAGTTTGTTAAAATTAAAAGAAAAAAATTCACCTGGCAATATATCTCTGTCTATCATAATTTCTTCTTCAACAGGATTCAAATTATCCATCTGATATCTCGCAATAAATTTAGTGCCTTTTGCCAGTGTTTGGTTGCAACTATGGTTGATAACGATGGATGGCAATTGGACAAGGCCATCACGGCATACTGTGAAAAGTGTTCTCTCGGTAACCAATTGCACATCGCCCTCCAGAGGATTGGTGCCGATACCAACAGCTTTCCATGCTTCCGCTACATTCAGATACTGCTCGGAACAAAGACCCCACCAAGAAGCCAACATTTGCAGGCAAGAAAAACGCGCATCCGCATAATTGGAAGTTGGAGTCAAATAATCTCTCAACAAATGATAGGCAATCAATGTAGCTGTATCTATTCCCATTTTTCGCACCTTAAAACTTCTGTTACCTTCATTGATTCCCTCTCCACCTTCACTCAACAAAAAATACCAATGATTTAGTATCCCGCTATTGGAATGTACACCACCATTGTCAGAACTTCCTCCCACCCAAAATCTTCCCCGATAATACTTTGGGTTATTAAATCTGTTTGGATCTTCCATACTCCTGATGGCTTGATTGGGATTGGCATAAATTTTATTTCCTAACAACCAGTTAAAATTTGCACCATCGTATTCATGCTCTACGGCTTTGCCAAAAATATCACTGAAGGATTCATTCAATGCCCCAGATTCATACAAATATTCCAACCCTGCAGTAAATTGGGTGACTCCATGAGCGTACTCGTGGGCAACAATATCAACACTCGTAAAAGGTTTCACACTTGTTCCATTTCCAAGTCCAAAGTTCAAAGTCTTCAAATTGGAATCCCAAAATGCATTATTGTATATCCCGGTGTCCAATAATATCGCCTGTGTAATAATGTTTTTATCGTCAATTCCTTTTCTTGAAAACCGATTCAGAAAATAATCAAAAGTTGATTGCAGTCCCCAGAACAAATCATATGCCCCATTGATGTGATCTCGATGGCCTTCCACCCAAACATTGTCATCATCCTGGAAATAATTTCCCCTAACGCTTCGCACCACAATTCCATCACCCCGGCTAAAGTCCTTTGTAATAAAAACTTCACCGTCCTTTTCTGTTTCCACATCCTGCACTCCATGAAAAAGTGTATGCATCTTTCCTTTTTCTCCTCCGCAGTTCATCATTAAATCCATGTTTAATAAAAGTTCCCCATTTTCAGCATCTACAAAAATCTTACGTAGATCATGAGGGACTTCTTCATGAATATGCACTTTCCAAGACAATCGATATTCACCTCCCTCATTCGGATAATTTCTGTTGATGATGACCAATTCCGGAGCCTGAGTCTGATCTTTTCTAAGATTGATATTTTTTCGGTTTGGAATGCCTGCATACTTTTGTGCCATTTGGAAAGCCTCATCGGCTGTCTTCAGAGCAGTAGGAAGAATGACTTTATCTATTAAAACTTTACCGCTAATTTCAAAAATAATTTTATTTTTTATGTGAACTATCATTTGTTTGCCAAGCACTGAATATCCCTTTTCCTTTTGCTGAAATCTATGGTGTTCTATTTCATAAGGATCTACATACGAATTTATAAATTCCCATTCAGCATCAATACCCATTGCCTCATTGATGGTCAGGGCCATTTCTTGTTTTGTGTGACCGGTGGGCTTTTGTGTCCTTATGGTCAAATGTTCTGAAAACAAGGAGTGACTTCTGATTACTTGATAATTCGACTGAGATGTAAGCTCTGTCAGCGCAGATAGGATTAGCATTAAAAAAGGAACAGTACGATGCATTGGATTGAATATTTAAGGTCAAAGTTACTAATAATTTGGAGCAAAAGGAACTTTGCTAACAATATCATTACTAAACTTACCTGCAGTCTCTTGCTTCAAAAACAACATGGCCAGGTCCACCCAATGCAGGCCATTTGGTAATTCTGCAATGAATGCTTACGACTTCAGGAAATGAGGCAAGTACCTGTTGATTAATTTTAAGTACAAGATTTTCAATCAGTTCTTCCCTCTGATGCATAATGGATGCGATCAATGGATAAACCTCCGTATAATCCGTGGTTTCTGCCAATTGGATGGGGTAAGTTAAGTAAGATGGCATCTCCAATTTAATGTCCAATACAAATTCTTGTGGGACAGTCTCTTCTAATTTAAATAAGCCATGACAAACCTTAAACTTGAGCTGATTTAATTCGATGGTGCGCATGACATGTTTAATTTTAACCCAATAATAGTGAAATTGATAAAAATGTGGGTGAAAAGTGTTTTAAAATTCAAATTATAAAATATCTTAATATGTTATAACTTTGCCTATTCAAATTGAATTCAAATGGCACAACAAAATAGCTATACGGAAGAGAACATCAAATCACTGGATTGGAAAGAGCACATTAGGCTCAGACCCGGAATGTATATTGGCAAACTGGGTGATGGCAGTCACATAGACGATGGAATTTATATTTTGCTCAAAGAAGTAATCGACAATTGCATTGATGAATACGTCATGGGCTATGGTAGAGAAATCGATATTGAAATTCATGATGGTGTAGTCAGAGTTAGAGATTATGGTAGAGGAATTCCATTGGGAAAAGTGGTGGAATGTGTTTCTCAAATTAATACGGGTGGTAAATACGATTCAAAAGCATTTAAGAAATCTGTGGGATTGAATGGTGTAGGAACCAAAGCAGTAAATGCTCTTTCCGAAAATTTTATGGTACAGTCAATCCGAGAATTCAAAACAAAAACTGCAGAATTCAACCGCGGAAATATTGTAAAAGAATACAATATTAAAAACATAGATGATGTCAACGGTACACTAATAGAATTTAAACCAGACCCAAAGATTTTTCAAAAATACCGGTTTATCCATGAATTTGTAGAAAGCAGAATTTGGAACTATGCCTATCTGAATGCAGGTCTGAAAATTAATTTCAATGGAAAGACCTACCTCTCTAAAAATGGCCTCAAAGATATGCTTGAGCGCAGGACTGAAAGTGAAACTCTGCACTATCCAATTATACATCTTAAAGGAGACGACATAGAAGCTGTAATCACCCATGGCAATCAATATGGTGAACAATACTACAGTTTTGTCAATGGTCAATATACCTCTATGGGAGGTACCCATTTAAATTTCTTCAGAGAGGCCATCGTAAAAACGATCAGGGATTTTTACAAAAAGGATTTTGATGTCAAAGACATACACACAGGAATTATAGGCGCAATTTCAGTCAGAATTGAAGAACCTGTATTTGAATCACAAACCAAAACTAAATTAGGCTCTACCACTGTATCTCCTGAAGGTGCATCTCTGCGCTCCTTTATTATGGATTTTGTGTGCAAAGAACTTGACAATTATCTCCATAAGTATCCTGAGATTTCAAAAGAAATGTTGTCCCGGATATTGCAGTCAGAAAGAGAGAGAAAAGAAATAGCGGGCATTAAAAAACTTGCCAATCAACGGGCAAAAAAAGCGAATTTGCACAATAAAAAATTAAGAGACTGTCGAAATCACTTAACAGATAATAAGCTGAAACAAGAATTGAGAGAAAATACCACACTTTTCATCACCGAAGGAGACTCAGCCAGCGGATCCATCACCAAATCAAGAAATGTTGAGACTCAAGCTGTATTCAGTCTTCGTGGTAAGCCACTCAATTGTTATGGGATGACCAAAAAGATTGTGTATGAAAACGAAGAGCTCAATTTATTGCAACATGCTCTGGATATTGAAGACGGTATTGAGAATCTCAGGTACAACAGGGTGGTGATTGCTACAGATGCTGATGTCGATGGCATGCACATCAGACTTTTGTTGCTCACATTCTTTTTACAGTTTTTTCCGGAACTCGTCAGAAAGGGTCATTTGTTTATATTGGAAACGCCACTCTTCAGAGTCAGGGATAAAAGACAAACCATCTATTGTTATACCGAGCAGGAAAAGTTATCTGCAGTGAAGGCATTAAAAGGAAAAGCAGAAATTACAAGATTTAAAGGTTTGGGCGAAATTTCACCCGAAGAATTTGGGAATTTTATTGGCCCAGATATCAAACTAGAGCCTGTAATACTAAATGAAGACTCTCACATTGAAACCATACTTTCTTACTATATGGGGAAAAATACTCCAGACAGACAAGACTTCATTATCAATAGTCTGAGGGTGGATTTGGATGTGGTAAAACCTGAAGAGCTTGAATTATCCGATGTCTAATCCCATCTATCCGTGATGGATGGTGTAAATGAAAACCACTGCATTGAATTTATTCAACAATTCTCTGATGATTAAAATCAGCAGAAATTTTGTCTGCGATCTCTCGCATTTCAAGTTCACCAATATCCGCTCTAGGATTGCTGAAATTCAAATCACTGATTTGCTGTAAGGGTACAAGATGGACATGTGCATGAGGTACTTCGAGTCCGACTACCGCGACTCCTATTTTAATACAAGGGATTACATTTTTTATCGAAATTGAAAGTGTCCTTGAAAATTCCATTAGTTCATGGTATTCTTCCTTTGACAGGTCAAATAAGTAATCTACTTCATGTTTGGGGACCACCAATACATGTCCTCTTACCAATGGCTTTACATCCAGGAAGGCAAAGCAATGTTCATTCTCTGCAATTTTAAAGGAAGGAATTTCAGCTTTTATAATCCTTGTAAAAATAGATGCCATGGCTAAGAGGTAATTTCAAGAATTTCAAAAGTCAACATACCGGCAGGAGTTTGAATATTTGCTTTGTCGCCCACTTTTTTTCCCAACAATCCCTGTCCGATGGGTGAGGTGGAGGAAATTTTCATAGCCTTCAAATCAGCTTCAACTTCTGACACAATTTTGTAAACCACTTCCTTTTTTGTCTTATGATTCAGCACTCTTACATTGGTCATGAGGACCACCTTTGAAGTATCTATGGAGGATTCGTCGATAATCCGGACGTTCATTAATTTTTTCTCGATTTCATTAATTTTCATTTCAAGCATACCTTGCGCATCTTTTGCTGCATGGTATTCGGCATTCTCCGAAAGATCTCCCTTCTCCCGGGCTTCCGCAATGGCTTTGGCCACTTCTTGTCTTCCGGATGTTTTTAGCTGATCCAATTCAGATTTCATCTTATCATAACCATCCTGGGTCATATAGTTGATATTGGACATCTTTTTATCGTTTTAAATTAAAAAACAAAGAACGTTTTCCACCGAAAAGCAGAAAACGTCCTTAAAAATTTTTGTTCAAACAGTTAAACCTAAATCATAGGTACAAGGTTCAAATGCGAGCTTTTTCCTAAAAACTAAGGCCCAATCCAATGGCGTGAGAGCCCTGAAAAGGATTGGAATGCCTGTATCCATAATCTATGCTCAAAATATTGTTCCCTTTTTTATCCAAGGGCACATTGAGACTTGCTCCAGCTGCCAGGCCGGTAAAAGCATTGTCTCCGGCTCCGGCAGAATCTCCAATATCATAACTATAGGAAGCCCGCAACCCAAATACTTCGCGAAATGACAATTCAGCACCGGCACCAATCACATCCCGGCCAAAAGAGTTGGAAGTGAAATTTGCAACTGGTCCAATAATAAGATCATTTCCTAAATAAAAATCGTATGCCAGCCCCAAATGCAATAAGGACGGCAATTCGAATTTCGACAATCGCACATCATAAGTTAGTCTGGTCCCTTCGGGGCTTGTTAGTTGAGTAGAAAGACCATCACCACTAAACTTCATCGGGCTTCCGACATTCCTGATGGCAATTCCCATTTTAAAATTGTTTCTTGGTCCGGTGACATATTGTACCCCTCCGTCAATGCCAAATCCAAAAGCACTTAGGTCAGAAATGGTTTCTGCCACTCCGCGAACCAAAATACCCACCGACACTTTCTCACCAAAATTGTGTGAATATCCCAATCCAATATTGAAGAAATTGGGTTTAAACGTCGCACCTGTACCTTCAGGTGCTGCGGTGGTGGTCACTCTGATTTCACCAAGATCCAAGGACATCAACTCAAAGCCAAAAGCACCATTCTCGCCTACTTTATTGACATATCCAAATGAATTAACGGCAACACCACTTGGAACCAACCATCTGGTGTGACCAGCCCTTGCTTCTGATTTTTTTATCCTTCCAATACCGGCCACATTGACCCTCAATGCTTCAACTCCTCTGCAATAGGCAGAATTGTGACTGTTCATCGCCATGCCTTTCGCCCATGGATTGATCAATAACTCATAGGCTCCTGCTTCTCCCTGACGATCCGGGTTTCCGGCAAAAACCGAGTCTGACATTGCAATCAGTAAAAATGAGAAGAAAAATGGTATAATTTTTTTCATTTGATTCTATTTATTCAAGTTTATTAAATGCCAAAGAGCCTTTCGGCCCTTTGGCTATTTTACATTTCTTTACAATCCGGATGGGTCAAATTTTCGAGCCACCCCAAACCATTTGACAATTTTCTCTGCTCCGGTATCCGTCTCTTTGATATAAATCAGGTAGGCACCACTTGAAACTGGAATTCCCCTGAAATTGGTCAAATCCCATTCGATATCCGGTCCTATTTGTCTTTCTGTTGCTCCTCTGAATTCACTCACGATTCGAATGGGTTTTTCATCTCTGTTGTACTCTTTTATAAATTTACCATCGATGGAGTAAATCGTCACCTTGCATTTGGGAGGCAGGTTGCTGATCTTGACTGTATTGCTAAATTGTCCGGATTCATAACTGGAAAAACCATAATATGGATTCGGCACTACATTCACATTGTCAAGTGCATTTTCAAAATCTTCTTTGGAGGCTACAAGACCAGCTTCTTTCCCGTCTATTTTGAAGGTATACATATTGTGACCATTGTTTTCGTTGGTACCTACTGAATAAATAAAAGGCTTGTCCACCCGTAAACTAACTTTGTATTCATTTGGAATCAAGCCAGTTTCTCCGGAACCCAGGTTGTCCAATTTGGTGCCTGGAGCCATTAAAGGCATGGTCGTCCAAGTGATAAAGTCACGGATCCCACGGGTAATTAAGGCAGTACCGGTCCGTTTTCCGGGATTGGTATTATTTGCCAAAAATGTCCTTAAGGTTCTGCAGGAATCATAGGTGGATTTGGTCACGTAGATATAATGGTGGCCCCCAAATAAAAGAGACAAAACACTCAGACCAGGGGTAAATCCACAAGAAGGTTCCAGAAAAACTTGATCTGTCGGATTCCACATAAGGTCATTGCCTATATTGCTCAGATTCAGGGTATCGTTGCCAATGATATTTTCATTCAATATGCATGGAGTCACCAAAGGGTTGATATCTGAATAATAAGTATTTTCTCCAAAGAAAATGTTTAGCCTTCTTCCAGTTTCAACATCCACAGCATATCCCGGAAACCAACCCATACCGGTCAAAGGTCTTCCACTGGCATCTAATTCACCGTCAGGATCAGCGTAACCATCTCCATCACGGTCGTATTTACCCACTGATGCTTTGGTTTTGAGTGAGAAATTGTCATTTCCGGTATTTGGTTCGGGACCACTTGCACCGAAATCAAGATTGTTCTCGTTCCAGGATTCTACTACTACACATCTGGACCATTTGGATTTGTCTGAAGTAAACACGATGTCTACATTATTCAATGAGTCCAATCGCATTTGTCCGGAAGGAGTTCTGTTTGCAGGATTGGTAATGACCGGAGTCAAAGGCATGGTATCAACGCAAAGTTTGTATGGATACCAGAAACCCCGGTACTCATCTTTACCGAGCTTACTGTATTGTTCTAAAGGATCTAATTCGTGTTGCGGAGAGCCAAGTGCTGTTTTAATAAAATCGACACCCACAATTGGAAAATCAGCCTGAGCTATAAACCACTTCACCCCGTTCGGATTTTTGTAGGCGGCCTCTAAACCTCCAGCTACAATACCATTTGTACCTCGGGTATCCCTATCTGAATATTCAGTTTGAACCATGGCCACAGATATCCCAAGACTGCTAATAATTTGTTCATTGAATCGGTTGATTGGCCCTGTGGATTGAATAACTTTGGATGGATCGGCCAAATTCTTTAATGTCCAATTGATGGGTGGGTCTAGTCGGTTGTTGTTTGGATCCGCATCGACAAACCTGATTTCATATTCACCATCTTTAACTTTGAGAGGGTTGACAATTTTGACTTCAATTGGAGCAGATCCTCCAATATAATCAATCTTCCCGTCGAATCCACCGGTGATAATTCGATCATAAACATTTTCTTGCAGTCTTACGAAATTTCCTCCAATGCCTGCACCATCCACACGGGTAACTGGAATACCCTCACCATAAGCAGAATTTACTTTCTCATAAATCTGTGGTCTGGGCGTTACCACATAAGGTTTTCCATCTCCGGTGGCACCAACATTTAATCGACCCAGACAATATTGCATTCTCTGCCCAAAATTATTTTGCACATCATAATCCTGATAGTTGTTGTATGCGTATGCAACTATGATGTAATAATACTTTTTGTGGTTGATCAGAGAATTGTCCAGACCGGTGGCAAATAAATCTTCCTTTGCACTAAAACTATGTCTTACACCCTGATCCAAACCTGATACCTTCTCCACAGGGTAATAAACCACGGGATGGGTGGTACTGGGATTTGGGTTTTTAATACCAATCCAATCGTACAAGATTTTTACTTTATTCTTGAGATCAAAATTCACCAATTCTCTCACCAAAGATGGATCTGCAATGGTCCTGTCGGACAATGACACATCTGGCCCGGATACTTGATAAATCCGATAACCTTCAAACCGATAAAGTGAATCATATCCCGGAGGAATTCCAAGTCCTTTTTCAGAATATCCAAGATTGAAATTGTTAGAACCAGGATCATTGCTCAATAGAAATACGATTTCTTTGTCCAGTTCTACAAAATCTACATCCGGTGCGGTGGGTCCGTCCTTAATATCAAAGCAATTGTCAAACAGATCCTGACACAATTGATCGGCTTTTAGAAGTTCATCGAGTCCTGGACATGGGTAAGTCTGATCGGGCACCCATGGGATTCCGATGATCAACTCATTGACTGCACCGGGATCCAAACGCAATGGACCAGAGACCTGTAAAGTTCTTCTGTCTCCTTCACCAGCATTGCCTGTACACATACTCCAGCCCTGACCATCGTTCGGAGCTCCGGGGAATGCATATCTGGTGATAGTACCGCCCCCACCCGGGATATAACCGATACCTCCATTGACCAATGGAGATCCATCTCTCCATCTACCGGTCAGGTATTGATAAAACTCTAAGGCACTGGTGGGGTCTTCGGTGGCAGCGGGATTGGAACCTCCCAAACCACGCCCGTTGTAATACATAAAATAGCTCATTCCTATTTCATCACCAAACTCATCCAGTGGACCTCTGAAGTAGTCCACCCCAAGAATGGGTATATTGTTGCAATAGGTATTTACGTTTTGCTCACAATTACAACCATTGCTGCCATCGGTGGCATCGATGTTGTAAATGTACATCAGGTCTCTATAAACTGCATAAAGCTGTGAGGTGTCACTTCTTTTGGGTCTCATTTTGACAAAAGTGGTATCACATCCAATGTAGTCATCACTGAAGCATCCCAGATCCGGATCAATCCACATGGCAAAATAACAGTCCCTAATCTCCTGAGGAGCGCGATTGATCAATTTATATCTTTGGAAAGTCATGTCGTTCAATTCATCTGCAGTTCTGAAACCAAAAGCCTGCACCTGAACTTCCATTCTGATGGGATCTCCATTGGAATTGGTGTGGATGCCACCTGCATCATTGTAAATCCAGAAAATCATTTCATCCGGATAGATGTCTTTGGGACAATCCCGAATATCGATGACCGGATATTCTCCCAGATGGGGTTCGTAAATTTTATTGTCGTTTTCTTCATAAAACAATGCCAATCCTTGTCTGGCATCCGGTAAGGCAAAATTGTATCTTCTTTCAAAAAACGGATTTCCTTTTGCCGGCCAATAAAGCACGTCTTCCGGGATTTCAGCCTCTGTCAATTCTGTTCTGCCTTCTCTTTTTGCCTGATTCCATCTAGAAATCAACAGTGTGATATCCGCGCCATATACCCTAAAGAATTGATCCCATTTTATACATTCTGCGGCATTTGTTTCCCCCAACTCGGTCAATGGGCCGGGCCAGCAATCATTGCGTGTCGGAGATCTGTAGGTTTGGGCCATCAGCTTCAAAGCTCCGGCCGGATCATATCCACCGACCCATACAGCCCCCGCAAAAATAGAAGACACTTCCGGTCTACCAGATCCCGGAACCACTTTGGGCACAACATATCGGCCCCTCTGCAAGTCCCACCATACATCACCTCCGTTTAGCAATCGGGCCCTTACGTTATTGATATCCTGATCGATTTGTTTGGTCGCTGGCGAGCAATTCGACCGCGAACTTAGTTGCTTCGATTTGGCAGGGCTCTTGGTCTGTGCAGGTTGACGTGCCTGAAGATTAACCCAACATAAAGCCAAAGAGACCAGTAAAATTATTTTATTCATGATTGATAATTTCATATGCTAGAAATTTGTTCTTTAGAATTCAAAAATGGCTCCTACATAAATCCTTCTGGGTAAGGTATAGAAATCCGGGTTTAAAAGTGCCCAGTTGTATGAATTTTCAAAGAAAGGTAAGTATTGGGAACCATAGGTGTTGGTCACATTTCTCCTTTCATTGGCACCTCTCTCAGAAGTCAAATAACCGTCATCCGATGCACTTCCGGATCCCCGGTAAACTCCGATAATATTGCGGGTATCCAACAGGTTTTGAATCCGGAGATAGACGTTTAGATTTAACGGGTGTTTCGCTCCTGGTTTGGTCAGTGCAATGTATTTATCAGCGCGAAGATCAATGTTAAAATTCCATGGAAGTCTTGCACCGTTGATGTTACCTTTGAATCCCGCACCATCAAACCTTACTATAGATAGACCTTGTGAATAGGGTCTGCCTGATGCAGCAATCATTAGAATATTCAAACCGGTATTGGCCAACAAATCCAATCCACCTATTCTGGGACCATTGTAAAGTTTGCCAGAACCGTATCTGTAATCTGCGTTAAATGAAAATCTGTGTCTTTCATCATAGTTGAATGGAAAAATGTTTCGGATATTAATACCTCTGCCGGTTAATCCCTCCTGAGATCTTGCATCTGAGCCGGTACCATCGGCAAATTGCAGGGTATAGGCTGCATTAAACTGAAAATTGTTGACTCTCCTTAAATCATAGGTGAAGTTAAATCCTTTTACAGTACCAAAATCCAGGTTTCTGAAGGTATTGTATTGACCAATGGTAGCCACTTTGGTGAGCGTAGTGATTTGGATCATATCTCTGAGTTCATTGTAATAGGCAGAGAATATAATCGAAGAAGAGTTGGTGATTTTTTGCTGGAAGCCTACTTCATAATCGACTTTTCTCGATGGTCTTAAGTTGCTGTTTGCGCTAGGCGTCCGTCCGTTGATATCCCAATATAAAAATTGCAATGGAGAAACGATGTTTTCTCCGGTTGGCCTTTGTACAACTATGTCATAGTGTGCAAAGAAATTGGCCGCATCAGAAATTGGAAATGAAAACGCAATTCTTGGCATCCAATTGATTTGAGGTTTGTAGTCCTCAAAAGATTGATCCGGGTTAAAAAATTTACCCCTGATACTTCTTAAGGTATCTTCGGGTTGTATATAAGCAGGTGCAACCAGGTTGTTATCACCAAATATGGCAAGTGAATTGTTAGCAGCTGTACCATTGGCAAAAAACCATTGATCCCCATTGCGATAAGCTTTCACTTGGGTTGAACCAGCTCCCACCAGATAAACTTTATAATCATCTCCAATGGTTGATGGTTTGGCTGTACCTACATTTTGGTGAAAAGTGCCTGCACCCTGAATACCATATAAACTATAAGGATCACTCAGTACTTTTGTATTGGCATCGTAGTAATCCACCCTACCTCCAACTCTGAAAATAATGTCCTTGTAAGTAAATTTATCTTGCAAATAACCTGCCACATAAATCGGTGAAAAAGGAGCGACCTGATACCTTCGTTGCGCAACTCCATTGATGGTATCCACTTTAAAAAAATCGTCAAATTTTACACCCGGGCTGGTCTTATTGCCCAAATAATCATATCCGTAAAAACCCATAATGGACTGATCCGTCAGTTCTCTCATCGTAAACATATCAAGACTCAGATCAGATGGTTTAAACCGATCGATATCGGCATATAGATGAGCAGATTCCGTAGAATCCATTCCAGGATATTGCAAAGATCGGATCGATCTATAAAATCTGCGCTCATCCGGATCTGTAATCAAGGTCTGGAAGTAAGGCAAATAAAGTGGATTTCCTTGGGCATCAATGATGGTATCGTAACCAATGATGTTGTTGCTATCAACGCCGGTGATGTGGTCATTCTGATAGAGTCTTCCCAAACGCCATAAGTCAAAGGGTTCGATGGAATAGTTGCTGTTGATACTTTGCTCAAATAAAATACCAAATTGGATATTGTGTCTTCCTTTTTTTGATCCACCCGGAATAAAGTCAAATCCTGAAGTAATTTGGGCTGTATAAATGTTGTTATCAAATTTATTAAACCGGTTGTATACGCTTCCTACGTTGGTATGAATGCCGGACCAAACATCAGAAAAGGCACTACTGATATTGCTGTTAAAAGCTCTGTATGCCTGAATATTGCCAAGGTCTGCTTGCGGGATCAAATTGTAGTTGTTAAATGCCGGATTGACGGTACCATTCTCATATCCAACCACTTGGTCAATATAACCCACATGGAGTAAATCTTCATTTCTAACCCTTAACCATTCTCTAGTAAATTGAGCCACATGACCATGATTAAAAAGATTGTCGGTATGGCGAATATCCCGGTCTCCACCATTTCTATTTTCATAACCTAGCTGAATCGTGTAATAAGGGTTTTGAATGACCGACAATTTTTTGGGGTTTTGATCCTGATTGGCCAAAGCTTCCGGAGAAAGATCAACAAGTTTGCCCAATCGATGTCTGAATCTTAAATTTCCACGCAATACCCTTCTATCCTGAACAGGATTGTTGACCCAATTGAGCAATCGCCATGAGCCCCCTCCAATGGTTTCATTGGTTCCCGGAACAAAACGATCCTCAACATTGGAATAGGTTCCGGAAATGGTCAAATCAATGTTCTGATTGGGTTTGACGTCAATTTTTCCGGAAACGTCATAAGCAATGTTTTGGTCGTTTTTGTTAAATTTAGAGAATTCAACATCTTCGCCTTCTTTCAAGAAAAGACCGTTGACTACAGGAATCCCATTCAACGGGATCACTGGATTGGCAGTCAGTCTGGCAATGGTGGATTCTTTTGCAAAATAATCTCCGAAGGCCGGTGGATCATCGTCTTTTAATTCTGTGTACTGGCCCGAAAGTCTGAATCCTACGAGAGTTCTATTATTATGACGGATTATTGGGCCACTGACGTTTCCACTGATAAATGTATATCCATAAGGATCCAGATAATTGGATGTTTCTGCTTCCAATGAACCTCCAAATTTGGAAGAAGGTCCTTTTGTAACCAGTGAAATAATTCCTCCGGTAGCGTCTCCATACTGAGGCTCAAGACCACCTTTAATGACCGTCACTTGTTCAATATCCACAGCTGAAGGAGCACGACCTGTTATCCTGACTCCGTCCAAAAAATAAACGGTTCCATCTGTACGGGCTCCCCTGATGGAAATATCTCCACCGTCAACACTAGAAATACCGGATACAGTGGAAGCTATTGCATTTATGTTTCTGGTACCCAAAGTTTTAATGTCCTCTGCAGTAATGGTTTGGTCACTCGAAGTTTTGTCAATTTCAACAATGGGTTTTTTATATTCTTTGATCTCTATGGCTTCCAGCTGAATGCCCGAAGAAATTGAAAAATTGAGTTTGGTCACCTTTCCACCGGTGACGCGAACATTTTCGAAACGCTGTGAATTTCCGTAAAAACTGACCTCCACATTGTAATTGCCCGGATCCACAATAATGCTGTAGTTTCCATCAAAATCCGTTACAGCCCCGGTATATAAATCCTTCCCTTTAAACACTTTGACAGGAGCATTAATAAGCGGTTCTCCATTGTCCTTATCCGTGACAGTTCCTTCGATTTTAGTCTGTGCCATGATTCCAGCACTGAAGCATGCTGTGATACAAAAAATGAAAAATGATTTCAAATTCATGTTTCTAAATGTTGGTTTACAATTATAAAAAAGCCTGCAATGTTAAGTAAAACCTAAAAATTGACATAAAAGCATTTAAAAATTAAAGAATTTATTCAAAATTTATACATTAAAATTTTTATAATTTAACGAGTTTTCTATTTCATTTACAGTTCTTTACACTATGGGTTTTTACTTTAATATGATTTAAAAATTATTATCAAAAATTTATCTTTTCAACACCAGTTTACCAATTAAATCTTAGTGAATTGTTAAAAGAAAAGCCTTTTAATAACGGCATAGCCCCTAAAGCGCTGCCTTATTGGATTCTATTTTGAAAATTTAACATTTGGACCACCCCCTTTCTGAATTAATCTGGCCATTTGGATAGGACAGCTTCCGCGATTCTTCTTTTGGATTCATATGTCCAGCCAGCAATATGAGGTGTCACGATCACATTCGGAAGTTGAAACAATTTGTCATAAATGGCAAGCTCTTCTGAATGGTAATCAGCCGGCCGCTCATTTTCAAGTACATCCAATGCAGCCCCTATTATTTTTCCATCCAGTAGTCCTTCCAGTAAGTGTTTTGTCTGGATGATGGCTCCACGAGAGGTATTAATCAAATAGAATGCTTGATTCATGGAATCAATAAACGTCTTGTTGATGAGATGCCTTGTTTCTTCATGCAGATTGACATGAAGGCTGATAAGATCACAATCCATCAAATCTCCCAGTTGCCCAACCTGTTGAACATAAAAATATTCTGGTCCGATTTCGACATAGGGATCAAATACTTTAATTTGATTATTAAAGGGTTGGAGTAGTTTTGCGGTTTCTTTGCCCGTGTGGCCAAATCCAATGAATCCGATTTTAAGTGAGGCCAATTCTGTTCCTCTGTTCTCTTCGCGAATCCATTGTCTCTTCTGGACTTCCGCATGTGCTTTTGGAATGCTTCTCAAAAGTCCAAGGATCAATCCAAGGCAGTGTTCAGCGACAGCGTGGCTGTTTGCTTCCGGTGTATTAAAAAAATGGATGATTCTCTCTGAGAGAAGCTGAGTGTCAATGGTATCCATTCCGGATCCCAATCTTGCTATGCATTCTAAACGAAGGGCAGTTTCTAAAAAAGCAAGGTCCACCTTCATTTTGGTATTTACCACCAATCCTTCATAATCCCGAACGATCATTTTGGCTTGATCTAGTGATATATCTGGTTGATAATCAACTATATGACCTTTTAATCGTAAACCCTCCAGAAGTACCGGGTGAACATCGTCTGTGATTAGAATTTTCATTCAGGCCATGGTTTTTAATTCAAAATAAGCCTGATCTCGTCTCTATCTATTGAGGGCTGTCTCCGCCAGTCGGAGGAAGCACATCGGTCGGGGGAGCTTCTACCGTTGCACCAGTAATCAATGCAGCAAAAATGCAGAGAATAAACAGGATGGCCGCAAGATACCAGGTCAATTTTTCAATAAAATCTGCTGATCTGGCAGCACCAAACATTTGGTTGGCACTTTGACCTCCAAAAGTTGAATCAACTCCTCCTCCTTTTGGATTTTGGATCAAAACAACTCCGATTAATAAAAGACAATCCAGAGCGATTAAAATGGTTACCAGCGTTAGCATGGATTAAATTTTTAGTTTTTCAATATGGGCGGCAAAGATACTTGTTTTTTCAGGATTCTTACGGATCAATTTTTCGTACATTTTTATCGCTTTGGCCTTATGACCTTGAGAAACCAAAAGTGCAGCCAATGTTTCGGATGCAATTTCATTCTTAAGTTCCTGACTTTTCTTTGTCTTTAATAGGATTGAATCCCCTGTTTGGTCCTTTTTTGTCTTTTTCTTTGGTTTTGACTCCTCTGGTGTAACTTTCCAACTATTACCCTGATCGATGTATTCCAACCATGAATAAAAATCTGGGGCTTGACTCAGTCTTCTTAACTTTTTAGAGGCTTTTGGGGCTTGGGCAGTTTCAACGACAAGAGGCAATTTAGGGGCCTTTGTTTTAAACTTTTTATCGCTTTTCTGCTTCTTTCCATTGTAGGAACGGTTAGGAGTATCTTTCTTTGTACCTATCGGTTTATCTTTCTTCGTACCTATCGGTTTATCTTTCTTTGCAATTTTCTCAATCTTACTTTTTTCTACTTTAACCAAAGATTTCTTGGTTTGCTTCGTCTTGCCTTTTTGTCCATCCACTTTTATATTAAGACCTTCATCAGAACCTACATTTAATTCAACTTGATTTTGAGGTAGATTGGGTAGCTCCTCCTCGACTACCGGCGGATCGGATAATTTAGTTTCCTGAATGGATTCTTGGATGTTCTTTTGATTGAATTCATCATTCTCATCAGATGTCATTTCATCGCTTTCTAATATTTCGACAAAGGGTGTGACAGAGGCTTTTTTGTTCCAGGATTTGGACAATAGAAAAGCTTTGTTTTCACCATGTAACAAATCTGAAGTCCTTAAAACATCATTGTAAACATTTGAAATAAATGCCTCTGCCAATGGAAATTTTGATTTTTCCAAATCATAGTCCTGAATTGGGGATTGGTTTTTATCTTCTGAATTCATGATTTTAATTTATCTCATTAAATTGACTATTTGACATTTTACCAATTGGTAAATGCCTTGTTAAAAATATCCTCCAGAATTAATTTGTTGATATTATTGAGTAAACGAATTTGTTCGGATGAAAAATCAAGACCTGCATCAAAATCTTCAAACCTTGAAAAAGTTTGCTCAAAAGTTTGCTTTTGATTTTTATGGTTGGTCATTTTTACTTTAAATCCTACGGTCAGTCTATTCAGAGCGGCAAAAGTCCCTGCCTGTGGGGCTTGTGGAGAAATATTGAATTGGGTGAGTTGAATGTCAAATTGTAAATCCGGTTCATTTTGTCGAAGCAACAATCTGGTCTCACGTCTTATTTTATTGGAGAGTGCTTCTTGAAAATCGTTGGTATATCCCGGAGGAGCATTACCTGAAAGATCTGTGATCGGAGCTACATTAAAAAAGGAAACATCAGGATCAATGCTTGTACCTTTGAAAGAATAACACGACACCAAAGCAAAAACCAGGTACAGCAGCTTCTTCATATGTCAATATTAAATTGCTTTATTTTTCGGTAAAGGGTCCTTTCAGAAATTCCCAATTCATCTGATGCCTCTTTTCTTTTGCCATTAAATTTTTTAAGCGCTTTGACAATCATTTCTTTTTCCATGTCATGAAGAGAAAAGTGCTCTTCCACGACTTCAACCGCGTCATATTCTTCCTTACCATTGGTAAAAATCACCGGCTTTTCGACAGCAGGAACCTCGTGTCCTGACTTTGGCCAGGCAGAACCAACATGTCCAGCGGGATAAACAGGCGTGTGCATCAAGTTAAAGTCTTGCTCTACGGATTGTGGCATGGTCAAGTCATTTGCCTGAACCAGACTCACAAACATATTTTTCAACTGATTCAAATCCTGTTTCATATCAAACAAAAGTTTGTACAAGATTTCTCTTTCGTAAAATCCGGATTGCTCGTTTACAGGATCCGGACCAAGGGCTGGCAGATTGGTTTGATTGATATCCAAAACGATTCTTCTCAGATCATTTGGTGTAATGAGCTTTCGGTCTGATAAGACTGAAAGTTGTTCTACTGAGTTTCTCAGTTCTCTGATATTACCTGGCCAGCTATAGGATTCTATCATTGCCGCAGATTCGTCATCCAATTCAATGGGACTTGTCCGGTATTTTTCAGCAAAATCCTGAGCAAATTTTCTAAAAAGAATGAGTATGTCTTCCCTCCTTTCTTTTAATGAAGGAACTTTAATAGGAACGGTATTGAGCCTGTAATACAAATCCTCTCTGAATTTTCCCCGTTTGACTTTTTCCAGTAAATTGACATTGGTGGCTGCAATAACCCTTACATTGGTTTTTAATACTTTCGAAGATCCAACTCGAATGAATTCACCAGATTCAAGAATTCTCAACAAAAAAGATTGAGTGTCTTGTGGCATTTCACCAATTTCATCCAGAAAAATAGTGCCTCCATCGACCGTTTCAAAATATCCCTTTCTGTCAGAACTTGCTCCGGTGAAAGAACCTTTTTCATGTCCAAACAATTCGGAGTTAATTGTTCCGGCAGGGATTGCTCCGCAATTGACCGCGATAAACTGATTGTGTTTCCTTGGGCTTAAGTGGTGGATTACTTTTGAAAAAACTTCCTTGCCCGAGCCACTTTCACCTGTGATCAAAACAGTCAAATCAGTTCCTGCCACACGAATAGCGGTCTCAAGGGCCTGATGCAATTTTTCAGACTTGCCATAAATGCCAAAGCGCTGCTTAATATTTTGTACGTTTTCCAACTTGTTATTATCGTTTATTGCACAATCCTTCCGGTCAAGGTAGCACTTGACGCTGCTTCTATCAAGACATTGACATAATCACCGGGAACCAACGAATCCAATTTTGGAAATACCACCATTTTATTTTGGGTGGTCCGCCCCTTGAACATTTGATCAGACCGCTTGCTATCTCCTTCGATCAATACCTCATAGGTCTTTCCAATATCCCTCAGATTGTTTTGATAACTCATTTGATTCTGAAGTCGAATAATCTCGTTGAGTCTTTCTTTTTTCACTAGATCAGGTACATCATCCTTCAGCTTTCTTGCAGCAGGAGTGCCCGGTCTTTCGGAATAATGAAACATGTATGACATGCTGTAATCAGCAAACAACATCATGGACAAGGTCTCCTTATGATCTTCCTCCTTTTCGGTACAAAATCCTGTGATAATATCGGATGAAATGGCGCAGTTTGGAATATAACGGCGGATGGCTTCCACTCTTTCCATATACCAGGATCGATCATAGGTTCTGTTCATTAGCTCAAGAATTCTGCTGCTGCCTGACTGAACCGGAAGATGAATATACTTGCAAATATTGTGATGTGATGCAATCGTCTTTAAAACTTCATCGGTGATGTCTTTGGGATGGGAGGTTGAAAACCTCACACGTAATAATGGATTTACTTCAGCCACCATTTTTAATAAGTCAGAGAATTTGACCCATTCAGTGGTTTCCGGGTTTTGCCATTTGTAGGAATCAACATTCTGTCCCAAAAGAGTCAGCTCCCTGTATCCTTCGTTAAATAAATCTCTGGCCTCTGCGACTATGCTGTATGGATCCCTGCTCCTTTCCCTCCCGCGGGTATAGGGTACCACACAAAATGAACACATGTTGTCGCATCCCCTCATGATAGAAATAAAGGCACTAACTCCATTGGAATCCAATCTCAATGGTGCGATATCTGCGTAAGTTTCTTCTCTTGAGAGAAATACATTCACTCCCTTCTCCCCTTCCTCAGCCTTGTGAATTAAGCTCGGCAGATCTCTGTAAGCATCCGGGCCAACAACAATATCCACCAGTTTTTCTTCTTCGAGAAACTTACTCTTCAGTCGCTCAGCCATACAGCCCAGCACCCCAATCATAAGTTCTTTGTTGTTTTTTTTGTGAGCAGCGATCTCCCTGAGTCTTTTCCGCACCGTCTCTTCAGCCTTCTCCCGGATAGAACATGTATTAATAAAAACGAAATCTGCCTCTGCAATATTTCTGGTAGAATGATATCCTTCATCCGAAAGCACAGAAGCAACGATTTCAGAATCACTGAAATTCATTTGACATCCATAACTTTCTATATAAAAATACTTGTTTGAAGCCATTCCTGGTCGATCCAAAGATAGCGCCTCGCCCTGCCGACTTTCGTCCATCTGGGTATGAGATTCGTGTGAGATTTGAAAATTCATTTTTAACCTACGGCTGTAAAAAAGGGAGACAAAGATATAAATTAAATTGCAAAATGACAAAATGTCAGTGTTTTTAATAAACGTTATGTGTTGATTAACTGCTATTTACAAAATATAATGAGAATTTAATGGATTACGAGAAAGAACCGAATGGCACCTTTGTTTGATCTCATTTTGGGATAAAATTTGGTGATAGCCATTTTTGGATTATTTTTGTAATCAGAATGAATGCAGCGCTGTCCAACCATATCTTTATTTTAAATAGCTGTATATCACATTTTTACATTAATATCTAATTATCTATGTCAGATCCGGAGGATCCTCATTTGGATTTTAACAACACTGAAATTGCATTTTCTTACAAATCTAATCGTGAATTGCGGAAAACCTGGTGGTTATTCAGGTTTATGAATAACCCCAACCTGGTTAAAATTGGCACCCTGATGGGTAATCTATGTGCAAAACTACCCTTTGGATTGGGTGATCCTTTCATTAAATGGACCATTTTTGAGCAATTCTGTGGGGGGACAAACCTATTTGAATGTGAAAAGGTCATTGATAAATTAAGCTTCAGAGATGCGTTGACCATTTTGGATTACGGGGTAGAGGCCAAAGAAAGAGATGAAGATTTTGAGCGCACCCTCAATGAAAACCTGAAAGCAGTTGAATTTGCGTATGCCCACTCCCATGTTCCTGTGATCAGTACTAAGATTACAGGTTATGTTCCAATGAAAGTATTGGAAAAAATGCAATCTGGCGATCAATTGTCCGATTTTGAAGAAGTCCAGATTCGAAGACTCAACCAGAGAATGGATTCTCTTTGCAAAAAAGCCTTTGAACTAGGAGTTTCTGTTTTCATTGATGCAGAAGAAAGTTGGATTCAAAAACCAATCGATGAACTGGCAATGCGTTTAATGGCGCAGTACAATAGAAAAAAACCCATTATTTATCAAACTTTTCAGCTGTATCGACAGGGTCAGCTGGAATTTCTTCACCAGTGTTATGAGCTTGCAAAATCTTCTGATTTTATTTTGGGGGCTAAAATAGTGCGTGGTGCATATATGGAGAAAGAGCGCAAAAGAGCTTCAGATTTATCTTATCCTGATCCGATCCACCCCACCAAAGAAGCAACAGACCTTGCATACAATGAAGCGGTTAAATTTTGTGTAAACCATTATGAGAGAATCAGCATGTGCAATTCAAGTCATAATTGGGAAAGCAATATGTTGCAAACTAAATTAATGCAGGAGGCAGGAATAGCAAAAGACCACCCGCATCTCAATTTTTGCCAATTGTATGGAATGAGCGACAACCTCACATTTAATCTTTCTTCAGCAGGATACAATGCCGCCAAATATCTTCCCTATGGACCGACCCGCGAAGTCGTACCATACCTTACGCGAAGAGCACAAGAAAATACAAGTGTGACCGGAGATATGGGAAGGGAATTGAAATTATTAAATATGGAAATGAGAAGACGTGGATTGTTGAAATAAGACCCTTCAACTTGCACCTATTTTTATTTTCAAGCCACGCGACAGATGATCCATACTCGAGGTATTGTATTCAGGTGTGTCAGATACAGGGAATCAAGTTTGATTTTAGATGTACTCACCGAAACCCATGGATTGCTTTCATTTATTATGAATGGCGTTTTTAAAAAAACCGACCAAAGACTGGCATCTGTTTTGTCATCCGGAAATCTGATCCAATTGGTGGCTTATTACAGCGAACAAAAATCATTGCATAGAATCAAGGAAGTACAATTCAGTTATATTTACCAAAACATCCCGCAAGACATTAAAAAATCTGCGATGATCCTATTTATGACTGAGTTGTGTGCCAAATGCATCAAAGAATCTCAACGCAATACTGAATTATACCAATACATCCAACGGTGTTATATGCTCGTTGACAAACAGGATCCCATAGATCCAGGTTTTCATTTAAAATTTATGTTGGGATTGACCAGTTTTCTGGGATTTTACCCGTCAGAAAGGAATGGTCCGAATCAGATTTACTTTGATCTTTTAAATGGTATTTTTGTGGAGGAAAATGTGGCTTCAATTCAGGTATTGGATGAGGAAGAAAGCAGCTTATTGAATCACTTTATTCGAAGTAAAAGTCAAACCGAACCTATCGAAACTTCTTTGTTAAATTCCTCTCAAAGAAAAACCATTTTGGATATCCTAACCAGATACTACAGCCTCCACATTGAGCATTTTGGACCGATGCAATCTCCAATTGTTTATAGAAATATATTTGGTTAATACATCTTTATGTCTTCAGCAGTCGATTGATCAGCTCTGCTATTCTAATGACTTTTTGCTCTTCATTTTTTGCAGAATATATCCAATCAGAATATTTCTTCCTTTCTTCCAATTTTAGATGACTAAATCTTTTGCTGGCTTCAAAATCATCTTTTAGCAAGTTCAATAATTCTTCAGGAACTTCTTTTGGCAAAGGATCTTCATACAATATGACATGGATGCTGTCACCTTCTTTTTTATCAATTGTTTTTCTAATTTGGGCTTTGACAGGCAGAAAAAGTTGTCCGTTTCCCATTGGCATTAAATGATAACCATTAAACTCAAAACCATCGATTGATCCTTTCACTCTCCTCCAGCCAAAGGGCGCATGTGCATCAGGTAATATTTCCGGAATCTCGGCGTAAGTCCAGCCGCCTTTACCGGCAATTTTCTTCAATACAACGGTCCTATTTATCAATGGCTTCATGTAGGTAATTCCAATGAATTGATCTCACTTGCATATTGTCCATTTATAACTCTGGTTCTTTTGCAAGAAAATTTTGTTTTAGTCTGTAGTAGTACTTAAGCCGACTGTAATATGCAACCATGGATCTTGCGATCGATTCATTTCTTAGTCCTTCGTCGTAATTGCGAAGATCTTTGGCAATGCTGTTCTCATCTTCAGTTATTCTCCTTTCAATTTGGGATTTCAATTTATTCAAATATTCAGAATCACCTGTTTGGACCGCTGTTTCTACTTCTTCATTCAGCTCCATCATTTCAAGCAAAAACTCTGCATCCTCCTGAACTATATACAAATCCAACCAACCTTCGAGTTGCAAGATGTGCAACAATCTTTTTTCAGGATGAATTAATGAAGCATAAGCCAGGTTGTGAAAAGCGATTTGTCTGTTTATCTCTTCTTCTGTTGTAATGGAATCAGCCGATAGATCGGGATGCAACATTCGACTTATTTCATAAAATTTTTTTCTGAGTGAATCCAGATCTAAATAATATTTTCTTTCAAATCCAAAATGATGGTAAAAATCCATTCCCATTATTTTCCAAAAGCCCTGAAAACATCCAGTCCGTTGGCATACAGCAATAATGACATCAAAAGAATAAAACCTACCAAGGTAGCTTTCTCCACAATTTTGTCAGGAACCTTTCTCCCCGTAACTACTTCTATCAATAAAAATACCACATAACCCCCATCCAATCCAGGAATGGGCAACAAATTCATAAATCCCAGAATAATCGACAAAATTGCGGTCATCCACCAAAAAGCTGACCAATCCCAGGTTGTTTTAAACAACTTGGCGATGGTGGCAAAACCCCCTAATGAATCACTGGCATCAATATTACCCGCAAACATTTGGCGAAAGCCCTTTAGTTGATTCACCAACAAATCAACTCCGGTATCCACACCTTTTGGCAAGGATTCGAGCAAGCCAAACATTTCCTTCTGGGTTTTGACAAATTTCGAAGGACTGGCCGGATAAATCCCCAATTTACCTTTTTCATCTGTTTCAGCCATCAATCGCATGGTGTCATTGCTCCTCATTAATGTGATTTGAATCGAAGAGTTTGGATTCTTGGCTTTCATTCGCCTCAAAAACTCATGAGCGTATTGCGCATTTTCCTCATCGATCATCAATATTCTATCTCCTTTATTTATTCCTGCTTTTTGTGCGGCGCTGTTGGGAACAATGCTATCGACCTCAGTAGGAACCCGGATCCCCCAGATTTCCTTGTTCTTCATATCTTGATTAGCAAGTTGAGATCGCAGCTCTTGCGGCACATCGATGATGACCATCTCTCCATCTCTCTTTACCTTTACTTTACTGCCTTCATCCAATAACAAGGACATTATTAAATTCCTGCGGTCAAAACGATCTACTGTTTTATCTCCGATTTGAACAATGTGATCTCCATCACGGAAACCCATCTCATATCCGGTACTGTCAACAGAAATGCCGTATTTCATTTCTTCAATTGGCAAATATTCAGTTCCGTTTTTCCACAGCAACATGGCGAATATGAAGAAGCCCAACATAAAATTGACGAACACCCCACCGACCATAATAATCAATCGTTGCCAGGATGGTTTGGACCTAAATTCCCATGGCTCTGGCTCTTTCTTGAGTTGTTCAAGGTCCATGCTCTCGTCCACCATTCCAGAAATTTTTACATAACCGCCCAACGGGAGCCAACCAACCCCGTATTCGGTATCCCCTATTTTCTTTTTGATCAGGCTGAACCAGGGATCAAAGAATAAATAAAATTTTTCAACCCTGGTTTTAAACCATCTTGCAGGAAAAAAATGGCCGCATTCGTGCAATACCACCAAAATGGTGAGACTCAACAAAAACTGGCTAATCATGATCACTGTGCCCATTCTCTATAAATTGTTGGTGAGAGAACGAAAATAGGGCTTTTTTGTTTCAATTCTTAAGTCCTGTCACAGCCTTAAAAGATTGTTACCTTTGCCCTAAAGTCAATCAGTTGCATCTTTTTAGAGGACATAGGATCGGCAATGACAGGTTTTGTCTTTCGGAAGAGGAAGGGCATCACTGTATCAAGGTGACCCGACATAAACCTGGAGATGAAATATTGGTGACAGACTTCAAAGGAGAAATTTGGAGGGCGGTTTTGATCGCTGAAAATCCAAAAAATGCCCTTTGCAATTTAAATGGAGTCTATAAAACTGAAATCCAAAACGCTGGACGGATTTGCATCGCCATTAGTCTGACACAACAAAGTGATCGCTTTGAATGGTTTTTGGAAAAAGCGGTTGAAACAGGTGCAAATGATATCTATCCATTGGTTTGCCAAAGAACCGAAAATAAAAAGGAAAAAAGCGAAAGATGGAATAAGGTGATGTTGGCAGCTGCCAAGCAAACACTAAGGGCCTTTCTTCCAGAAATCCACCCTCTGCAAAGTTTAAATGATTTTATTCAAACAAATAAAATCCGCCAGCGTTTTATTTGCCATTGTGAAACGGGAACTGAAGGATTTTTAGGAGATTCCTATGATCCCGGTCAGGATGTGGTTGTCTTAATTGGTCCTGAAGGTGATTTCAGCTCCAAAGAAATTTCAGATGGAATTTCTATGGGGTTCCAAGCGAAAGATCTTGGTCCTTTGCGTCTGAGGACTGAAACTGCAGGAATTGTGTGTTGTGTGATTTTACAAACGGTTAAAAATTTAGCATGAACAAGTTGTTTCTTTTTCTTTTAATATTGTTTTTCTCTTTCAAAACGGATCATTCTGCTCCTGCTATAAAGTTGGGTTTATTGAAATACAGCGGAGGGGGAGATTGGTATTCCAATCCAACTGCGTTGATCAATTTATCCCGCTTTTGCAACAAAGAACTAAAAACCAATCTTGATCCAAATTTTGGGACTGTGGAAGTGGGTAGCGCAGAAATTTTTAATTACCCCTTTATTCACATGACTGGTCATGGCAATGTGGTCTTCAGTGATCTCGATGCACAAAATCTCAGAAATTATTTGTTGGCGGGTGGCTTTTTGCACATTGATGACAATTATGGGATGGATCCATTTGTTAGGCCGGCTATGAAGAAAGTTTTTCCGGAATTGGATTTCATAGAATTGCCCTTTAGCCATCCTATTTATAAACAAAAATTTGAATTTAGAAATGGCCTTCCAAAAATTCACAAACACGATGATAAACCAGCTCAGGGATACGGACTTATCTGGCAGGGCCGACTGGTGTGCTTCTACAGTTATGAATGCGATTTAAGTGATGGTTGGGAAGATCGTGAAGTCCACAAAGATCCTGAGGAAATACGAATTCAGGCTTTAAAAATGGGAGCCAATCTCATCCAGTTTGCTTTTACAAATTAGAAATACTGCTCTGAAAAATTGAAGCTAGATTGCCAGAAGATAAAAATTTTGAGGAATGAGTCTTATAAAAAGGACAAAGAAGACTGGCTCATGCTTTTAATATTAATGGTTTGAGTGGTGATAACAATCCACTTGCCTTCTTTCATTTCATAAAGTTGTATTTGATAAATCCCGGGATAAGGGTATTTAAACTGAATTCTTGGTTGTACCAATCTTTGCCGGATACCATTTCCAAAATCAATCATATATCTTGACTCATTGGAAAATTGTATAAAATAAAAACTAAGTGATTCTCCTACCCTCAAATTACCCTGAATCTGGATTCTGTCCTGTTCCAAGCTCGCTTTTGAATCCAACAAAGGTCTCTTTTGAATTTCATTGAATGAAGCATTGTCCTGAGTGAAATTTTCCTGCTGTCCGTTAGAATAGGAATCTCTGATTGAACCACCCAAAATAAGGTAACTTCCCACCAGACCAATCAGAGTGATGAGAATGGCGAGGAACAAATCTTTTGTTCTTTCAGTAATTCCTTTCCATGGGATGGAAAAATAAAATCCTATGTTTCGTTCGATCATAATCGGAAATACAATGGGTGGGCAAAAGTAGGTCAATATAATGAAAAAATGTAATATATTCTTTTATATTTTAATGTTATATATATTAAATTAAAATGTAATATTAATTTTCCGGCCCATGAGCTGTCTGCCTTCCAATCACAGGGTGATTCCGGAATATTCCTCTATCTTTGGCCTTTCGTTTTGACATGGTTATGGATATTTTGAGACAACTGCTTGATTTTCTATTGCACATTGACGCCCATTTGATTGAATTGACAAGTCAATATGGCGTCTATATATACCTGATTTTATTCTTGATCTTGTTTTCTGAAACCGGCCTGGTAGTTGCTGCAATCCTTCCCGGTGATAGTTTGCTCTTTGCGGCAGGCGCCTTATCTTCAAGCGGAAATTTAAATATTTGGGTAGTGATGGGATGCTGTATCGTTGGAGCCATTTTAGGCAATACTGTTAATTTCTACATTGGTCGTTGGCTGGGTCCCCGAATCTTTGAAGAAGACAGCCGGTTGTTTAAAAAAGACTATTTGATCAGAACCCAGAAATTTTATGACAAACACGGTGGAAAAGCTTTAATCATTGGTAGGTTCCTTCCACTCATCCGTACCTTTGTTCCTTTGGTAGCCGGTGTTGGAAATATGGCTTCCAGCAAATTTTCTTATTACAATATATTGGGTGCTTTCTTGTGGATACCTCCTTTGTGCGGTCTTGGTTATTTGTTTGGAAATATTCCTTTTGTCAAAAATAACTTTTCACTGGTTATCCTGCTCATAATTTTTATTAGTGCCCTGCCTCTCTTTCTTACCATCTTAAACAGAAAATCATTTTTCAAGAAAATTAAATTTTAGAAGTGTAAAACGCATAAATGTCTGAAGAAATAAAGCATTCGTTGAGACCAAATTTAAAATTCATTTTTGGTTTTATTTTCCTGGTTCTGACTGTAGTTTGTTTGAATTCATTCCTGCATCTTGGAATTCATTCTTCGATACTTACCACCATGCGTTGGCTGGGCTTGTTGGCTTGTATCTTGTTTGGGGTTTACCACCAAAAATTAACGAGCTGGATCTTCATTGGAATGCTTATCGGCGCAGAAATTGGATATACATTTCCTTTCATTGGCACAGAACTCAATGTGCTGAGTAAAATATTTATCAAATTAATTAAATCGGTCATTGCACCACTTTTGTTTGGAACCCTGGTGGTGGGAATTGCCGGTCATTCCAACATGAGACAGGTCGGAAGATTGGGTTGGAAATCTTTGCTATACTTTGAAATCGTTACCACGGTGGCTTTGGCCGTAGGACTAATCGCCATCAACATAAGTAAAGCCGGAGTTGGCATTGTCAACACCGGTATTCAGGAGGAGCTGCCGCCCGTTGCAAAACCCCAATCCTGGAAAGATTTAATCCTTCATATTTTTCCTGAGAATTTTATCAAATCCATTGCAGAGGGTCAGGTCCTACAAATAGTTGTTTTTTGTCTTCTCTTTGCCATTTCAATGTTGATGGTGACACGAGAGGCCAGGAGACCATTTTTGCATTTTGCAGAAGGACTTTCACAAATCATGTTCAAATTCACAGAGATCATCATGTATTTTGCACCTTTTGCAGTAGGAGGGGCCATTGCTTATACCATCGCAAATCTCGGCATTGATGTAATGAAAAATTTACTGATGTTGTTGGTGACCCTTTACTTAGCTTTGTTCGCTTTTATACTGTTGGTTTTTGTGCCAATCATGGTATTCATGAAAATCCCCTTCAAACGATTTATTAAATATTGTACCGAACCCGTAACCATTGCATTTGGCACTGCCAGCAGTGAAGCTGCACTGCCAGCTGCCATGGAAAACATGGAAAAATTTGGTGTCAAACGAGAAGTCGTCGCTTTTGTATTACCCACCGGATTGAGTTTTAATCTCGATGGCACAACCCTCTACCTCGCCTTGGCGGCTGTATTTGTTGCACAGGCAGCTGGTATCGATCTCAGCATTGGCCAACAAATCATTATGCTTCTGACCTTGATGCTGACCAGCAAAGGAGTTGCTGGAGTAGCCCGTGCATCCCTGGTTATTTTGGCTGCCACAGCAAGTTCATTTGGTCTTCCCGAATGGCCTATTGCAGCCATTCTTGGCATTGATGCCCTCATGGATATGGCCCGTACAGCGGTCAATACCCTGGGAAATTGTTTGGCCACTGTTGTCATTGGAAAATGGGAAAACCAGATTGAATATCCGAAAGAAGAAATCTAAGCTTTCATTATGCCATGAAATTTTGACGCAAAGTCATAATTTTTAAAAACATTCGAATTGGGAGCCTAATCCAGCATAAAGGCAAAAGCCATAGAGAGAAATTCATGGGGCACCAAAGTAATATTTCATTACGAACGAATTTTAGCTTAAAGCTTTTTTGATAGCCATTTTGGGGCCTCATAAAATTCTAAAGACAATACTGAGTATTTTAATCCTTTGACAACGATCGTAGGTGTCATCACTGCAATAAAATCCCGGCGACTGCTTACCTTTGCAAAATATAAAAATTCACCCAATTGTCCACTGGTCGCAAAATAGCTTTTCATACCCTCGGTTGTAAACTCAATTTTTCTGAAACTTCAGGAATTGGTCAACAATTTAAATCGGCTGGATACGAAGAAGTAGATTTTGATCAGGAAGCAGACATTTATGTCATCAATACCTGCAGTGTGACGGAGCTGGCAGATAAAAAATGTCGGAAATCAGTAAGGCAGGCCGTCAAAAATAATCCCGATGCCAAAGTGATTGTGATGGGTTGTTACGCCCAATTAAAACCCCAAGAGATTGCAAGCATCCCCGGTGTAGATCTGGTTCTTGGTGCATCTGAGAAATTTAATCTGATGGAGCATCTGCAAAAATTGGATCAAACCAACAACTTGAGCAGGGTGATCATGGGTGGAATCTCAGAGGTCAATCATTTTGTACCCTCTTACTCCATTGAAGACAGGACAAGAACTTTTTTAAAAGTGCAGGATGGATGTGATTACAAATGCAGTTTTTGCACCATCCCATTGGCAAGAGGAAGATCCAGATCGGGAGAAATAAATGAATTGCTCAGGATCACTGAAGAAATTGCTGCAAAAGGAGTCAAGGAGATCGTCCTGACCGGAGTGAATCTAGGAGATTTTGGAAATGGGACAGAAGTCATCGAAGGACAAAAACCAAAAAAAAATGAACTATTTATTGATCTGGCCAGGGCTTTGGATCATATGGATGTCATTCCCAGATTTCGCATTTCCTCCATTGAGCCCAATTTGTGTACCCAAGATCTGATTGATTTTGTAGCAGATTCAAAGCATTTTATGCCGCATTTTCACATGCCGCTTCAATCTGGAGACAATGAAATTCTGTCTTTAATGAAAAGAAGATACAAAAGGGAATTGTATGCGGACAAAGTGCTTAAAATTAAATCCGCCATGCCCCATGCTTGCATTGGAGCTGATGTCATCATCGGATTCCCTGGAGAAACAGAGACTCATTTTCAAAACACTTTGGAATTTTTACATCAACTTGAACTGAGCTACCTTCATGTATTTACATATTCAGAAAGGATAAATACACCTGCAATTGGTTATTCTGATTCAGTACCAATGTCGGTTCGTGCAGAAAGATCAATAATTCTTCGTAACTTATCCGAAAAGAAAAAGAATTATTTCTATTCTCAATTTATTGGTACAAAACAAAAAGTGCTGATCGAAAGAAACCCTAAACATGCGGCACCTTCCCATGGCGGTTTTACAGAAAATTATCTCAGGGTACTTCTAAATTCATCCGACGAAAACTTGATCAATCAAATTCTGACGGTAAAGATAAAAGACTTTTCTTCCAATGGAGATTTACTTGCAGAGATAGAAAATTGAATCAATTAAGTTTGAAGTCAATTGAACTCCACATTTCTGATCTGAATTTTAAATTGAAAAGAATAATCTTTCTCGCATCACCGGATTCCCTCCAGTTTTTTCTCCAGGCTTAATCCAAACAATGCAAAATCATACTTGCAGGGATCAGAAGGATCCATTTCTGCACAGCGATCAGTCAGTTCGCAAACCGCCTTCCAATCCAAATTTTTTCTTGTCAGTAGGCGCAGGGCTCTGGCTGTCCGCTCTACATGTAAGTCGAGCGGTAAATGCAACATAGAAGGCTGAATTTGTCGCCATAAGCCAAAATCCACACCTCTGTCATCTTTCCTCACCATCCATCGCAGAAACATCAATAAGCGTTTGCACCTAGAACCGGTGGATGGGTCAGAAATATGTTTTTTGGTTCGATTTGAAACAATAGGTCGGTTGAAAAAATTCAACTTAAAATGCATCAAAGCTTTCTCCAAATATCTGCCACCCTTCTCAGGAAACTGAACCAGAAATGCTGATTCAAGACTGTCATTTTGCCCATACCAGAATTGCAGAAAATCCATAAAGTACAAACTGTCAGTATATTGAAAAGTCCTGTGAACAAAATGCTCAAATCTCCTTCTGTCCATTTCTCGGTGCTCCATAATAAATTGATGGGGTTGCTGATCCATCAGTTCGCACAACTTTCGGCCACTTTGGATGATCGACTTCCTGTTTCCCCACGAAAGAATGCATGTCCAAAATGCCATAATCTCAATGTCCTGGCTTTTTACAAAACGATGTGGTATAGAAATGGGATCTGTTTCAATAAAATCCTTTCGATTGTACTTATCAACATATTCGTTCAGTAAATTCTGTATATCTTTATTGCTCCAAGTAAACATCGATGGATTAAATACCAAATCAGATGAAATGTTCGTTAAAACCTAAAAAATGATTTCTTTCGATTGGGACAGAATAAGAGAATTGTGGTGGAAGTCTATTTCAAGGTTTCCTCTATCCTATCTGTTTAGCATTCTGACTGCAATTAGTCTGCTCATTTTGATCAGAGATGCCAGCAATCGTGTAGAGTGGATCAGAATTTTTAGTAGCAGCATCCTTTTTTATCCTGTTTCAATAGCTGTTCAGCTCTGGATTGAATCTGGAAAGATTTCAAAATTGAACAAAATCTTTATTCACATTGCTGTTCTTGGATTGGCTTCTGTTTGGTATTTCTTCTCTCCTGATCATGATGTGAATTCATTCAGATATCTGTTTATTCTACTCATCATTTCCTCTCATTGCTCAGTGCTTGTCTTGCCATTCCTAAATCAAAAAAGTGAATCGGGATTTTGGGTATTCAATCAGGAATTGTTGATGTCCTGGATTCTGGGATTGTGTTATGGCTTGATCATAGCGCTGGGCATTGAAGCTGCTGTGGTGGCCATTGAATATCTTTTCGATGTCAGATGGTACAGCGAAATTTACCTGGATGTATTTGTTGTAATGTTTGCGGTATTTAGCACTTCTTATTTCAGCAGCAACATTCCCGATTCTTTGGTGCAATCTATTGAAGACTTTGACTACAAGAAAACCTATCAGGTTTTTATTAAATTTATTCTAATACCTCTGGTCATTCTCTATTTTTTAATCCTTTATGCTTACGGGCTCAAAATCCTTTTTCAATGGGAGCTTCCAAAGGGCTGGTTGGGTAGTTTGTGTCTTGGTTTTTCATCCCTTGGAATATTGGTGTATCTTTTAAGTCATCGAATGCCTGAATGGGATGGAGCTGCATTAATTCGAAACTATAAAAAATATTTTATATCATCTTTGATTCCTGTTGTCATTCTATTGGGAATTTCCATCGGTGTCAGAATATTGGAATACGGTCTGACAGAGCAGCGCTATTTGGTTTTACTATTCACTCTTTGGACTTCATCATTGTTGGTGTATCATTTGATTTTGGGAAAATCAGACTTGCGTTATTATCCTTTGACCATTATGATCATCAGCGTGTTGGCATCATTCGGGCCACTGGGTATTCACAAAGTTTCTCTTCAAAGTCAGACAAAGCAGTTGACCCATTTTTGTGAATTTAATCAACTGATTGAAAATGGATTTTGGAAACCCTCCAATCATCTTTCCGAAAAGGATTACAATCGACTCGCCAACCTTCTGAATTATCTAAACGATAAGAATGCGCTCGATCCGTGGATTGATAAAATATCCGACAGCGTGGCAAGAAAAGAAATTTTAGCTGCTGATCGTTTTATGCAAATACAAAAGATGCTCGAGTTTATAAGCCCAGTCAGAAACCCAGGAGACAATACCACTGAATATTTACAGTATTTTCCACCTTCTGACAAGAACTTCGAGGTATCTTTTGATCAATGGGAAATAGCGGATATTCAATGCGATCCCTGGTATAATTATGAAGGGAAAAAATCCCTTCAATCGTTTTTCATTTCTGAAAACGAAGAAGACCTCATTTATGTCTCCAGATCAGGTGAAACCATTAAGCTACATATAATAGATAGTTTAAAAGCGAAGCATGCTGGATTCAAATCCTACAATATTTCCTCTCAAACAGATCTTGAAAAAGGGGTCAATTTTTACTACACTTTGGAAGGAATTTCTGTGATTTTAATACCCAGAACTTATTCCATTGAGAAATTTGGAGATACTTATAAAATCAAACAATTTGGTCTTTGGAAAATTCAAATAATTACTCAAAATTAACATGGGAGCAATGGCTGTACTTCAACCTATACTGTTTCAATTTGTCTTCTTTGTTTATTGATGTCGGAAAAGCTTGACATTGTAATATAAAAAAATAAATTTAGCATGAAGCAAAAACCATTATTAATTTTCATACTTGGGCTCTCTACACTTTTGTTTTTTGCCTATGTGGTTCCTTTTGATTCGATATTTGATCCACTGCCACAGAAAATTCACCCCATCAAAATTGTAAAAAACATTCATTTTGCAGGGGAGGCAATTCCCACCCATCAGGCTGATATAAAGGAAAGAATGGAACGCGAACTTTTGCTCAACAGTTATCAGCACTCTTCAATGATTCTTCATTTGAAGTTGTCAACAAGATATTTTCCAATCATCGAGAAAATATTAAAAGAAGAAGGAGTGCCAGAAGATTTTAAGTACCTCGCCATTGCAGAAAGTTCTTTCAGATACAGTACTTCTCCGGCAGGAGCCCGCGGAATATGGCAATTTAGAGAAGCCGCTGCTACTGAATTTAATTTAGAGGTCAACGAATATGTAGATGAGAGAAATCACTTCGAGAAGTCCACCCGAGCTGCTGCAATCTATCTAAAAAAACTCAAAGAGAAATTTGGATCTTGGACCTTGGCTGCTGCTGCCTACAACATGGGGCCTACTGCTCTTCAAAGGAGCATTGAGGAGCAAAAGGAAAATCGTTTTTTTGATATGAATTTGGGTGAAGAAACCAATCGTTACCTTTTTAGAATCATTGCGTTCAGAGAAATTATTAGCCAACCTGAAAAATACGGATACTATCTCGATCCAGAAGATTACTACTCACCTTTGGAAGTAAGTGATAAAATTGTTGTGGATACTTCCATTGACAATCTTGCTGATTTTGCCCATCAGCATCAAATCACATATCGCCAATTAAAACTATACAACCCCTGGCTGATGAAAGCCAACCTTCCCAACAAAAACAAAAAAAGCTACGAAATTCTAATTCCAAAATAATGGGATGGAAATCAACCAGATGGTAGATTTTATCTATTTTTGAGGCTTCAGAAAACTAACATGATAAACAATCTGATCAATTTGATTTGGAGGTCTGCGCTAAAAGTCCATGAAAATCAAATCAATGCGTTTATCTCAGACCCGCATGGCACCCAATCCAGGGAATTGTCCAAAATATTAAACAAGGCTGCTCATACCGAATGGGGAAAGCGGTATCAATTTTCGAAAATCAATAACGGCAAATTGCTGGCACATCATCTTCCTGTGTTTGAGTATGATGATATTAAGGAAGATATTTTCAGAATGATGAAAGGTCAAAGAGACATACTTTGGCCAGGTAGGGTCTATAAATATGCAAAATCATCGGGCACTACTTCTGATAAAAGTAAATTTATACCGGTCACCGATGACAATCACAAATACTGTCATACCAAAGGAGGTTTTAGATTGTTGTCCAGAATTTATTCTAATTTGAACAAACCTTCGATTGTTGCCGGTAAAAGCATTTTATTGGCCGGCAGTAAAAGAAATGATTTGCCGGAATTTCCCGGAAGCATTGTAGGTGATGTTTCTGCTGTAATCATGTCTGGCCTTTCTCCGCTAGCCCTTAATCGCATCAGCCCCGGTTTGGATATCAATCTGATGGAAAATTTTGAACAAAAACTGGATCGGATTGCAGAAATATGTTGCCATCAAGACATCAGAATGGTGGCAGGAACCCCCACCTGGGCCATGGTATTATTCAATAAAATTTTGGACATCACCGGTAAATCAAATTTAAATGATGTGTGGCCCAATTTTCAATTATTTGTACATGGGGCGGTAAGTTTTGTGCCCTATCGAAAACCATTTCAAAAATATTTTCCCTCGCCCGACACCAAATATTTTGAAACCTACAATGCCTCTGAAGGATATTTTGGAGTACAATATACCCTTGACCACCAAGATATGTTGTTGCTTCTGGACAATGGAGTGTACTATGAGTTTCTTCCAATGAGCGAATGGGAGTCAAGCTCTCCAAATACCATTGGCTTATCTGATGTGGAGTTGGGAAAGAGTTATGGATTGATTATTACCACCAACTCAGGACTCTATCGATATAAAATTGGAGATACTGTGATGTTCACCTCACTCCGTCCACACAAAATTGTAATTACAGGTCGAATAAAGCAATTTATCAATGTTTTTGGAGAAGAGGTCATGGTCTCCAATACCGATCAGGCCCTGGCAGAGACCTGCAAAAAATGGAATGCAACCGTAAAGGAATACTCAGTGGCTCCGATATTTTTGGACAAATCCTCCAAAGGTGGTCACGAATGGGTCATCGAGTTTGATCAGTCGCCTGAAAACCATGATTTATTTGCACGGGACTTGGACCAATGTCTTCAAAAATTGAACTCTGATTACGAAGCAAAGAGGTATCGTGATCTCGCTTTGGAAAGCTTAAAACTCACTGTGGTTCCATCAGGAACCTTTATGAAGTGGCTGAAATTTAAAAACAAAGTGAACGCTCAACAAAAAGTTCCCAGGTTGTCAAACACCCGCCAATATGTAGATGAAATCATCCAACAGGTTTGATTGATTTCTTTTGGATTTACCTTACAAAGAAGTAATAAGTAAACAAAGACTAAGTCTATGATTGATTTGGCAAATACAAAAAACTGGATTGGTGTTTTTGCTTACCTATTACTTATTTCTTATTGATCAAACAAATTTCAGTTTTTTCCTTGTGGTCCACATTGCTGTGTCCTGCTCCATACATTTCACCAAGAATAGGCGCTATGGTCAATCCAACAAGGCAGGTAAGCTTAATCAATATATTCATGGATGGCCCTGATGTGTCTTTAAAAGGGTCACCCACGGTGTCACCAATCACTGCAGCTTTGTGTGGTTCGGAACCTTTGTAAAAAGTCTGGCCGTCAATGACAACTCCTGCTTCAAATGATTTTTTGGCATTGTCCCAGGCACCACCTGCATTGTTTTGAAAAATAGCCCACAAAACCCCACTTACACAAACTCCTGCCATATAGGAACCCAAAGCCTCAGGACCCATTACAAAACCAATGATAACTGGTGAAATAATGGTAATCAAACCCGGGAGCATCATTTCTTTCAATGCGGCACGGGTAGAAATCTCAACGCATTTGCCATATTCCGGCTTTCCTGTTCCTTCCAGAATTCCAGGTATTTCTCTGAATTGTCTTCTCACTTCATTCACCATTTCCATGGCGGCTTTTCCCACCGAACGCATGGCCAGTGCCGAAAAAACCACCGGAATCATTCCTCCAACAAACAATGCAGCCAAAACATCTGCTTTAAATATATTGATGCCATCAATTCCAGTAAAAGTTACGTATGCAGCAAACAAACCTAGAGCTGTTAATGCAGCAGAAGCAATGGCAAAACCTTTTCCGATCGCCGCCGTCGTATTTCCCACCGAGTCCAAAATATCAGTTTTGACCCGGACTTCTTTGGGCAATTCACTCATTTCTGCGATACCTCCTGCATTGTCAGCGATTGGGCCGAAGGCATCGATGGCCAATTGCATGGCTGTCGTCGCCATCATCGCAGATGCTGCAATGGCCACCCCATAAAATCCAGCCAAATGATAGGCCCCCCAGATTGCACCTGCAAACAACAACACAGGTCCTGCAGTACTCAGCATACCCGAACTCAAACCTCCGATGATGTTTGTTGCTGCACCGGTACCTGATTTTTTGACAATATCCAATACAGGGCCTTTGCCCAATCCGGTGAACAACTCTGTCAACCAGGAGATCGCTCCACCTACAAATAATCCAATCAAAACTGCATAAAACACATCATTTGGACCCACGTTTACCAAACCTTGCCCAAAAAAGTTCATCTGCATCTGAGTGGGCAACATCCAGTGAATGAGCACATAAGAAGCTATTGCTGTTAATACGATGGAACTCCAGTTTCCAATATTCAAAGAGGACTGTACCTCGCTTTCCTTGGCCTTCTCATTGTTTATTCTGACAAAAAATGATCCTGCAATCGAAAACAAGATACCCACACCCGCCAATACAACAGGCAATAAAATCGGGCCGAGTCCTCCAAATGCATCCGTAGCACTGATATCACCACCCATGTCGCGAATCACATAATTGCCCAGAACCATGGAAGCCAGTACCGTTGCTACATATGAACCAAAAAGATCAGCACCCATTCCCGCCACATCACCGACGTTGTCTCCAACATTATCAGCAATGGTAGCTGGATTGCGTGGATCATCCTCAGGAATGCCAGCCTCTACTTTTCCAACCAGGTCTGCACCAACATCAGCTGCTTTGGTATAAATACCACCGCCCACCCTCGCAAAAAGTGCAATGGATTCTGCACCCAATGAAAATCCGGCCAGAACTTCCAGGATAATGCTCATGGCTTCAACAGGATTCCGACTAACTCCTTTAATAGAAGCTGTGGCCCATGTTCCATCCATATAATACATAAAAAAGAAAGCAAACAATCCGCTCAAACCCATTACAGCAAGTCCGGCCACACCAAGACCCATTACAGTTCCACCTTTAAAAGATACTTCGAGGGCCTTTTTCAAACTACTTCTGGCAGCCTGGGTGGTTCTCACATTTGCTTTGGTGGCAATCTTCATGCCGATGAAGCCCGCCAAGACGGAAAAAATAGCGCCTAAAATGAATGCAATAACTATAAACCAATGGGTTGTATCCACAATATTGCTCAAAACTCCCAACAGAATACCGGCTACAACAACGAAAATGGCCAATACACGATACTCTGCTTTGAGAAAAGCCATGGCTCCTTCCGCAATATGATCGGATATACCTTTCATTTTAGAATCTCCTGCATCCTGTTTGGAAACCCAGGTGTATAAATAAGCCATATACAAAAGACCAATTAAACCAAATAAAGGGATTAGATAAATTAAATTTTCCATGTATTTTCTTTTTTCGAGCGGCAAAGATAAAGCAATTATTGACAAATGATTGGCAGGGATTGAGCCGCTTCAAAGCAAGCAAGAAGGTGTCTGAAAATTCTCCGAAAAGGATTCCAAAACTTCTATTTAGGAAGCTGAATAGTGGTTTAACCCAGCATTAACAGACCATAGATCCATTTACAAATGAATCTTTCAGAATTGCCCATAGAAGATGTTGGAACGGACCAAACTGTGTCATATTAAAGTTGTCAAAACGATCATTTGACCAAAATATCGGGTCAAAAAAGGCAGAAAAGACCAAAGAACTAAGATGGAAATATCCTAAATTAAAAACATATTACATATATTAATAATGTAATAAAAAATCACTATCATGACCTTATAGAAATCTTAAGCTCTGTTAATGGATCTTTAAAAATCGCAAATTGGTCTAAAAAAATAAACCTTTCGTCGGTTCTTCTTGTCTATAGTACAAAATAAATGACAACTTTGCAACGTTTTTACAATAGATTTGTCTTTATTATAGAATTAAAATCGATTATTACAATATAAAATTTGGTGTCTTATGAAGAAGCTGATGATTTTTGCGAGCCTTTTAATGATGAGTGTATTGGTCAATGCTCAATTGAGCGATGCCTCCAAACCTGAAATTTTCAGGGGAGTCATTTATGATTTGAAAACCTCTCAACCTATCAACGGGGCTGAAATCAAAATTCAGGCTCTCACAGGTGAATGGGTAACATTGACCGATGAGTCCGGTTATTTTCTACTTTCCGGAATTTCCAAAACTCCTTTCAATCTGATTGTTTCTATGACAGGTTATGAAGAAAAAACACTTGTCCAGGTCAACAGGGTGGAAGATGTTGAATACTATATTGGCCTTGAACCAAAGGGAGTTAAACACCAGAGTTCAGGTTATTGATAGAAATTTGTGGTTAGAATGAAAAAGTACCCGTTGCCTTGTGGCACGGGTATTTTTTTTAGATGACCCTGCTGTTGGCGCCAAGCCCGCTTTTTGATTTTCCGATCCTAACCTTCTTAAAACTGATCAAAATCATTCATGTCAGGTTTATCATTTAATTTTATTAATAATCAACGGTTTAGATCTGGTAAATAAACCTATTCACCCTTTTAAAAATCCTGTTGATCTGCTCATTACGGGCAGTTTCTTTTCCTGAAAAATTGATTAGTAGATTAATTCTATATTTGCCAGCCTAAGTATCATAATCCATGCAGCACAGTTATTCTGTCATTGTCAAAGAAGTGAGGAGGGAAACACCTGACTGTGTCTCAGTTGCATTTGATATCCCCAATGAACTCAAAGAAATTTTTGCCTACAAACCAGGGCAGTACATCAACCTGATTAAAAACTTACATGGTCAGGAAATTCACAGATCCTACTCTCTTTGTTCAAGCCCAATGGATTCAGAATGGAGGGTTGCCATCAAGTTGCTCCCTGGAGGAGCGTTTTCAAGCTATGCAAACAATGATTTGTGCGCTGGTGAGATTATAGAACTAATGCCTCCCAATGGCAAATTTACCACCGATGTATCCCAAAATATCAATTACCTCTTTATTGCCGCGGGCAGTGGAATTACACCCTGTCTTTCTTTGATTAAGAGCATACTTTTGTCATCTGCATCCAGCGTGCGTTTAATTTATGGCAGCAAATCAACGGATCAGATTATTTTTCTAGAACAACTTCAATCCCTTAAAAACCAATACATAGACAGACTGGCTTTGTATTTTGTGTTAAGCCAGGAAATCATGGAAGAAGAATTATTTCACGGAAGAATTTCGTCTGACAAATTGAGTGAGTTCAATGGAAAAATCTATTCACCGGATTCCATCGACGAAGTTTTTATTTGCGGTCCCGAACAAATGATTTTCGATACCCGGGATGCACTTATTTCACAGGGTTTTGAAGAATCCAAAATCAAATTTGAATTATTTGGTACTTTTGGATTGCCTGCACCCAAGGTCGAAGCAATAAAAGGTGCGGGAGAAAGAGTTCAGGTCCGACTCAAGGCAGATGGCAGAACCATCCACTTTGACATGAGCAAGGGCATTGACAATATCCTGGATGCCGCGCTCAAAAACAACGCACGTCTGCCTTACGCCTGCAAGGGAGGTGTTTGCTGTACCTGCAAGGCCAAACTAATTAAAGGTGAGGTACAATTGTTGAGAAATTATGGATTAGAACCAGATGAAATTGAAAATGGATACATTCTCACCTGCCAGGCCATTCCAAAAACCGATGCCATTCAGGTGGATTTTGATCAATAAGCCCATTCTTTTGTTGAATTTACATAAACTTGGATCATGACCATAGAACAATTAGAGCAAAAATTTCAAGAAAAAATTGATGCGGAAGAAAAAATTGAAGCCAAGGATTGGATGCCTGCGGATTATAGAAAAACCCTGATCCGTCAAATTTCGCAACACGCTCATTCAGAAGTGGTAGGTATGTTGCCTGAAGGAAATTGGGTAACCAGAGCGCCCAATCTCAAAAGGAAAGCCATTTTATTGGCCAAAATTCAGGACGAAGCCGGACATGGACTTTACCTTTACAGCGCTGCAGAAACTCTGGGCGTCGAACGAAACGATCTGATTGAAGATCTAAACGCCGGCAGAGCCAAATACTCCAGTATTTTTAATTATCCTGCCCTGACTTGGGCAGATATGGGCGCCATTGGCTGGCTGGTGGACGGAGCGGCCATTATGAATCAGGTAGCTCTTTGCAGAACTTCCTATGGACCTTATGCCCGGGCAATGGTAAGAATTTGTAAAGAAGAGAGTTTTCACCAAAGGCAGGGCTATGATATTCTCTTGACCCTGAGCAAAGGCAACGATGCTCAAAAAAGAATGTGTCAGGATGCCATCAATCGCTGGTGGTGGCCTTCTCTCATGATGTTTGGACCTTCTGATGCCAATTCTACGCATTCTGCACAATCATTAAAATGGAAAATCAAAAGAGTAAGCAACGACGAACTCAGACAACGATTTGTGGATATGACGGTGCCGCAATGTGATATATTGGGGATGAAGCTACCGGATGACAAATTGGTTTGGAATTCCGAGCGGGGTCATTATGATTTTGGAGAAATTGACTGGGTTGAATTTAACAATGTGCTCAGAGGAAATGGCCCTTGCAACAAGGAGAGATTGGCTGATCGATTGAATGCACACCTTGAAGGAGCGTGGGTAAGAGAGGCCGCCATGGTTCATGCTGAAAAAAGAAATCGAAAAACCGCATAATCGTCAAAATGAAAAACTGGCCTTTATTTGAAATTTTTATTCGCAGTAAAAATGGATTGGACCATCGGCATGTAGGCAGCCTTCATGCAGCTGACGCGCAAATGGCCATTGAAAATGCAAGGGATGTTTATACCCGAAGAATGGAAGGAATAAGCATTTGGGTAGTAGAATCCAAAAACATCGTCGCATCTGATCCCGGAGAAGCGGAAGCAATGTTCGAACCCGCCATGGATAAAATTTATAGGCATCCTACTTTTTATGATCTTCCTGAGGAATTAAAACACATGTAATTCATGAGCAATGGCAATCCACTTTTGGACTTCATCCTGATTCACGCTGATAATTCTTTGATCTTATCTCAAAGACTGAGTGAATGGTGTGGCCATGGTCCTGTTTTAGAGCAAGACATGGCAATGACCAATATCGCTCTGGATCATATCGGTCGTGCCAGATTGTTGTATCAATACGCATCTGAGTTGGATTCAGCACACAGGTCAGAAGATGTGTTTGCATTTATGCGGGATGAAATGGAATATAAAAATGTGCTGCTCGCGGAATATCCCAATACAGACTTTGCATTTACAGTGATGAGACAGTTCTTGATTGACTCGTTTTATATTGAATTTTTTGAAAAAATGAATCGCTCTGCAGATACCCAATTGGCACACATTGCTGACAAATCATTAAAAGAAACCCAATATCATTACAAGTGGAGCAGGGATTGGGTCATTCGCCTTGGTGATGGAACGGAACTAAGTCAACAAAAGATTCAAACCGCTTTGGACCGCCTTTGGGAATTTCAAGCTGAAATCACAGAACCATCAGATGCTGAAAGAACCATGATGCATCAAAATATTGCTCCGGATTATGACATTATAAAGTCCTCAAGACAACAAAGAAATTCTTCCACCTTTGCTGAGGCTCGCTTAAACATTCCTTCCAACCCATGGCAACAAGCCGGAGGAAAAAAAGGATATCACACTGAACACTTTGGTTTTCTGCTGGCGGAAATGCAGTACATGCAGCGGGCTTATCCAGGTTTGGAATGGTAATTTTGTCATCAAAGTCAATCATGATGACAGAAGCAAGCAGCATCTCTCCTCGAATAGAAAAGGCCTATCTGGTCTTACAAAATGTATTTGATCCTGAAATTCCGGTATTATCCGTGCTGGATTTGGGGATCATACGATCTGTTTCTGAAAATGCAGGAATTTTGGAATTGGATATCAGCCCTACTTATTCCGGATGTCCAGCAATGAGGGTCATCGAAATGTCTGTACGTCTTGCATTGGAGGAAGCGGGATTATCCCCAATCAAAATAAATACAGTTATTCATCCACCCTGGACCACAGATTGGATGACAGAGGAAGGAAAAGAAAAATTGCGGTCCTATGGGATTGCCCCACCCGTCAACATGAAAAGAATCAAAGGCATGATGGATGATTCTAAAATGGTGTGTTGCCCGCGTTGTGGGTCCAAATCTACCGTATGTGTTTCAGAATTTGGTTCCACTGCTTGTAAGGCATTTTATAAATGCAATGATTGTTTAGAACCCTTTGATTATTTTAAATGCCATTGACATGCATAAGATAGCAGTAATTGGATTGGGGACCATGGGAAGTGGAATAGCACAAGTGGCTGCCATGTCTGGCTTCGAAGTACTGGTATTTGACAGTCACACTCCGATGATGGAGCGTTGCAAATCCGATCTGAAAAAATTTCTCGAAACCCAAATTTTAAAATCAAAAATGACTTCGGAAGAAGGTCAAAATATTTTGTCCAGATTCCATTGGTGTTCTCAACTTGACCAGATTTTTCAAGCTGAGCTCGTCATCGAAGCGGTGCGAGAAGATGCTGATATTAAGAAAGAGCTTTTCCATCAAATCAGTAAAGTTGTATCTGATCAATGCATTATCGCGACCAATACATCTTCCATTTCCATTACCTCACTGGCCACCAGTGTTTCACTGCCTGGAAGATTCATTGGTGTTCATTTTTTTAATCCTGCCCCACTGATGCCATTGGTAGAAATTATTCCTGCCCTTCAAACCGAAGCTCAAACTATTTCGCGGACAATTTCAATCGTTCAGAAATTTGGAAAATTAGGCATCACCGCAAAGGACACGCCTGGTTTTCTTGTCAACCGAATTGCAAGACCTTATTATGGAGAAGCCATTCGAATTCTGGAGGAAGGAATTGCCGACATCAGCACGATTGATTGGGCCATGACGCAAATGGGAGGATTTAAAATGGGTCCATTTACCCTGATGGATTTTATTGGCCATGATGTCAATTATCAGGTGACCGAAATTGTATTTAAGGCATTTTATTTTGATGCGAGATACAAACCTTCATTTACCCAAAAAAGATTGGTGGAAGCCGGCTTTCTTGGACGAAAAAGCGGAAGGGGATTTTATGATTATTCCGGTGGTTTTGTTGCTCCAGAACCCGTTAAAAATGCAGAAATTGGTCAAATGATTTTAAATAGAATTCTGGCCATGCTCATCAACGAAGCGGCTGAAGCATTGTACTACAACATAGCTTCTAAGGAAGACATCGATCTGGCTATGACCAAGGGAGTCAATTATCCGAAAGGACTTCTCAAATGGGCAGATGATCTTGGTATTTCCACCTTGGTTAATCAACTGGATTCACTATTTGAACAGTATCGGGAAGACCGCTATCGATGCTCATTGCTACTCAGAAAAATGGCTGCATCCAATCAAAAATTTTTTTAACTACCTGCAAGATGATCGAACCTGGAATTCACGATAAAGTGCTGGATAAAATGTACAACAAAGATGGTTTCAGTCAATGGTTGGGAATTGAAAAACTGGAAATCTCTGAAGGGCATTGCATCCTGAGAATGACCGTGAGAGAAGAAATGCTGAATGGATTTGAAGTAGCACATGGAGGAATAACTTATTCTTTGGCCGATAGTGCCTTTGCATTTGCCTGCAACAGCTACAACAAACTGAGTGTCTCCATTGAGACCTCCATTTCTCACAACAAGGCTGTTCGCAAAGGGGATGTTTTGGTTGCCGAGGCGGCCCTCATCACCCAATCCAATAAAATTGGCACTTTTCAGGTGATCGTAAAAAATCAGGACAATGATATTGTTGCGGTTTTTAAAGGATGCTGTTACCGAACCGATAAAATAATCGTAGAATGAAAAGACAAAGTTTTGTCATTGATGGAATAAGAACTGCCATCGGAAGTTTTGGTGGAAGTCTGTCAACTGTAAGAACAGACGACTTGGCTGCAAAAGCCATTTTCGAATTGGTTAAAAGACATCCGGAAATAGACCCTGCAGTAATCGATGATGTGATCCTGGGTTGTGCAAACCAGGCAGGAGAAGACAATCGAAATGTTGCAAGAATGGCCTTACTTTTAGCGGGATTGCCACACAGGGTACCCGGAGAGACGGTCAACAGATTATGTGCTTCCGGCATGTCTGCGGTAGTCCACGCCTACCGCGCCATCGCTGCAGCTGAAGGCGATATTTTTCTGGCAGGAGGTGTAGAAAGTATGACCCGCGGGCCATGGATCATTTCAAAAACTTCCACCGCATTTGGTCGCGATGCCCAAATGTATGACAGTTCATTTGGATGGAGATTTATCAATCCGAAAATGCGATCCACATTTGGCTGTGACAGCATGGGACAGACCGCAGAAAACCTCGCAGCAGATTATCAAATTTCAAGGGAAGACCAGGATTTGTTTGCGTTTTGGTCTCAAAAAAAATACAAACTCGCGGAAGAACAAGGATACTATGCAGCTGAGATTTTTCCTGTGGAGATTTCAAAAGGAAAGGAAACCATCCACTTTGCTTATGACGAATTTACAAAACCCAATACGGAGCTTGGCAAACTCTCCTCACTCAAACCAGCTTTTCAATCTGCAGGAAGTGTTACTGCCGGAAACTCTTCAGGACTGAATGATGGATCTGCCTGTCTTTTGATTGCCTCAGAGGCAGCGGTCCAACAATATGACTTAAGTCCTCTCACGCGGATCGTGGCTTCTGCTGTTACCGGTGTTGAACCACGCATTATGGGCATTGGACCAGTCGAAGCGTCAAAACTGGCGCTCCACAGAGCTGGTTTAAAATTGGAGGACATGGACCTGATTGAAATCAACGAGGCCTTTGCCGCTCAGGTTTTAGCCTGTACACGTAGTTTTGGACTGGAAGACAAAGACCCCAGAATTAATCCCAATGGAGGTGCCATCGCTTTGGGTCATCCTTTGGGTATGACCGGAGCCCGATTGATTTTAACAGCCTCAAGACAATTGCATTGTCAGAATGGACAATACGCTTTGTGCACCATGTGTATTGGTGTAGGTCAAGGATATGCAGTGATTTTGGAAAGGGTATAATTTTATTCGGATGTGGAGAACTCTCCGTGAAATATTTCCTGCCTATTCACAAAAACAGGATTCTGAATTTCTCCAAATTCAGTTATCCGTTTTATCTTTTTGCTGGTTCATTCCAGGATGTATTTTCTTTATTTTTTCCCTTGTAAATAAAACCCAATATTGTCTTTAGGAATCGTGGAGAAAACCAAAAGGGCAATACGCCTAAAAAGAAATGTACTTAGTTCTGATTCATATTTCAATGAGCACAAATTAGGAGAAGGGAGCTGTAAAAAAAGGCAATAAGTTATGTACCTGAATTCTAATACAAATTCAGGGTTCAATCAAAAAAAAAATCCTCCCCGATTGGGGAGGATTTTCTAAGGTGAATCGATACTTTTAGGAAGCTCAATTATTGCTTTATATCTAGAACGAAATGATCGAGATTGTCACCTCCCATGGTCAATGGTGGTGTTAATACAATATTGGTGATCTTGACAGCCCAAATGTAATTGTTTTTATTGACCAGATAAACAGCATTTAATTGACCAGTGATATCACCGGTTAATACTGTACCGTTGTTGTAAGCATTTTCAATGTCGATGGTGGTAGCCAATGCATCAAAATCAAGACCTGAAGCAGCTCTTCTGATGACGGTGTTGTTAGGGTTGGTGGCTCTGAATTGTTGGCTCCAGTCTAAATTCGGGAAATTACCGTTGGCTGATAATACAGCCAATGAATCTGCAGAACCAGTCTGAGCTCCGGTCAAGAGATTGATTCCTCCTGTACCAACCGGACCAGCGCTATTTGTTAAGATGCTGTCTGTAATTGTTCTTACAGCCCTACCCCGGGTACTTACGGTGAAGCTCAGAACATCTTGCCTTCCGGCTTTATCTGACAGATAAAATGCATAAGTCACATCTACCATTTCTGTGGTGTGCTTCCATTCAAAGGTATAGTTAAAACTATTTTGCTCTGATGCGTCAAGAATCAACAATGGATTCGCACTGGCTGGTGAACCATCCTTAACAAGATCTGAAATATCAATATTTACTTCTGATTGCCCAGATTTTTGAGAAGTTATGGTGAGGGTATTCAGGAGACTGGAACCTTTGGTTCCGCTTACTTTTACCCTGATGGTGGATCCCGCATCCAGGCTGGTGTTCCCGGTTACATATCCCGCTCCGGGATTTGAGGTAAAATCAATCACCGGACCCGTGGTCGCATCGTCACCCAAATCATCTCCGCAAGAACTCATTCCCAATAGGATGAGACCACAGAACATAAAATAAAATAAATTTTTCATAATAAGTTGATTTATAAATTTAGTGAATTAATATCCGATTACATCAGCTGTTTAAGCTTTTTAATGATGGCCAATTCGTCTCTGAGGATGTTTGCATTTGGTACAAAGGACTTAAACTTTACTTTCTCCAATTTTTCAACAAGCATGGCCTCATCTGCCGGTTTTAACTTAAGTACTTTGCTCAGTGAACTAATCGCCTTGCCATTTTTGAAGAGATATTCGGTAGAAGTAAAGAGCAATTTTCCTTTTTCCTTGACTGTATTTTTGTCCAAATGCCTGCTCGCGATCAAATCTGATCCACTGAAATAATACGAACTCATTTTTTCACCAACAGAACTCATGGATTTTTTCACCATTTTTTTAACATTGCCATTCTCATCGGTGTAAAAGCTGACACTTCCCTTCTCAGTTCCCTTTAAGTTGACCGATTTTTCGATCAATGAAGCATTGGCATCTGTTTCTGCCACCATGGTTTTTACCATGTCCGATTCTGAAGGAGTGGTCGTCGCATCAGCGGCTTTTTTAGAAGAGCTGCATGACACCATCAACATTCCTGCAACCATCAAGGTCAACAAACCATTCAACGAATTCATTTTCATCATATTTTTACTATTTTGTTTTACTGAAATATTAACGACACAAAGCTATGTCAACAATATATACCATCTAGTAATCTAATGTTAATAAATCCAATTTTGTTGTAAAACTTGTTTTCTTTATGGCTTAGTATCAGCATTATCAGGAATCTAAGATACTTTAATGGGCGAGAACCGTAAAAATACCAATTGATGCTATCTACTTTTCTTGGTCTTATGTCCGGCAGTTCTCTGGATGGTCTTGATATAGTTGCATGTCAGTTTGCGCCATTAAAAAATAATAAATTGTCATTCAATATTTTATGCGCTGAGACTTTAATTTATAAGCCATATTGGAGACAGTTGCTTTCGAGAGCGAATCAAATGGAGGGTGCAGAAATGGAGGCAATGGATCAAGATTATGGTACTTTCCTGGCGGAATCAGTCATTGAATTTATCCATAAATACAAGCTCAAACCTGATTTGATCGGAAGCCATGGACACACAGTCAGACACAAACCTCAGATTGGCATCAGTTTACAGATCGGCCATGGTAAAACCATTTGTAAAATGACAGGAATACCCGTTGTCAATAATTTCAGATACCAGGATGTACTCATGGGTGGGCAAGGTGCCCCATTGGTACCCATCGGTGATGAATACTTATTTTCAGAATACGATTTTTGTTTAAATCTGGGGGGTTTTTCCAATATCAGCTTTTCTGAAAATGGAGTCAGAAAGGCCTGTGATTTGAGTCCCTGCAATATATTGTTAAATGAATTGTCCGCTATACTTGAAATGGAATATGATCCGGAAGGTAGCTTGGCAGCACAAGGTCAAATTATCCCAAATCTTTTGGAGAAATGGCAATCGATTCCATATTACAAGCTTTCTGGCCCAAAGAGTTTAGGACGCGAGTGGTTCCTGGAGAGTTTTATCAACGATATTAGAGATCCTGCCCATTCCACCTATGACCTGCTTAGAACTGCAACCGAACACATTTCGTGTGTTATTTCTGAATTTCTCTTGACTCACTCCGGTACAATTCCCAAACGAGTTTTGGTGACAGGAGGAGGTACTTACAATCATTTTCTAATAGCAAGGCTGAAGGAAAAAACCTACCCGAATATCGAATGGATACTACCGGACAAATTGCTCATCAATTACAAAGAGGCCCTGATATTTGCACTTTTGGCCAAACTGAGAATGGAAAATCAAATCAATGTACTAGCCTCAGTTACCGGAGCAACACATGATCATTCGGCAGGAGATATTTGGACTATGGATTAAAGGCCTGATATTTGGCTTCTACGCTGATCTCAATTTCCTGTGCAATTTTGTCTTTAACAACAGAGGGAATCTTAATCCCGTAATCACCAGGAACTACTTTAAATTTGGATTTGCCTGTGATGCCATCTTCAGAAATAATAAACATCGAGGGAATCGAAACGTCTTTTGTCACTCCGTGGATGCTTAATTTCCCCTTTACATTCACTTTATAGCTTCCTGGTTTTGACCAATTGACCGATGTGGGAGTTTCAATCATGCCTTTAAAGGTACTTTTGGGGTATTTGGTACTTTCCAAATAATTCTCATTAAAATGCTCCTCCATCAGCGCTTTTTCAAACTGAAACCCCTTCACCAAAACAGCAAATTCAATTTGACCGGTGCTGATATCCAAAACTGTATTTGCAGTGCTGTTAACGGCATCAATTTTTTCAAACGGAGTGTCTGAATAGAAGCGGATGCTCGCATTTTTGGAAAAATATTTTTGCGCTTGAAGGGAGAGGCTAAAAAATCCAATCAGGCAAATAAAAAATAATTTTTGCATTTTGTTTCTTTGATTTGCTAACGCAGTTTATCCAAATTTGTTACCTGACTATAAACAATTAGGATTCATTTAAGAATTCTGTCAGGATTTTTGGCAAGAAAACTCTTCCAAGATCCTGAAAAACTTTTTGAAGTTGATCCCAATTGGCGCTGACAGGTATAACAGTATGCTGCTGCAAGGGCATCGGTGGCATCAAAATATTTTGATTCCAATTCATAATTCAACAACCTTGATATCATATCAGCGACTTGTTGTTTGCTGGCATTGCCATTCCCAGTGACAGATTTTTTAATTTTTTTAGCAGAAAATTCATGGATCTCAACCCCCATGACGATGGCAGCTGCAATGGCAACACCCTGTGCCCTGCCCAACTTGAGCATGGATTGGGGATTCTTCCCATAAAAAGGCAATTCGATCGAAAGAATACCCGTTTGATGCGCCTCTATGATATCCTGCACCTGAAGAAAGATTTCTTTGAGTTTGGTTTGATCGTCTTCTAGGTCTTTCATTTTGATGACACTGCAATCAAGTACCTTTACTTCATTCGGATGGTATTCGATGATCCCGTATCCAAGTATTTGTGTTCCGGGATCGATTCCTAAAATTCTTTCCTTTCTTAAATGAGTCATACCAGAATACAAAGGTATTGGAAAATTCACCAATCGTATGAGTCTGTAAACTAAATTAATATGAAAAAATAAAAGCTTAAGTGTAAATTGTGGATTCCATTAAACAAAAAACTGGAAATTTGAGAAGGAAATAAACTTCTCAGTCAATTCGTTGTCAAAACAAAAACCAATAAAACTTCGCAAAGAACCCATGGTCCCTAAATATTGTTGTTCTAATATGACAAAAGGTGTTTTGACCTATTTATTTTTAGTGTGCCTTATTTTCGCCAATCCTTCAAATGTCTTCGCCAACGATCGGGAACCAGCCTTTATTCCCGGAGAAAAGATCAACTACAAATTGTACTACAACTGGAATTTTGTCTGGTTGTCTGCGGGTGAAGTTGTTTTTGAGGTAAAAGATGAAGGAGATCTTTATCACATTGAAGTAACTGGAAGGACCTATTCTTCTTACGAATGGTTTTACAAAGTGAGAGACAAATACCACACTTACATTGACAAAAAAACCCTGTTGCCCAAACTGTATATCAGGGACGTACATCAAGGCAGTTATGTGCATTACGAAAAAGTGGAGTACGATTACATTCGAAAGGTAATGATATCCTATACGGGTCGAAGCATGAAAGAAGCAAAACCCAAAGAGATACCAATGGAAGGCGATTGTTTTGACATGGTCACCACCCTATATCATCTAAGAAATCACCAGCTGGATGAATTTAAAAAATCGAAAAGAATCGATTTTAATATGATTCTTGACAATCGCATTTACAATCTGGGAATAAAATTGGAGAAGGAAAGACCAAAATTTCACATAAAAGAAAAAGGTCACTTCAATGTGCTGGAGTGTAAGGGCAGTGTTGTGGAAGGGCAAGTATTTAAGGAAAATACTCAACTGAAAGTGTATGTTGGCGATGACCACAACAAACTACCACTTATGATTGAATCTCCACTGTCAGTTGGTTCGGTCAAAGCAATCCTGCAATCAGAAGAAAATCTGAAGCATCCTTTTCATTGTAAGATCCAACGCTTGTGAGGAATCTACTTTGTGCTCTGCTTTGTATGATTTGTTTGCTCATTGGTTATCAGCTTGGCAAATATCTTCACAGCGATCAGCAACATAAGACACAAGATTCAACGACCATTCTGCACAGCATTAAAGATGTTTTAAAAATAGCTACTGTGGAGGCTGAAATCAGTGAGCTTATTACCCAAAAGAGCTATACTTTCTTAGACATCAGCCCATTCAGAAAATCCATTATCCTTAGAGTTCGCGCGAAAGCAGCGGCAGGGTTTGATTTAGACAGCAGTGCTATACTCATAGACGAACAGAGCAAATTGGTTCAGATCAAAATGCCAGGCCCAGCAAAAATCCTCTACATCGATCAGAAAATCGATTATTACGATCTTCAGCAAGGTACGTTTAACAGTTTTAGTGCTCAGGAATTGAGCTTACTCAATGAAAAGGCCAGGGACATCATCCTGAGGTCATTGGACAAAACGGACCTTCTGGCGAGAGCATCTGAGAGAAAAACTGATCTTTTGAAGAATATTGAGCAATTGTTGCAGGCGTCCGGGTATAAAATGCAAGCTTCAGAGCAAGTTCCGGAAAAGATTAAAATGTAAATAAGGGCTGAATTGGGCCAAAATTGTCAATATATATTACAAAATATTATTCTGCCTACCTGGAAAAAATACATGCTCGTTTTACTATTAGTTTTTGTTTTATCATAATTACAATATATTATTTTGAAATTATGTTAAAATATCCTTCAACTAATTTGTCCATCTCTTGAACCTTAAACTTTTTTTAACACATTGCAGGGATCTATCCAATGAATTGTTGCGTTATATCAATCACATGAGATAATCAAATTAAAAGGCTTCGTTTTAAATCGGGATAGGATTCCCACAGGGATTAGGAAAAGTCGCCCACCGCTCGGTGGGTGACTTTTTTTTTTGAATGATTTTGTCTTATTTCCATAAGCCCACTTATGCAGGTGCAATTTTTCTTTCTCACAGATGTCACAGATGGACACAGATGAATGTAGATGTAGGCAATCTGTCTGTTAATATGCAGGTGCAATTTTTCTTGCTCACCGATGTCACAGATGGACACAGATGAATGTAGATGTAAGCAATCTGTCTGTTAATATGCAGGTGCAATTTTTCTTGCTCACAGATGTCACAGATGGACATAGATGAATGTAGATGTAGGCAATCTGTCTGTTAATATGCAGGTGCAATTTTTCTTGCTCACAGATGTCACAGATGGACACAGATGTATGTAGATGTAGGCAATCTGTCTGTTAATATGCAGGTGCAATTTTTCTTGCTCACAGATGTCACAGATGGACACAGATGTATGTAGATGTAGGCAATCTGTCTGTTAATATGCAGGTGCAATTTTTCTTGCTCACAGATGTCACAGATGGACATAGATGAATGTAGATGTAGGCAATCTGTCTGTTAATATGCAGGTGCAATTTTTCTTTCTCACAGATGTCACAGTTGGACACAGATGTATGTAGATGTAGGCAATCTGTCTGTTAATATGCAGGTGCAATTTTTCTTGCTCACAGATGTCACAGATGGACACAGATGAATGTAGATGTAGGCAATCTGTCTGTTAATATGCAGGTGCAATTTTTCTTGCTCACAGATGTCACAGATGGACACGGATGAGTTTAGAAGTAGGCAATCTGTCAGTTATAATGCAGGTGCAATTTTTCTTGCTCACCGATGCCACAGTTGTACACGGATGAGTTTAATAGAAGTAAGATTATTTGTGCGAATCTGTAAAATCTGTGTGCTTTCCTATCTCCAAAGATGCCACATTCGCGCACTAAGATGTTCATCCAAATTATCTGATCAAGCTGACCACGCCTTTTTTGGCCATACCTTTTAAATCTTTGTTCAGTTTTTCCAAATGAAGATCGTATTTCAAAGAATAGATGTAAGAATCCATTGGTGCCGGATTACCATCTTGCAGACCATCCCAACCTAAAGATTGAATATTGGAAGAGGAATATACTTTATGTCCCCAACGATTGTAAATTTCAAAATTGATATTCAAGAATTGAGCATCGCATTCCGGTGGGATGACAGGTCGAAAAATTTTATTTCTATTGTCTTGATCATTCGGGGTAAAAACATTGGGAATAAAGGTACAATCTTCACAGTTTTCGTTCACCACCTCTACTTTATAATCCTGAACCGGACAATTTCCTTCAAGCTTATAGATCCTATAAGACCCGGCCTTACTATAATAAACTCCATCCAAAAACTCTCCTTCCTTACAGGAAATATCAAGTTTTCTTGTGACCGTATCCAGCTGGATCCAACTAAAATTTAAAGTCACAAACTGATCACAATCGCTTCCTCTAATGACATACTCATAAGTCCCGGGTTCAGAAAATACGGTATCCCTTTCTTGAAAAGGAACGCCATGACATTTTATTTCATTTTTTACAATATTTTCAAAAGCATAGACCTGCAATCGGACAATGACAGAATCACATCCCATTTCATTTTTTAAAGAAAGCATATAAGTGCCGCCGCTGCTGTAATTAAAATTCCAGAAGGTTTTAGTCTGATTGCACTGAATGGTGTCAAACAAGGTCCCCATATCTTCAAAGGGATTTGAGCCAAGGATTAAGGTTACCACAGAGTCACAATCTGTTCCGCCAAGAGGGATCGTATCTTTGTAAATCCCTGGAAATCGAATTTCTTTCCCATTAAAATGATACACTTGCCCAAGGCATATTTCATCCTCAACCATACCTTCTTTAAATGGAAGAACTTGGATGGGATGTACATATTCCTGACTGATACAACCCAGAGTCATTACCCTGATTACCTGGTGGATTCCGGGAGAGTCAAAAATGAATGTCTTGTCACCGGCACCTTCAAAAGTACGCCCATCTACCATCCAAAAATGGCTTGCAGAAGGATCGCCCGTCGATTGGTCTCTGAATACTACGGCTTTACCCTGACAAGCCTGTCTGGGACCTGTAATCTGTGGTGCTAAATCTATTGTGGTCTCACATAAGCTGTTGAATTGAAGGGTGGTGTCTTTATAATTGGAATAATTGTTGACCAATTGGCCTGATCGACTCTGGTATTGAAAATCCCTTACAGTCCAAATGGAAGCTTGCAAGGTCAATTCTCTGGTTACATCAATATCAAAACAACCTGATAAAAATTCTTCATTGGTTTTGATGAGCAGACCCTGAAAATTTACATTGTTTGCGTAAGCAGTGCTAAAACCTGAAAGGATGACTCCGCCAAGAGGGGAAGTTCTCACCCTGGTATACTGAGATCCCTTCATGTTGTAAATAAAAGCTCTGTTGATATTGCCTGTTTCTGAAATAACATAAAGTGCATTTTTATTGGGTGCATTGGGTCCTGAAGCAGCGTGGGTGGTAAATGCAAAAGTGCTCACGCCTATGGCATATGATCCGTCCGGTAACAAGGCCAATCCTTCTCCGATGGATCCTCTGTCTTCGCCCACGGTTACCTCATATATGTTCATAAAAACAGGATTCAGATCTGAGTTGGTTTTAATTAGAAATACATCGTATTCAGAACTTTGATGATTGTCTTCCAATAGGGTGGTAGAACCTGTGATCAAATAATGATCAGAATTATCCACCAAAAGATCAAAACAATAAGTCCTCTGATTGTCATAGCCAAAGGTCTTAAATCCCAATGGATTTCCGGAGGGATCTGTCTTCAGAATGAAGGCTTTGAATGTACTTTCATCAATGCATCTGCCGGCTACCACGATATTGTCTTTCGAATCCACTTTTATGCTGAAGGCTTCATCGTAAGTGCTGCCTGGATTTCCAAAACTTTTGGTCCATTGTACATTGCCTTGTGCGTCCAACTTGAGCAAATAAATATCCGCAGCAGCGGGGTCGGTTCCGTATTGACCCGTACTTCCTGCAATCACGAATCCACCGTCCTGTGTTTTCGCAATGTCCCTTCCAAACTCAGAATTATTGCCAATTCTTTTCATCCAAAGCACATTCCCCTTCGCTGTGATTCTTCCTGCAAGAATGGATCCTCTAAAAAAACCGGTACCCAGATTAAAAGAAAAAACGATGTCTCCCGAATCCGATTCCACCGAACCAAAATTGGTATTGGTCGGAGATCCGGATGCACCAAGGGTTTTTGACCAAACCGGATTGCCCAGACAATCGTGTTTGGTGATGATGCCTTCCGAAAAATTGAAGGTGTCGGTGATAAATCCAAGACTGACATAGGATCCGTCTGACAGAGCCTCGATGTCATAGAAATTGGTGTGAATGTTTTTTATACCCGGAATATAATCTTCAATAAAAAAGGTTTTTTGAAATTGGATATTCTGAGTTTGGACAATTGTATGAGTCAATAAGCTGATAATTATAAAAAGTAGCAAATTTTTGATCATGGGCTGAGTCTTTCTGTTTGATAAATGAGAGGCTAAAATAAGTATAAGAGTCGTATTAAGTACTGCTGAGCCTGATTAATTGGTATTTTCGCCTTTTTGAATCAAACCGGTGGATTGAAAAAAGAGTTTGTAGTCAATATCATTTTACTGATTCTGGTCAATGTATTGGTCAAACCACTTTATTTATTTGGGATCGACCGGAAGGTACAGGTGTTGGTAGGTACTGAGGATTTTGGTCAATACATAGCCCTGTTCAATTTTACTTTAATACTCCAGTTTATCAATGATTTTGGATTGCAGGCATGGACCAACCGCGCCATTGGGCAGCAGACAGCGCGTGTTAAAGAAAACTATGGAGAGCTCATCTCGATCCGATTGCAACTGAGTGTGTATTATCTGATCGTCAGTTTAGGGTTTGGGCTGCTTTGGTTTGGCGGCAATCTCAATTTGGAATTATTCCTACGGCTTTGTATCAATCAGATTTTAATCAGCGGCATTTTGTTTTTGAGGGGACAGATCTCGGGACTTGGGTATTACAGGACGGATAGTTTGATTTCAATTTTGGATCGTTTGATTTTGATTCTGAGCTGCGGCTGGTTTATTTATTCTGATGTGCTCATCAAAAAAGTCAGCATTTCATGGTTTGTCAATATGCAGAGCATCAGTTTGGTTTTGGTGCTGGGAGTATGTGTTGGATTTCTAATGTTGAAAAAATTCCATTTCAGGCCTGCGAAAATATCCTTCAACAAAAGCCTGTCCTATCTTAAAATGGGACTACCCTTTGCCCTGATTTATCTTACGTATGCAGCCTGGACGCGCATGGACAATATCTGGTTGGTCAAACTGCTCGAAGATGGTGCTTTCCGTTCCGGGCAATACGCTTCAGCGATGAGATTGTACGAGGCTGCCTCCATGATCTCACTGGCCTTTGGCACTTTATTGTTGTCGATGTTTTCAAGAGGGAATTCCGATCCTATAAAAAATGAAGAGCTACTCAAAACTTCCATCTCGGTATTGCTTGTGATGGCCATGGTGCTGTCACTGGTAGTTGGGGTTTTTTCAGCAGACATCAATCGGACCTTGTATCCGGGATCCGACACAGAGTGGGATCTGGTTTTGGAAATCCTGATGTGGGCTTTTATCCCGGCGAGCATTAATTTTATTTTTGGAGCTTACTTTCAGGCTACTCATAGAGAACATCAATTGTGGAAACTCTATGCTTTGGGTTTTTTGCTTTCTGCAGTATTAAGCCTTGTGTTTATTCCATTGTATCATGTGCTTGCATCTGCTTTTGTATTTTTAATTGGACAGACGGTGTTGATGTTTGTTCAGTTTTACAAATTAGAAATAGGGTCTGAAAAGAACATCTCCTTTTTTTATTCCATTCTAGTCTTTATGTTGATTTGTGTCTTTGGTTTTATTGTGAGTAAGATTCTTGCAGTGACTTTAGTTTTGCAACTATCCATGATTCTTGCAGGTTTTATAATGGCTCTTTATTTTTCAAAATTGATCTTATTAGCCGATCTTATTAAATTGGGGAAATTGTTAGGTTCAAAGAGGTAGGAATCCTTGTGCAGGATTTATATTGTTGCATCAAAATGTAATAATAAAATTGAAATTTGGACTGGAAACATATTATTTAAACTGGTTAATTTGGCCAATGTAATCTGGCGCACCCAGCTCAATACACACCCGGATTATCCTAAAACCAAGACTCCGTACTCGATATATTTTACGGTCAATGAAAAGGGACGGGCTGAAATCTGCGCCGAGATGGGTGAGACAGTCACCTGGCCAGTTATTTCTAATCGCAAAAAATATTCTTATGCCACACTTGTGGATTCTTGGGGTAAGATCATCAGTGAGTACCGTATTGATGCGGATAAAATGTTAAGAGATTCGCTGGATTCTAAAAGTGCAGGGAACTCCATTTTACAATACTTGACAGGTTCATTTGATCAATCAGGCAAAACAATTTGGTTGATTTGCAGAGTAGGCGCATATACTGAAATTGTAGTTTTTGGATTGGCCACAATAGGAAATGTTGATTTTATTAAAACTCCAAAGTTTAGTATTCAGTCTAGCTATTCAAAAATTTAAAAAATAGAAGAAAATAAATTCCTGGGATTATTTGAATGGTATGAATACGCATATCCTGGTTCAGAACAATATGTGGATGGTTCAGGTCTGATTTCATTTGATGGATCAGGCAATGTAAACTGGTGCAGACGATTTTATCTACCCAAAAAATTTAATGCAGATGGCTTGTATTTTTTTGATGCACTCCAACTTCCCAATATAAATATTGTGGTGAGTGGAGACTACTATACCTATGATCAATGGCAGCAACTGGATAATGATACTTATTTAATAGGCCTGGACTCTTTGGGTTGTCCATTTCTGGGTTGCACGGATGCCGATTCGGTTTATGTTTACAATATAAGAATGATCTCGGATTTGGAAGAGCATAAAAACAAAGAAGTTTTTAGTTATTCACTGGATGAGCAACAAAATACTTTAACCATTAAATTTGATCAGAAAGTCAGCAAACCTGAAGTGTAGTATATATTAAGCGATATTACGTGGCAACAGATAAAAACAGGAAAGATCTAAAAAGAAGAATTGGAATTTCCTATTGCCGTAGACAGATTAACTTCCGGAATTTATTTGGGAAGTCTTCAATCCCATAAAATCCGACATGGATTTAAATTTGTAAAAGAGTAAGGACTTTGATTTTTTAAAATTCCTTCATTCTCTTGATTTAAACAACTTGTTTAAATCTTCCTGCCGCCCACCACCTGGGTTTTTTTCTCGACCCTATTGCTTTGTTTTAGATTGACCAGCAGACCAGCGAAAGCAGAATGAGACGAGGTGCTGTATTCCTGGCCGTTGTATGTGACCATTCCGCTGTGACGGTCCCACTCCTTACCCAAGAGTAAATACCTCTGGTCAAACTTGGGATTCGGCCCAAACATTAGATACGATTCTTTGTCTGTGGATTCAAAACTCACAGCAATTCTATTCTCTTTGGGAGAGAAAAGCATCACTCCGGGAGTCCCTCTCTCTATAATGATTTCTTCAATTTTTGCACCATTGACATTTTTAATTTTACCCTTGTTAATCGCGGTCCTGGAGGTACTTACCTCTCTTCTCAGTACGATGTCATCTGACAGGTAAAACTGCATTCGGGTTAATTCATCCGGACCCCAGTGGTTCTTGTCGATGATTTTTTGAGTGAGAGGAGTAAGTTGCGGACTACAGGAGATCAGAGTAAGACCCGCTACAATGATCAATAGCTGAACCAGTTTCATATTTTTTTTTTGATTTGATCCCAAAGCTATATGAAGGTTTTTGAGCAGATCCGTCTTTAATTTTTTTTTAACTTTGGCAAGCTCGATTTAGGAATAATTTAACCCTTAGCACATTCCTGTACATTAAAGCGATTCAATCGCAAAGATTCCATAGCCATGATTTACCTTTGCTCAAAATTGCTCCGTGGTTGAATTGCATTACCTCGTCGATCCCATTGGTCTGTCTGATAAAAAAATCAAAAGCTGGATTAAGGACACCATGGATCAGCACGGCCAGGTTTGCGGATTGATCAGCATTGTGTTTTGCAACAATGAATTTATTCTGGATTACAACCGAAAGTTCTTAAACCACGATTACCATACCGACATCCTTACTTTTCCTCTGGGTGAAAATCCTCTCTCCGGAGAACTTTACATCAGTGTGGATCAGGTCAGGAATCAGGCCTTGGAGTTGTCCGAACCTTTTGAGAGAGAAATTCTAAGGGTTATCATTCATGGTATTTTGCATCTTCTGGGTTATAAGGACAAAACCAAATCCGACATCAAGCGCATGCGGGCAGCCGAAGACAAAGCACTGGAAGAATATTATGCCAAAAATGGATCCGGACAGCACTTTTATCAATTGGTATACGACCTTGTCCAACTCATTCCAAGCGGCAGGGTGAGCAGCTATGGCGCGATTGCCGCATATTTGGGTCTGGGATCCGCCCGAATGGTGGGCTGGGCGCTCAATCAACTTAAAGGGAAAAGATCTGAAGTACCCGCTCAAAGAGTCGTCAATTCAAAAGGCATCCTGAGCGGAAAGAACTTTTTTGGTCCGGGAGAAATGGAAGCCCTGCTAAAACAAGAAGGGGTCGATATAATCAATGACAGGGTGTTAGATTTTGAAAAGCTGTTTTGGGACCCTTCCAAAGAATTGGATTTTTAGTGGAGTAAACCTGATTTCTTTGCATTTGTTACTCTGATTACAAATTGAAAAACAATGAAAAACTCGATGCTTGTTCTTTTTTTTATTTTGACCATGTATTACCATTCGGAAGCCCAAAATAACCAGGTTTTGGGCAAATGGAAAACCATCGATGAATCCGGACAGCCCAAATCACATGTGGAGCTTTACATGAAAGAAGGCAAAATGTTTGGCAGGGTCACCGACCTTTTGCCGGCAGCCACCACCAAAGTGTGCAACAACTGTCCCGGCGAAAAAAATGGCAAATCCCTGATCGGCATGGATATTCTCTGGAATATGATCAGCGCAGGCGATGGCTGGGAAGGGGGTCAGATCGTCGATCCCAAAAATGGGAAAATTTATAGTTGCCTGATCACTTTAGACGGAGCAGATCGGCTCAAAGTGAGAGGTTATATTGGCGTATCTCTTTTGGGAAGAACCCAGATATGGCAACGGTTGAAATAGCCAGTAAACCTAACAATAATGTCCTGATATGAGCGTTTAATTTATCAAACCACATATCACAGCCTATGGTAGATACTTTTACACTTCACAGTTTGGTCAGATTTGCCTATTCCGAATGCAACGCGGAAGAAAATCTTATTCTTAAAGAGATCGCAGCCGGAAATCAGGAAATCCGTCAGGAAATGCAAATCTTGAGGGATGCCAAGAGAATGCTTCCAAAAGTCAGTTTTTACGCAAAAGCCGAAACCCTGGAAAGGATTCTTGCTTACAGTCAAAAGGGTTGAGAGGCCCAAGAATTAGGCCCATATTGTTATAAAATTGCCCAGCTCAGCGGTTTTCAATGCTTGGTTAATAAGAGCCCGTAGCTTGACTTTATGGCAAAGGAAGATTTAAGGAGTATTCATTCCTTCAAATAATTTTTGACATCCGATCATACCTCTATTTCCTCGATTAAGGTCAAATGTTTCGAATTTCAGCGGTTAATAATAATACAGGATTATCATTCCATTGTATTTCCTTATTTTTGTTGAAAATAAGCAACCATGAAAAAACTACTACTTTCCCTGGTTTTGTTCAGCTACCTTTATTTCGCCCAATCTCAAATTAAATTTGAGCTCTCGCTTCAATTGGAGGGCGAGAGAAGGGAATTTATCGTTTCTGTTCCCACAAAACCAGCGCCATCTGAGGGTTATCCCGTAGTAATGATGTTGCACGGGACCAGTGGAGACAAAGATGTCTTTTACAATGCCCATGGCTGGAAGGAATTGGGACAAGAGGAGAATTTTATTACTGTATTTCCATCTTCGCTCAGATGGTGCTATGTTGAAGACAGCATGATTAAAAACAATACAAAATTTGTATGTGGTGAACTGTTGGAGAAATTATGTCCCTCAGATACGGCTGAATTGGTGGACGATGTCTTTTTTTTCAGAAGGATCATTGAGCTGCTGGCCGATACTTTGTCCATTGACCAAAACAGGGTTTTTGGAAGTGGATTTTCCAATGGTTGTGTCATGATTTTCAAAACTGCCATGGAAGCCGGTGATGTATTCAAAGCCGTTGGAGGTGTTGGAGGAATTTACCACGAATTGGATTCGATCAACCCCATTGTCCGGGTGCCCATCTACTATGCCGTTGGTTCATTGGATGATCGCTTTATTGTTCCATCTTATACAGAACTGCCGTTTGGAGAAGATTCTATTTTGGCCTATTTGAATCAGTATATCCGCCGCACATTGGCCAGTCAGGGACTTACAGAATCCTTTCAAAAAAATGAAACTGCTCTGACCAAAACCTACCTTTTTAATGAATGCAGACCTGGTGAAAAATGTGCTCCATTTGTTTTTTCGTTAATTAGAAATTTGTACCACCAGTATCCAAATGGTATAAACCATGTCGTGGATGCACCCAGAATTTTCTGGAATCTGTTTAATAATCCGCCATCGGTCCAAACAAAAAACAAAGATCAAAGTCCATCCAATGTTCAAATCATTTGTCAACCCAATCCATCTACGGGGGTAATGGCGATTTCTGTTGAAAATTTTACTGGACCGCTCTATTACAAAATATACAACTCAATCGGCACGGTAGTGGCGAATGGCACATGGAGTCATTCCACACTAAGGCTTCAAAAATCGAATTTTGGACCTGGAATGTTTTTTTTGATGGTAGAAAATGATCAAGAAAAATTGGTGAAGAAAATTCTTTTTCAATAAATGGATGCTTCTTCCAATCTGAACTTAAACTATATGGATTGAAACCTATCTGCTGGTCTTTACCAATGTTTCCTGCAGATGATTCCATCCATTTCATTTGAGTAAATCGATCCTGGCGAAGAGAAAATTACAAACATAAAAGTGACGCATTGGATTCAACATTCTTGAAAAATTCCTCCAGTGATCCATGATATTTGCACCGATGCACATTGCAAAAGATTTTCATCCTTCAAATTTAAAAAAATCAAAATTGAAATGGTTTTTGGGAATTGGTGTTTTGGGCATTCTCCTATTGTTTCCCTATGCATTGACTTTTCTCGGTCTGATGCAAACAAAACAATCCGATAAAATCAGCAAATTAGCTTCTGAGAAAATCAAAGGCATCAATTTTGTGGCACCTCCGTCTCCCTTCAAAGAAAATCCTTTTCGGGAGGTTTTGGAACACCATATAGAATGGGTATCTGTCATTCCTTACGCATTTACTCCAAAGAACAAGGCATTGGTGAAATACAATCAGACAGACTGGCAATGGTGGGGTGAAACCCGTGAGGGTGTCCGGCATACCATCCAATTGGCCCATCAAAATGGATTAAAGGTCATGCTCAAACCACAGGTGTATATTCCCGGAGCCTGGACGGGAACCCTGCGTTTTCAAAGCGAGGCAGAATGGAAATCCTGGGAAGCAGATTATAAAAAATATATTCTCGACATGGCCATCCTTTCCTCTGAATATAAGGTAGAGATGTTTTGTCTGGGCACAGAATTTTCCGCATCTGTAAAGGAACGACTGCCCTTTTGGCTCGGACTCATACAGGACATTCGATCGATCTATTCAGGTAAACTAATCTATTCAGCCAATTGGGATCATTATCAAGAGACGCCTTTTTGGGATAGATTGGACTATATAGGCATCAGCGCTTATTTTCCACTGACTGAGGAAGTGCATCCTGAGAAAGAAGTATTAATGAAAGCCTGGAAGCCTTGGTTAGAATCCATGAAGTCATTTTCCAAGAAACTGGGTAAAAAAATAATCTTTACCGAGTTTGGATACCTCAGCGTTCCCGGAGCTGCCGGTAAAACCTGGGAACTGGAACAAAAAATAGATCAACTGCCAATGGACCAGACCGCACAAGAACTTGCCTATGAAGCTCTGTTTCTTCAGTTTTGGGAGCAGGAGTTTTGGGGAGGGGGCTTTGTATGGAAATGGTTTCCAGAAGGTCAGGGTCATGAAGGATATCCGGACAAAGATTATACCCCACAAGGCAAAAAGGCAGGATTGGTGTTAAAAAACTGGTACCAAAAGCAATGAAATCAGGATAGACCTCAGAACCGATTGTCAAGAATTTGGTTTTTCTCAGGTCTTTGATCTCCCGATATTGGTATGACGGAAATGATTAAATTGGAAAAATGAGCAAGAAAACCATATGGTTGGTCATTGTGGTGATGAGTCTGGCTTTACTGGGTACGGTCATGTTACAATTCTACTGGATCAACTGGTCGATCAGGCTCAACGAAAAACAATTTGAAGATCAGGTCATTGGAGCACTCAAAAGGGTTGCAGACCGACTGGAAAAAGAAAAAGAAAACTGGGAAATCAATCAAATCGAAAAGTGGATCAACTCAGGTGATCGGTCTCAGGAAGACAAAACCAAATTATTGGAATATGCCAAGTTATTGATGAGCAATCAATTGTCCATCCACATGGACTCCACCAATTATCCCAGAATTGATCCTACTCTTAGCTGGGACAAAAAAAAGCAACTGGTAGAACTCATCGATCGAGAGCGAAGAATTCACCCTGCCAGATTGGAGCAAAGGATCAATCCTCAGAAGCTCTCAGCCTTACTCAAACACGAATTTCATGAGATGAATCTGGACCTCAATTACAATTTTGGTGTCTATGACAATAAAACGGAGAGTTTTGTGATCCTTAATGAAAATTATGTGGTGGGATTTAAGGAGAAACCCAAGGCTTCCAAATCCGACATAGACCCCAATCAGATTCTGAAAGAAACCAGTTACAAGGTAGCTCTGTTTAGCAGTGCAGCGGGTTCACCCGGTACCTTAAAAGTAATTTTTCCCAAGAAAACATCCTGGCTCAGGCGGAATGTGGTTCCCATTGTTTTCCTTTCTCTGATCCTGACCGGTCTAATCTTAGCCTGTTTTGTGTATGTGATCCTGGTGATATTCAGACAAAAGAAATTATCAGAAATCAAAAATGATTTTGTCAATAATATGACCCATGAATTCAAAACACCTATTGCCACAATATCTCTTGCTTCAGACTCAATTCTTTCGCCCAATATCATTCAATCCCCTGAAAAAATTCAGAGGTTTATGGGCATTATCAAACAGGAAAACAGGAGAATGCTGAGTCAGGTAGAAAAGGTGCTACAAATGGCTCTTTTGGACAAACAAGATTTTCAACTGAACCCCAAAGAACTCAATGTACACGACATCATTCGGGAGGCTGTCCAAAATATTGACCTTCAAGTGACCCAAAAGGGAGGAAAAATTCAAATGTTTCTCGATGCTTCTGATCCCAACATCAAAGCCGATCAGACCCATCTCACCAATATTATTTACAATCTGCTGGACAATGCAAATAAATATTCTCCCGAGACACCGGAAATATCCATCCACAGTTCCAATGTCAAAAAAGGATTGTTGATCAAAGTATCAGACAAGGGTATAGGTATGAGCAGGGACAATCTGAAACTTATATTTGAAAAATTCTACCGGGTTCCCACCGGCAACGTGCACAATGTAAAGGGATTTGGATTGGGACTGAGTTACGTCAAAGCAATGGTTCAGGCCCACCATGGTACCATCGAGGTCGATAGTGAACCAGGTAAAGGAAGTGTGTTTACCGTATTTTTGCCCCAACATTCCAAATTATGGAGAAATACTTAAATATTTTGTTCATTCATTCGTTCATACTACTAAACAAAAACTAAGATGACAGCTGGCAACCCTGATTCAAACAAAAACACAAAGATTCTTCTGGTTGAAGACGATCGCAATTTTGGAGATGTGCTTAAATCCTATTTGGAGATGCACGATTATGATGTTGATCTCGCCGTTGATGGGATTGATGGATTTGAACAATTCAGACGTGGCGAATACGACCTTTGTATCCTGGATGTCATGATGCCGCGTCGGGATGGGTTTACACTGGCCAAAGACATTCGTTCTAAAAATGCTGACATACCAATTATTTTTTTGACAGCTAAAACGCTGAAGGAAGATATTGTGGAAGGATTTAAAATTGGAGCTGATGATTATATCACAAAGCCATTTAACTCCGAAGAATTGTTATACAGAATCATTGCGATCTTGAAAAGATCCCATAAATTGAAAGAAGGTGAGCAGACAGAACAAGTTGAATACCATATTGGAAAATATGTTTTCAATTATCCTCTACGGGTTCTCTACTTCAAGAATGGAGATGATATCGTTGAAAAATTTAAATTGAGTCCAAAAGAAGCCCAACTGCTCAGAATGTTTAGTGATCGCAGAAACAATATTTTACCAAGATCAGAAGCATTGACCAAAATCTGGGGAGAGGACAATTATTTTACCGCCAGAAGTATGGATGTTTTTGTGACCAAACTTAGAAAATATTTTGCAGAAGACAAGAGCATAGAAATAACGAATATTCATGGGAGTGGATTCCGGATGGTGATCCACGGAGAAGCCGGTTCTGAATTGTAAAATACCATGGTCTTGATTGTTATGGTGTTGGTGTTGATTTAAATGGATCTATATGATAGCCATTGGAGACGTTTTGATCAGCGATGAGGTATTGAACTCTTATTTCAGATGTGAGTTGAGCGCATGCAAAGGTGCTTGTTGTATTGAAGGCGATTACGGAGCTCCACTGACCGATGAGGAGTCGGAGATACTTTCTTCGATACAAGATATTGTGAAAGAATTTATTTCTCCTGAGTCATTTGCCAAACTCCAGAATTCAGGAACATCAATGTATCACAAAGAAGCCCGCGCGAAGGTCACCCAATTGATGCCGGATGGGGCCTGCGTTTTTATGGGGAGAGATCCAATGGGAATCGCATATTGCAGCATTGAAAAAGCGTATGAAAAAGGTCTGACAAATTTCAAAAAACCCATTTCCTGCCATTTGTACCCGATCCGAGTTACTGAAAATAAGGAATTGGGCTTTACCGCTGTCAATTACCACCGATGGGAAATTTGCGGCGCTGCCTGTAGAGCGGGAGAAAAAGATAAACTTCCATTGTATCTCTTTTTAAAAGAACCCATTGTTCGTAAATTTGGTCCGGACTTTTATGAAGAGCTGGTTGCAGCAGCACAGTACCTGAAGAATACTTAATCAACTAGTTTTAATTGACATTATTTCTAAATGGCTGTTAGCTCATTTTCATACTTTTGTATTTTTAATTAGGGAAATCAGAATTATGAAGCGGACTTTAACCTTCCTTTTAAATTTAACAGTTTTGTGTTTACAAGCCCAAAACTGGTCCCAGTTGGCATCAGTGCGTGTTTCTGCGCAGGTAGATGAATCCAAACCAGCCATTACCTTAAATTGGATCCTTGAAAACAATGAAATAAATTACGTCATACACCGAAGGGTTTTAGGATCCACCAACTGGGGTGTTTCTTTAGCCACTTTGACGGGTTCTGTATCAAGTTTTAGAGACACAACGGTCGTCAGAGGCGTGGCCTATGAATATAGGGTCAGAAGACTTGGAATGAACATCAATGCTTCAGGATTTTTAACTGGCGGGATCAGAGTGCCAGCCCTTCCTCCCAAAAAATCTATTTTGATTTTGGTAGAAGGCCGGATCAAAGACAGCCTACAAAATGAATTGTCCAGGCTCATCAGCGATCTTGAAAATGAAAGCTGGCATGTATTGAGAGAAGATGTACCACAGAATTACACTGCAATTCAGGTCAGAAATAACATTCGCAACCTTAGAAATTCTGTTCCTGGCTTGACCACTGTTTTTATTGTCGGACATGTGGCAGTACCCTATTCCGGAAATACACCTTGGGATGGGCATACTCCGGATCACACCGGTGCCTGGCCGGCGGATACTTATTATGCTGACATCGATGGCAATTGGACCGATGTCTCGGTGAATAACAACGGTCCTGCCCGAAACCAAAACAAGAACATACCCGGTGATGGAAAATTTGACCAAAGTCTTTTACCAAGTGATGCCGATCTGGAAGTCGGAAGGCTTGACTTTTTTGATATGCCGGTGATGGGAATTTCAGAAATCCAACTCCTCAAAAAGTATCTCAATAAAAACCACTTGTTCAGAACAGCTCAGATAAGGGCAAATCACAAAGCGGTGGTCATGGACAATTTTAATTTTCAGGGAGAATACTTTGGGTCAACAGGCTTCAAGAATTTTGTTCCATTTTTTGGACCCGATTCGGTCATCAACGGTAATTACCGAAACTCTTTATTGACAGAAAGTCATCTTTGGTCTTATGGTTGCGGTGGTGGAACCTATACCTCTGCAGGAGGAATATCCACTTCAGCAAACATGGCTGTTGATTCCCTGAGAGGTATTTTTACTTTGTTATTTGGAAGTTATCACGGGGACTGGGATAGTCAGAACAATTTTATGCGTTCATCCCTGGGAAGTGGGACCATTTTGACTTGTGCCTGGGCAGGAAGGCCCGGTTGGCAGTTTCACCACATGGCGCTTGGTTTTAACATTGGTTTCAGTGCAAGAACATCGATGAACAACAACGGCACACAATATGAGGTCAGTCCAACTGGTTTAAGAGGTACCCACATGGCTTTGCTCGGAGATCCGAGTTTAAATATGTATCCTATCTCAGGCCCGAAAAATTTGATCATTTTAGAAGAGACTGGACAAGTGAATCTCAACTGGACCGCTTCTGCTGATGCCACAGAAGGGTATAATGTTTACAGAAAATCAGGATCAGAGCTATATTACAAAATCGTTGCAAGCGATATCAAAGACACCCTTTATATTGATCGCTGCCTTCCTTTGGATTCGACGTTTGACTACCTTGTTACTGCTACGAAGTTGATTACAAACGCAAGCGGAAGTTTTTATATGAATTCTCCCGGTGCAAGAAACAGCATTACCATCAATAAGGATCATCAAACAAAATCAGATTTGGATTTTGTCCTGGACTATGAATTTGTAAAAGCTAATTCTCGCTCGACCAATTACAATACACTAATTTGGAATCTGAATGATTATCAAAGTTCTGATTCTGCCATAGATTATAGGATAGATTGTGAAGTAGACGGGGCAGCCAACTTACAGCTGATCGCATCTGGGCCTTGTAATTCAGATACCACAGAAGTAAAATTGGATTATTTGTGCAGCACTCCAAGGCTGAGGGCTTCCAGGATAGATCCACCCATCTTGTGTTTTGGCGATAGTACGATCATTTACCTGGATACAATAGATGGTGCGGGGCCTTTTGAATTTGAATGGAGTCAGGGAGAAAGCAAACTTTCTTATTCTTCCAAAGTAGTTGGTAAAGTATCCGTGTTAATAAGTTCCTCTAAAAATACAAAAGCCAGTTTTGAATTTGATTTACCTTCTTTCGATGCATTGGTTATAGACAGCATTCAGGTATTGGGAGAAATACCCGGTGGTCAGCGGGGAAAATTGCTTTCCGTAGGATCTTCTGGTGGTGTACCACCTTATACTTATCGTATTACCGGCAATTTTGACCCCGAAAACCTTGCTGCGGGAGAATATGAGCTTGTCCTTACCGATGCAAATGGGTGTCAGACAAAACAAAAATTTGTGATTCCTCTACGCGTATCTACTAAAAATTACTTAGAACATACATCCACCTTGTACCCCAATCCTGCTCAAAATGAATTATGGGTCCGCATAAAGGGGTTTGAAACAAGAGATATAAACTTTAGGATATTTGATGCCACCGGAAAAACCATTGCAAATACTTATACAAAGCAATTGGATCAAAACCAGTACAGCATAAATATTGAACAATTAATGCCCGGAGCATACATTTTATCCATTACGGATGGTAAAAAGCAGGAAAAATTGTTGTTTGTAAAAAGCCTACGTTAAATTCTTCTTAAAATACGAAATCTTTCGTACATTGACAGAAAAAGATTATCTTTGCTCTGAATTGAAGGGTCAAGGATATGGCAACTCATAAATACAAACCAACAGAATCAGAACTGGATATTCTCCAAATTTTGTGGAAACATGGTCCCAGTACCGTAAAAAATGTCCATGAATTAATTCAACAGTACAAAGATACCGGTTATACAACTACCCTTAAACTGATGCAGATCATGACTGAAAAAGGATTAATCTCTAGAGAATTAACCGGTAAAACACATACTTACTCTGCCATTTTGGAAGAGGAATCCTTAAAAACTTCCGCGTTAACCGAGCTGGTGGATGAAGTATTTGAAGGATCCGCTTTGGAGATGGTCATTCAAACGCTTGGACATTACAAACCCAATGAAGCTGAGCTAGAAGAAATAAAGTCTTTGATCAAGCAGCTCGAAAACAAACATTAAATCTCAAAGCAAATGGAAAACTCTGTTCTAGATTTTGCCATGGATGTTGCCAACGCATTTAGTTGGATGCTGCTTCATTCCTTGTGGATAGCCGGATTTCTCACTGGCGTGATTATGCTGATTGAAAAATCAAAATTAATCCAAAGCAATCACGCAAGAAATGCACTTTACAAGAGCGTGTTGGTCTTTTTTGTTTTTTGCGTGTCTGCATCATTTGTTCTGGAATATTTAGAAATCCTGAACATTTTACCTTTCATTGCCATTTCCGGGGATTTCTCAAATTCCAATTTTGGTGTATTGGCATTTGGAATCTGGCTGATCGGTTTTGCCTATTTCGGAATGAGGTACATTAGATCCTATCGATATATCTCTGAAATTAAAAACAATGGGGGTCATCATTTTCCGGAACACTGGTACCAAATTTTTGAAAGCTTGAAATCAAAAATGGCGATTCCAGTCAAAATTATTTTCTTGCATTCCAACAAAGTTCAGTCTGCCTTTGTCTATGGTGTACTCAAACCAATGGTGGTTGTCCCCACTTGCTGGGTCAACAAACTTTCGTATCAGGAGGCTGAGTGTATTCTAGCACATGAATTGTCCCATCTTAAAGCCGGTGATCATGTTTTTAATCTGATCTGTCACTTTTGCGATCTGGTATTTTTCTTTAATCCGGGTGTTCAATACTTAAGTTCGAAAGTTAAATTTCACCGTGAGCTTTGTGCAGACGAACAAGCGGTCAGCTTTTTACCAGATCTACATGCCTATGCCTCATTGATCCTGAAGCTTGGAGAAGATCCTTCGCTTAACAATCATCATCGCATTGTTGCTTTTGCCACAGAGAAGAATCAACTTCTCAAAAGAGTTAAAAATTTGTTGAGATTACCGGTACCAATGGACTATTCTTATAAAATTCCGGGATTTATATTTCTCAGTGCTTTTCTAGCAATGGTTTCTGTATTTATGGATTCACAAAAGTTTACTGCTCATTTCCTACAGACTCAAACCAATCATTTGTTGGGCTTTTCTTCAGTCGAGTGCGCCGATAATTCTGGTGAATCTCTTAAAAGTGATGTGATAAAAAGAAAAAAAGTAAAAAGTAAGATAAAAGCCAAACCAACAAAAAATATAAATGAGATTGACCAAAGAGATCGCACAGAAATAGTTCTTCATTTGGAGTCAAAGGATTTACCCAATCCAAACCTCCAAATTCCAATCAACGAATACAATCCATTAAAAGCTCAAGAAAAACCCATTGCGTTTAAAGATTCTTTAAAAACAATCCGTTTTAATCAATACGCCATGACCATTAAAAGCGAATATCTCGAACCAATGCTTATTGATCAGAGAACAGACTTAAAAAAATGGATACAGCTTATCACGGAAGAGGCCTTGCAATCAAACTTAAGAAATTTAAGGGTGATATCAGAATCTGAGGCATTTAGAAGAAGCAAAGAAAATAGAAACAAGTTGATGCTACTTGAGGAATTAAAAAATATCCGAAATTCCATTCCCAATCATGGACTTTATAATACCGATGGCTCTGTAATCAATTAAAGTTAACTTATAAATTATACTCAAATGAAAAAAAGTTTTTTTGCATTAATAATGATGTGCAGCATATTGACCTTGCAAGCACAAAACAATTCCTCCGATTCGAAAGATCAAAACGCTGAAAAAACGGAGAAGAAAATCATTGTGAAAAAAATCTCCAGAGGAGACCAAAACAACATGACAGATGAGGAGATTCAAAAAATGGTGGAAGCGGAATTGAAAGAAGCTGGGGCGGATGGTGATGTAAAGGTCATCGTCCGGAAAAATGGAGAAAATCAAAACATGGTCATTGACGGGGATGATAAAGTCATTGTTTTCAAGAATGAAGGCAAATCAGCTTGTTGTGCCAAATCCAAAGGCAAATGCTGTGCCAAGGCAGGTGCTGAATGTCCTCCAGACAAGGCTGTGATGGGAGTCGTCTTAAGAAATGCAGGTGGCGCCAATGGTGCTGCCATTGAACGCATTTTTGAAGGCAGTGGTGCCAGTGCCGCCGGATTGAAGGAAGGTGATATTATCTTAAAAATCAACAACACCAAAATTACCGATGTTGAGTCCGCGATAGGAGCCCTATCCGGATTAAAAATTAATGACAAAATCAAAGTCAGTTATCTGCGCAATGGTGAAACAGAAAAAACCAATGTAACGCTTGGCGCCTGCACTCCTGAAATGTGCAAACCGGCTGGCTTTAAAAATTTTCATTTTGATTCTGAAGAATTCAAGCAACAGATGAGAGAGGGCGCAAAAGAGCTTAAAGAAGAAGCCATTAAATTGAAAGAGAAGGCAAAAGAGCTGAAGCAGGAACTCGAAATGGAGTGGAAACAGAAAAATGAATCCTCTCAACAGGAGTCCTCAGAAAATCTTGAAATCAGGTATCTTTCAGGATCACCCAACCCAAGTCAGGGGCTTTTAAAAATTTCTTATTCTGGTTCTAAATCACCCATCCATGTCTCTGTGGTGGATCTCTCAGGTAAAGAAATATACTCCGAGAAAGTAAATGACTTTAATGGAAACTACGAAAAGGAAATTAACATTGAACACGCCAAGGGAACAGTTGTACTCAAAATTACCCAGGGTGAAAAGGTATTGCAGGAAAAAATCATCATCGAATGAGTGGGGTTTTGCCCAAATAATGCCTCAAAAACTAATCCAATATCGCATTATAGGTTTAGCAGGGATTTGTAGCAAATCAAAGGCTGGAGTATTACTCCGGCCTTTTTTAATTTACGCCATTTAGGTCTAAATAAATCTTATTGATTTACAGATTCTTAACCTTAAATAACAAACAATTCTTTCATCAATTTGGCGACCAGTTGTATTTTCGCATGGATATTTGTTCAATTCTTCTGCCAAACACACAAAACTTGTTAATATGAAACTAACTGCTTTTTCAAAAATCCTGATCATTGCCATCATCTTGGGTGGTTTGTTTTTTGTCTATAAGAAATATGAACCGACGCTTCAGGAAAAATTTGGAGTTCAATCCAATTCTAATGCACCATCCGGTACTGAAAGTCCGAATACAGAAGCAAGCGCCGAGAATAGCAATCCAAATGGTACAGAACAGGCGTCAGGCACTGCCACAAGCACTTCTTTTAACTACACGGCCCCGGTTCCTGTAAATGGAAAACTCAGGGGTGTTGTTGAACTTGGTGCTGCAGGATTTAACTCCTTTATTGTTTTGATTGATGATCAGAAAAGATGGAAATTGGAAAAAGCAGAGTTTGGATCCAGTTTAGTGCATGAAAAAATGGTTACAGATGACGATATTCGCAGCGGTCTGAAAAATTATATCCGGGGAATGCTTGATTATGGGGTGGCCGGCAAGGACATACACTTTGTAGTGAGTTCCGGTGCGAAAAACGAAGAAAAGGTGGTGAGAATAGCCAAAGGATTAAAGGAGATAGGTTATTATGTCAATGAAGTAACACCCGCCCAGGAAGGAACCTATGGTTTCCAATGTGCCTTGCCAAGTAGTTTTGAAGACAAAGCATTTATGGTGGACATGGGCTCCGGCAATACCAAAATTGCCTTTAAGTTAGCTGGTAAGATGACCGCATTGGAATCCCATGGATCCAAATATTTTCAAAAAGGACTATCAGATAGCCAGGTTGCCTCCGATGTTTCCAAAGTTGTGGGACAAGTCCCGGTCAGTCATAGAGATTATTGTTTTATCATTGGCGGAATTCCTTTTGAATTGGCCAAACAAGTGCGAAATGGCAAAGAAAGGTACACTGTACTTAAATCTCCTTCGGAATATTCTACGAGCGGAGAAAAGCAAAAGGCTGGTATCAATATTTACAAAGCGATAGCAGATGAAACCGGCTGCAAAAATTTTATCTTTGATTGGGATGCCAATTTTACCATTGGGTTTTTGTTGGGCCTGAAATAATCCAAGCTTAGAATAACTAAAGTTAAGCTCCTTCAGGTGAAATGTTCAAGCTGAAGAGCAGATTAAATATTCTGGTTATCAATGACATAAAAATCCTTCATTGATAAGAATAAAGTTTGGGTGATAATTATTGATCCATATTAAGGAATAATATCATCTTTACAAAAAAAAACGGATGCCTGATCCAATCGTTGAAGTGAATCCCAGAGAATGGGTTCCTTTAACACAATGTAACAAAAGCATAGAACTAAGAATCAACCCCAGCAATCAACAAAAAGGATTGTTTGCAAAGCGATTTTGTAAAGAAGGGGAGGTACTCCAAAAATTCGGTGCTTCGGTGATTTTGGATTCTCCTACTTATCTCACCATCCAAATCAACGACCAGCAACACATTGAACTTCAACCAGAATTTCTTCAATACCTTAACCATTCCTGTTCTCCCAATTGTTTCCCAGATCCTGACAGTTTCCAATTGATTGCCCTGACTGATATTAATGCAGGAGAACAACTTTGTTATTTTTATCCGTCCACCGAATGGAAGATGGATCAGGCGTTTGATTGTTTTTGCCATTCGGCAGATTGTTTTCAATCTATCAAAGGTGCTTATAGCATTGATCTATCAAAATTGCTTCGATACAAAATCAGTAATCATATCCTCAGGAAAAAAAGTGAATACCTCGATAGCTGAAATTAGACAAGAATATTTGATCTGGGTACTTGTTCCTTCTATACCTCATCATGATGACTATTTGGAATACTATTATGATTTTGAGCAAAGTCATGCTGAATACAAAAAGTGTTTTATGGAATTGGGTTTGGATTGGAAATGGAGATACATTACCCAATCCAATTACATAGAACAATTGGAATTAATAAAGCAAGAGTCTCTGCCCAAAAATCCATTAATCATAAACCTTTGCGATGGAGATGAAGTGAATGGAGCTCCTGGTTTAAAATTTGTGCAGGAAATGGAGCAAATGGGTATGGTTTATACTGGAGCCGGAGAATTCTTCTATGAGATTACCACTTCCAAAATTCCCATGAAAAAGTTATTTGATCTTTCAGGGATTAAAACTCCCAGATGGGAGATTTTGACGGGTCATCAAGACCAATTTCAGGAAATTTTTTATAAGCTCAATGCACCCTTGATTATCAAGCCTGCTGTATCCGGAGGAAGCATGGGTTTGGGAATAAAGAATGTGGTTTACACAGTCGAAGATGCGTTGAAAGTTTATGAATCATTGAAAAACGGGTACAAGGGATGGAAACTCGACATTGATGGATTTTTAGCAGAGGAGTTTATCGATGGACGCGAATTTACCACCCTGTTGACAGGATCCGCTCACCAACCAAAGTTCTTGAAAATCTATCCTCCGGTCGAAAGATTGTTTAGCCAAAATATCCCCGCCACAGAAAGAATTTTATCATTTGACAGATTGTGGGAAACTTATGAAGAAGAAGATGAATTAGAGGGAGGAGAATTTCTGTTTAATTATTCTGCTTGCGAATCAGCAATGATCGATCCACTCCATAAACTCAGCTTGGATGTTTACCATTGTTTGAAAGGTACTGGCTACACCAGAATTGATATTCGACAAAAAGAAAAAACCGGTGAGTTGTATGTGTTGGAAGCCAACGCTCAGTGCGGATTAAGTGAGGATGAAAATTTTACGAGCATCGGCGCTATCCTTAGATTCAGCGGACATACTTTTTCTCAAATGATTTTGGAAATCATTGAAGACGCATTAAGAAGAAGAACCCAATGAAAATTTGTATTTTACAAGCTGATTATGGTCAATCTGTTTTAGACTACAGACACTATGATCCACCAAGGGATCTTTCCAAGTGGTGGCCTGAAGCCAGTTTCCATCATGAGTTTCTCAACAAGCTTTCTGTGTACAAACAGCTTAGGAATCTATCCTTACAAAATTTTGACATCTATGTCAATCTGTGTGAGGGATATCTGGAATGGGACATACCTTCCATTGATGTGATTTATTCGCTCGAACAATTGAACCTTCCATACACCGGACCAAACCTTGAATTGTACGATCCTCCAAAAGATCTCATGAAATACATTGCCTATTGCGAAGGTATCCAAACTCCTGCTTATACCATTCTCGATTTGGATTCTGTCGAAAATCCAAATATCGATGCCCTTAAATTCCCTCTTTTTGTCAAACCAATTAAAGCCGGAGATTCGTTGGGGATTGACCAGAATTCGTTGGTCAAAACCAAAGATCAACTTTACAGCAAGGCGATGGATTTGCTAAAAGAATATCCGAAACTTCTGGTGGAGGAATTTATTGAAGGGAGAGAATTTACAGTATTGGTGATTTCAACCCCAAATGGTCCTGAAAAATGTATGAGCCTCCACCCAATAGAGTATAAATTTCCAAGTGGATATTCTTTTAAAACTTATGCCCTTAAAACTTCGGAATTGCATTCAGATGCCAACCAGGCTTGTTCTGACATAGATCTGACCAAACGTTTAAAACAAGCTGCCTGTAAAATATTTGAAGCATTCAGTGGGGTAGGATATGCCAGGATGGATTTTAGGCTTAACCCAAAAGGTGAAATATATTTTTTGGAAGTTAATTTTACTTGTTCGGTTTTCTACCCCGATGGATTTGAGGGTTCTGCTGATCATATTTTGAAGATCAGTGGTTTTGGTCAAGATCAATTTTTGAAAGCCATCGTCGAAGAAGGAATCCAACGCCATCAATCAAAAAAGAAATGCTATGAAATGAGAGGTAATGCCATTTCTGGATTTGGTATATATGCACTAAAGTCATTTCGCAAAGGAGATGTTATTTTCAAAGGCGAAGAAAGAGCCCAGAGAATAGTTACCAAAAGCCATGTGGATAACAACTGGAATGAAAAAGAAAAATTAATTTTTAGACAATATGCATATCCACTCAGTAAGGAAGTCTATTGTCTTTGGGACATAAACCCCACCGAATGGGCACCTCAGAATCATAGTTGCGATCCCAATACCTTATATTCCGGACTGAATGTCATCGCAAGCAAAGAAATTTCCAAAGGGGAAGAACTTACTTTGGATTATTCAGAGTTTTTGAACAATGAATCAGAAGCTTTTGAATGCAAATGTGGTTCGTCACAATGTAAAAAATGGATTGAATTCAGATCGGACAATAATGTGAGTTATAGAGAATCAAAAAAAAGAAATATTGAAGAAAATTTTTAGCAATCGTTGTTAAAAGAATTTTCTTTTCTACCCTGTAATTTGGGTGAACGAATCAAAATTCCGAATTGCATTTTCGTACTTTAGCAATTGTGTGAGCTTAAACACAATATTGAAGATTGGCTATTACATAACAAAACCAAAGCTAGAGAAAAAAAAATGGGTTTTGGAGAAATCATAAACTCCATCACCCATTCCAAATGACAAAATGATTTATTGATTGCCATTTTTCTTAATAATCACAATGAAGGCTATTATAAACAGCTTCTGTGTCTCTTTTTGCTAGCAAAGCGTTGTTTGTGATAAATTCTGTTCTCCATTTTTCTTAACTGATTGGCTTCTCTTCTTGAGATATAACCATCCGCTTTGGCTGCTCGTTTGTAGGCTCTGAGCTTCCGATGATCTCTTTTCATCTCTCTAATCTCAGCTTTGGAAAATCTGCCCCTTTCATAATCCCGACCTGCCTTTTGTCTTTCATAAGCCATTGCATCCCTGGATTCCTGTGCGTTGAGGATGTTTGCAATACCAAACATTAAAAGACCTGAAATCAAAATAACTTTTTTCATAATTTTAAAATTTAACCATTGGACCCTGTTGTTTTAAGCAAGGTTAAGTCTTCCAATCACTTTAAATCTAATTTAACCATCCAATCAGTCAAGACATATAAATATATTTTATAATATGTTTAAATCCTTTAACTTTGTGGCCAATCCTATAACTCATGGATAAGAAACTGTTATTTGATACGGATGATCCTGAAGATCAGGGGCATATACTAACCCTTGACGGGATGTATCAGAATTATTTTTTGGATTATGCCTCCTACGTCATCCTCGAGAGGGCCGTGCCGGCCATTGAAGACGGACTAAAACCCGTACAAAGAAGAATCTTGCACAGTATGTTTGAAAAGGAGGATGGACGCTTTCACAAAGTAGCCAACCTCATTGGTCATACCATGCAATACCACCCACATGGAGATGCAGCAATTGGTGATGCATTGGTCAATTTGGGTCAAAAAAATCTCATGATAGAAACTCAGGGAAACTGGGGTGATGCCCGAACCGGAGATTCTGCTGCCGCTCCCAGGTATATTGAAGCCCGATTATCGAAATTTGCGCTGGAGGTAGCCTTTAATCCTCAGACAACAGTTTGGCAACTTTCTTATGACGGCAGAAACAGAGAACCTGAAACACTGCCGATGAAATTTCCTCTGCTTTTGGCCCAGGGAGTTGAAGGAATTGCGGTGGGATTGGCTACAAAAATTTTGCCCCACAATTTTATAGAACTCATCAAAGCTTCCATTCAGCTATTGAAAGGAAATAAGGTGAAAATATATCCTGATTTTGAAACAGGTGGATCGATCGATGTATCAGAATATCAACAGGGTCAAAGAGGTGGAAAAGTAAAAATCAGAGCTAAGATCGAAGTCGAGGACAAAAAAAACCTGGTGATTAGGGAACTGCCTTTCTCGATTACCACAACATCCTTGATAGAATCTATTGTCAAGGCATCTGAAAAAGGTAAAATTAAAATTAAACAAGTATCGGACAACACTGCTAAAGACGTTGAAATCAGGATAGAGCTTCAGCCTGGAATTTCACCTGAAGTAACCATTGATGCATTATATGCTTTTACACAATGTGAGGTTTCGATTTCTCCAAATGCTTGCGTAATCGTAGATGATAAACCCATGTTCCTTTCAGTTCAGGACATTCTAAAAATTTCTACTGAAAACAGCAGATCCTTGCTGGGAAAGGAATTACAGATAAAGAAATCTGAGCTGCTCGAAAAATGGCATCTTACCAGTCTCGAAAAAATATTTATTGAAAACAGAATATATCGAGACATAGAGGAGTGCAAAAGCTGGGAAGAAGTCCTTGAAGTGATCGATGCTGGTTTAAAAAAATACATTATAACGCCGTCTGTCAAGGCCGGAATTTCCGATAAACGAATCCGTCTAAATCGTGAAGTGACCATTGACGACATCAGCCATTTGACAGAGATCAGAATCAAACGGATTTCAAAATACAATAAATTCCAGACAGAGGAACATCTAAAATCTTTGGAGAAAGAGTTGGAATCAGTCAATCATCATATTACTCATCTTACAGAATATACCATCAGCTATTTTGAAAACCTGCTCACAAAATTTGGAAAAGGCCGTGAGCGACTGACAAAAATTACTGAATTCGAAACCATTCAGGCAACACAGGTGGCCGCTAATAATTCGAAATTGTATGTCAATCGTCAGGAGGGATTTATTGGCTACGGTTTGAAAAAAGATGAGTTTGTCAAAGATTGCTCTGACATTGACGACATTATCGTATTTAGAAGTGATGCAAAATTTGTCGTCAGTAGGATAGCAGAAAAGACTTTTGTTGGGAAAGATATTATTCATGTGGATGTCTGGAAAAAATCGGATGAAAGAACCACTTACAATCTGATTTATGTTGATGGTGAAACCGGCAGGGCCATGGCCAAGAGATTCAATGTAACTGCCATCACCAGAGACAAAGAATACGAATTATCCAAAGGTCATGCCAAATCAAAGGTTTTGTACTTTTCTGTAAATCCGGAAGGAGAAGCAGAAATTGTCACCATACAATTAACTCCAGGATGTTCGGCTAAAATTAAATCCTTTGATTTTGATTTTTCAACGATAGAGATCAAGGGAAGAACTTCTCTTGGAAATATTGTGACAAAATATCCCGTGCGCAAGATTGTCCTTAAAGAAAAAGGAAGATCTACCATCGGAGCACAACAAGTCTGGTATGACAGCAGCACAGGTCGATTAAATTCAGAGGGTCGCGGAAAATCTCTGGGAGGGCTCAATCGTGGAGATATTTTGTTGTGCATTTTTAAAAATGGAACCTATGAGATGGTTGAATATGAGCTCAATCTTAGATTTTCGTATGAAGATTTGATCTCCATTGAAAAATACAAGGAAGGTTTGGTAGTATCTGCGATTTACTTTGAAGGGGAAAAACGCTGGTCTATGGCCAAGCGATTTAATATTGAAACCAGCAGTACCAATCAGAGATTCCAGTTTATTTCTGATCATAAAGATTCCAAATTGTATTATGCAAGTACCCAATCAAATCCGGAAGTATTGATTGCTTATAAAAGAAAAAATGAAAAAATCGAAGAGATATTGACCATTGCTGAATTTGTGGACATCAAAGGATGGAAAGCATTGGGAAATAAGATAGAAGATATTCCATTAACGAAGGTGGTAGAACATGTTGTTCCTCCTTCCACTTCCAAAAATAAAACGCTCAAAGCCGGAGATACCATTGATTTTGATCTTTAATTAAATTTTTGAATATGAATACCGGAGATAGTTTTATCGTCGAAGGTGGCAGACCCTTACACGGAAAGCTTTACCCACAGGGTGCTAAGAATGAGGCCCTACAAATATTGTGCGCAACCTTGTTGAGCTCTGAAGAAATCGTCCTCAGCAACGTCCCGGATATCTTGGACATCCGCCATCTCATCGATCTGATTGCCGGTCTTGGTGTAAAGGTGGTAAAATTGGGGCCCAATTCTTATTCATTCAAAGCCGATGAGGTGGATTTGGAATATTTCGGAACCGATGAGTTTCAAAACAAAGCCAAAAAAATCAGGGGATCTGTCATGCTTCTTGCCCCACTGCTGGCGAGATTTAAAAGAGCCGTATTGCCAAAACCGGGTGGTGATAAAATTGGAAGAAGGCGGCTGGACACCCATTTTCTTGGTTTGCAAAAATTGGGCGCAGAGTTTAACTACGATGAAAACAGCAATCAATATCACATAAAAGCAGACAATCTGAAGGGTTGTGATATTTTAATGGATGAGATTTCTGTAACAGGTACTGCCAATGTTATTATGGCTTCGGTACTGGCATCTGGTACTACAACTATTTACAATGCAGCCTGTGAACCATATATCCAGCAGTTGTGCAAAATGCTCATCAGAATGGGAGCCAAAATAGAAGGCGTAAAATCCAATTTGATCACAATCACAGGGGTAGAAAAATTGGGCGGAACCCAACATCAATTGTTGCCAGATATGATTGAAATTGGAAGCTTTATTAGTCTGGCAGCCATGACACAATCAAATATTACCATAAAAAATGCAGCTGTAAATGAGCTTGGTATTATACCTTTTATATTTGAAAGGATGGGTGTACATCTGCAAATGGAAAATGATGACATATTGATTTCTGCTCAGGATGAATATGAAATTCAAAGTTTTATGGATGGGTCCATCATGACCATCTACGACTCACCCTGGCCCGGATTTACTCCCGATCTGATGAGCGTTTTGCTTGTCATGGCGATCCAGGCAAAGGGCAATGTTTTAATCCATCAAAAAATGTTTGAATCAAGATTGTTTTTTGTGGATAAGCTGATTGATATGGGAGCGCAAATAATATTGTGTGACCCGCATCGCGCTGCAGTCAATGGCTTAAATCGAAAATTTCCACTAAAGGGCATTGAAATGACTTCACCGGATATCAGAGCAGGTGTCGCACTTCTCATCGCTGCATTATCAGCCCATGGAAAAAGTACCATCCATTCCGTGCACCAAATAGATCGGGGATATGAACGCATTGACGAAAGACTCAATGCCATTGGTGCAAACATTGTACGCGTATAAGTTCTAAAAAATCCAATTTCTGCTTTCCCTTTCTAAATTCCATCTAAGTCCCAGTTGACACCAAAAGTCAAATCCGGAGGATGATAGATTGCTTTTTCTGCCGGTCAGGTCAAGATCAATCCAGCAGCGATGATGTATTCTGCGTGAAACCATCATTGTGGAATAGAATACTTTTTCCCTGACTCCTTGCGCTGTATGATTACCGTAATCGGAATATCTGATCAGATTGGGCCTAAGTATATTTCCACCAAAATTATCCTGATCATTGTCCAAACCCTTGTGATAATAGAGGTTGATCCATTCAAAACTCCAATGCTTTGAAGGTTGGTATATAAAATGGACCAGGACCTCTCTAAAGTTGGAACCCAAAGGATGAGCCAGTGATTGATGAAGCTGTGAATAATTGGACAGGCTATCAGAATAGGAATAGGTGAAAGGTCGGACCATGTTGTATTCCGCTCTAAGGTTGAGGTGCTTAAATCCCATCACATCCACCCATTTTAAACCCAGCTGAACTGCATATTTATTTCCCCACCAACCACGGGGAGAAGAGAATAATTTTCCAAAAATGAATTCATCCAAAAGAAGCTGACCATAGGCTTTCAAATTTCCGGAAACCAGTGCAGAGCTTTTCATTCCAAGCAGTGCGTTATCCGGACTTCCAATGGCTTGTTCTATGGAGCGGTAGAAAATAACCGGATTCAGATATTGCAATTCAAATTCGTTGGACCTGTTGAACACAACAGATTCAAAAAACCCAAGGCTCCAACGATCAGTGAGATTTAAACTCAGATAATGGGAAACCATGTATTTTTTTCTCAGCAATCGATCGACGCCATTTTGGTACCTTGATTCACCCACCAATTCATAAAACAGACTTTGGTAATTGACGGGACCCATATTGGCATTCATCTGCAGATAAAACCGCGGGGCGGCAAAATCAGATAAAAACAGACTTCTCAACCCTTCGCCGAAGGAATGCTTTCCTTGACCAAAAGTAAAAGAAAGAAAATCATTGAACTCGTATCGGATTGCGCCCTGAGCCACCAGAAAATCGTATGCCTTTGCATTTTTAATGAATGAAGGGCTGTAATCTTTAAGGAAGGAAGCACCCGGGAAATTTCCATTGAGATTTACATATTCTTCCAGATGATTTAAGGTTCCAATTTGTGTTTCCACCAGTTGGGTATAAATATGAAGTTTTCGTCCGATCCCTGCTGTCATACGAATTCCACGTCGATTGATAAATGGAATTCTGCTGATCGAATTATTTCCCAATCCCATTTTTACTTCCAACAACGGATCCAATGTGATGTAACCATCCTTGCCAAATGAAGACAGAAAATGTTTGTCTCTGAATAGGGAGGACAATAAACTCTTTCTTGAATTTCCTCCAAAACCATTTAAAAAATGATTGTCTTGGTAATAAATATATTCCGGATATTCTCCCAGAATATCAATTGTAGGTATAACTTCGCTTGAGGTTGAATCATCAAACTTTCTCAGGTCCAGGGCCAGTTTATTCAAACCCTGATCCGGCAGATCGCGATGAATGCTAAACAATCTATGACCCAAAATTTCTCTTCGGTCCAACTCATTTTGCTCTTCGCTTAATTTCAAATGAAAAACAGCCTGCGAATGCAAATACTCTGCGCTCAAAAGAAATAAAAGAAATTTTAATAATTTCACTCAGGCTTTAAAATTTAAAAGATAATCTTTGATAAAAGTATCAAAATGCTCTTTCTCAAAAAATTCAATCTCAATGGGGATGGCAAATATTCTAACATCATTTTCCAAAAGCAAAGAATTGAATTTTCTGATCCTTACGGCATCCTTCTCGGTCGTCAATAATATCTTGTTATAATGTGAAATCTTTTTGTACTCTTGAATGGCCTGCATGAGCTCAGCTTCTGTAAAAAAATGATGATCTTCATATTTAAATTCCCTTACAGTTGCAGCAGAAGCATTTAAATAATTGATCAGATGTTCGCTCTGGGCGATGGCTGATATCAAAATGACTTCTATTCCATGGTTAAGGACAAACTCTTCATCCTGTTTGAATATATTATAAGGTTGTCCATATTTAATCCTACTAAAAAATAATTTTTGTTGAGGCGATAGTTTGAGCTCTTCAGCGATTTCGTCTTTCAGCTTTTGATCCATTTTCTCCGGGCATTTCGTGACCACAATTGCATCCGCTCTCGATGCGCCATACCGCCATTCCCTCAATCTACCTGCCGGCAATAGAAAATCTTTTGAATACAAATGATTGAACTCAGTCAATAGAATATTTAATCCCGGCCTTACCTGCAAATGTTGAAAACCATCATCCATGATGATGGTTTGTACTTCTGGATGGTTCTTGAGCAGCAGCGGAATTCCAAAAGCACGATTTTCATTGACTGCTACCGGAAGTTCAGGAAACTTTAACTTGATTTGAAGGGGCTCATCACCCACTTCTTCAACAGAAGAGTTCAATGTCAGCTCCCGGTGACCTCGTGTTTTCCTCAAATATCCTCTACTGATCAAAGCTACGGGAAAATAATCAGAAAGTAATCGGATCAGATATTCTGCGTGAGGGGACTTGCCGGTTCCACCTACGGTCAAATTACCAATGGATATTACCGGTAGGTTGAAGCGGACTGACCTCAGAACACCTGAAAGGTACAAGCCTTGATAGATGCCTACCACAATTCCATAGATCAAAGAAAGAGGCGCTAATAATATTCTAAACAGTGTATTCAAAATAATGAATCCTTATGGTGCAAAGTAGTATCTAAATACCAATTGAGGAAGGCCAACGGTAAAATTTTGCGATTGTGGTCTACTCGAGGGTTTTATTCCTGTTTTTTCAATGTCGTTTAATGAATAATCCGGTCTTATTAATGCAGCGATGGAAATCTTATTCCATTGATATTGCAATCCAATGCCAAAAACAAAATCAATGACAGAAGAAGAGTAATCTTTTTTCACGTCATTGGTAACCGGACTATAAATACCAAATTTATCCAATCGGCTGCTTTCTGCACTTAACAAGAGAGAGAGTTGAAATCCTGTTTGCAATAAAAATTTCCATCTGCTACTACCGGAAGAATTCCATTGATAAAGCAGCGGAATTTTCAAATAGCTTAGATTGGTTTTGAAATCGGCGTTTGGATTATTCTTTGTGATATAATTTTGTCCCTGAGTTGAATAAATCACACCGCTGAGAAGTGAAGATTTTCCTTTTATCTGATAACCCAACTCTACACCAGATGAAAAACCAAAACTGCTGGTAAAATCCAACTCCCCTCCGCGATCAAAATCGTCTTGATTAAAAATCCAAGTACTTTGCGGGCCAAGCACCAATCCTATCCATAAGGGAGACTTTTGTGCAATTAACTGAATGCCGATCGACCATACGACCAAAATTATTCCTATTATTTTCTTCATAAATCTGATTTTTAGAAATACAAAGATAATAATATTAATTATTTTTATATATGATAATTAAAATCCTTCCATCAATTTAAATCCAATTTTGCACTCCAGACATTTTTTCTGATTACAATACCCATTGAGTTGATGTAAAACACCCTGACTCTGTCTGGCGTTTGTAGTCTTAAATCCTGTTTGTGACCAGACTCTTATGGGCTTATTATTTTCCGGCTTCAATTGTTCCAACCAGTTCAAAGATTTCTCAATCAACTTTGGTTTGCTGTAATATTGACCATATTTAAACAACATAGGACAAATCACATTGATCAGAATCAAATCTGCCGTCGAGGTCCCAATCCATTTTTTGCTTGCAGGGTGTGTCCTATCTGAGAACTGATAATGGCTGTCCCAATAATCTGATGCTTTTACCCTTAATTGTTTTTTGGCTTCTTTAACCGAAGAACAGTCCACCCATTCTTCGAATGGTCTGGGCGTTTGATGAAAGAAAGAAGCAATCTGGGCGATGCGAATTGTTGGAAAATGAGCTGGTCTCATTCTTAGAAAATACCAATTATGGGCTTGCATGGCTGATAGATTAAATTTGTCAATGAAAAACTGCCCTTTTGATATCAATTGTTGAATCCATTCATGGTCACTGTGTGAAGGTAGTAATCCAGATACGGCGAACATCAATGCTTCAAGAGCCAATGCATCACTTGAAAGTTTCAGAACATGCCTGAAGTTGACCCGCTTTGTGAGTTGATTCATGGCATCTACATTTACCGGACTTACCATATAGTAACACATTTTCTGATAAAACAAGGAGTCCCAGTCAAATTTATTTTCACTCAATTCCTCGTCTATCTGATTGGATTTTATTTGTAGTCTTTCAACGGAGGCTCTCTCAATCTGATCTGTCAAAACCAGGGAAGAAACTTGATGAATGAGATTGATACAGGGAATCGGATGGGGCTCTTTCATCAAATTATTGTAAATTTCAAAATCCTGTGCAGAAATTACAGATTTCAGTTCTAATACTGGAAACTTTTCCATTGCGTCTTCCTGCAATAGATCGTTTTCCCAGACAACGTGTAAAATCAAGTTTTGATAATTTGCATCTCCCTGGTGATTGTGCTTAAACCAATCAGAGCTTTTAACATGAATCTCAATTTGTCCAACCCATAAAATATGGTCCACTTCTATTTTGGCAAACAAGAAATCAGGACCTTGATTGTGGTTTTTTGTTCCGGGGTGAATGATTCTCAATTTTTTTCCTGAGGTCGAGAACAATGACTTAGCCAGTAGTTTCTTACTCGTCCAAATAAAACTGATCAATGCCTCATTCATACCGAATTCGGTCAAACTGCTGAAAAGAATGGCCCAGTGAATTTTTAGAATCTATTGCACCCATTTGCTCAGAAACCAATTTGTATTCTTTCCAGTCAATCTGCGGAAAAAAAACATCTCCTTCTCCCTGATAATCTACAAGCGTCAGATAGATTCTGTTCCAAAGATGGGCTGTATGCTGATAGATGACTCCACCTCCGATGATAAACAATTCAGTGGCTCCCTGTTCCAATGCCAAAGTAATTCCTTCTTCAATCGAATGACAGGTATAACATCCGGAAACAACAAAGTATGGATTGGAGCTGATAATTATATTGGCTCTTTTCGGCAATGGTTTGCCAATGCTTTCATAGCAAATTCTGCCCATCAGCACGTGCTGTCCCAAAGTCATTTTTTTAAAATATTTTAAATCTGCCGGAAGATACCAGGGTATTTGACCATTGAGACCAATGATGCGATCTTTGTTCATTGCTACGATGGCTGAGATGATCATGTTTTATTCTTGTGAATTAAATCCTTTTTAATCATTTTTTCTTCAAGATCTTTCCTGGCGATGCTATCAGTCAGGTATTTTTCAATCATCAAAGAGGCAATAGGTGCAGCCACCTCGCCACCCCAACCTGCGTTTTCCACATAGACAGCAATGGCAATTTTTGGATGATCTTTCGGAGAAAATGCAAAGAATACGCTATGGTCATCACCATGTGGATTTTGGGAAGTGCCTGTCTTACCACAAATCGAAAGATTTTTTTCAAACGCTTTAGTGGCTGTGCCAGCCCGCACGCACATCTCCATTCCCTCCACTACAGGCTTGAAATATTTTCGATCAATCGGTACCCTTTTCTCTGTTCTGAATTCAATCGGTATCTGATGATCAGAATCTTTAAATCCTTTAATTAAGTGAGGGGTGAAATAAAATCCTCTATTGGCCAAGATAACTGCGAGATTAGCCATCTGCATGGTGGACAATTGCAACTCCCCCTGACCAATTCCCACAGAAATAATGTAGGTGGATCTCCAACGGTCTGTTTTGTACATTCTGGAATAAAAATCAGATGTTGGAATAAAGCCTCCGTTTTCAGTGGTCACATCTGACAACAAGGGTTTTCCCAAACCAAAGTATCCCAAATATTTCACCAATAAATCCAGTCCTTCATTGGGTTTGGAAAATCCATTAATTTCTATCAGATCTCTAAAAGTCTGAATAAAATAAGAATTACAGGAATGCTGCAATGCAATACTTAGATTTCTTGGTGCAGGATGCCGGTGACAACCGTAGGACACCGTTTTATAGTAATATGCACCACTACAAGCATGATAGCTATTTTCATTTAAAACTTTCTCCTGCATTGCCGCCAAAGCCAAAATGGGTTTGAAGATGGAGCCTGGAGGATAAACTGCAGAGGCGGACCTGTCAAACAAGGGTTTGAGAGTGTCTGATAATAAATAAGCGTAATTCCTGCCCCGGTATTTATTAAAATTAAGTAAATTAGGATCATAGTTTGGTGAAGACACGAGACAAAGGATTTCTCCTGTGGATGGTTCTATCGCGACAATACTACCCAATTTGTCCTGCATCAGTTTCTCGCCATATTTTTGCAACTCAAGATCTATGCTTAAAATGAGATCGCTTCCGGAAACGGCCTTCCTGTCCAACCGACCATTTTCAAAAGAACCCACTTCTCTTCCTAATTTATCCCGGATCACAAAATTGACACCCTTTGTGCCTTTTAAAAATGCTTCATACTGTTTTTCCAAACCAGTCACCCCCAGATAATCTCCCGGTCTGTAATCTGTCCCCTCTTCATTTAGTATCTGTCTGCTTACTTCACCCATGTAACCCAAATAATGGGCCCCATTGGGTTCTGTATATTCTCTAATAGCCCTTAATACACCCGTAAATCCGGGGAAGCGATAAAGATTCTCCTGAAATTTTTGATAAACACGACTTTCCACATTTTTGAGGAATACAAATGGAACTGATTTGCTATACTTACCGGACTTCCAATCTTTATCTAGTCCCTGAATGAAATCTTCCGTAGAAATACCCAGCAATTGGCAGAACGAGGTAGTATCAAAATTTGGAGGAACATCCCTATGGGTTACCATAATATCATAAGCAGGATAATTGATCACCAATAATTTTCCATATCGGTCATAAAATAATCCTCTTGCCGGATAGATGGTTTTCTGAGTGAGGGTGGTGGCATTTGCCTTGTTGGAATAATAGGGGTCGAGTAGCTGTAATTTTGCCAATGTAACTCCGCATACAATAAATGCCAGCAGAATACTAAATTGAGCTACCAGAATCCTCCATTTTTTATCTTCTCCAATCACCAATTTAGTATTTAGGATTCCAGATAATTTGTATCAAAAAAATAATCATTCCAGATACAAACAAACTCACGATTGTTTTGATCAGAATCGTACCCAGATACACAAATGAAAACATCTCCATACAAAAATAAGAAAAGAAAAAGACAAGAAGGCAGATGGAAATGTATTGCAAGAACCAAAAAATACCAAGACTTCCTCCACTCAATATTAATCCCGTGGAGTATCCAGATTTTGGTTCCAGGTATCTCAGAATGAAAGGTCTTGCCGCCGCCAACCAAAGACAGGCAGATGCATGCACCCCAACCGACTGATAAAAAAGATCAACAAAGAAGCCAAGTCCAAATGCGGTAAGCAATAAAAAGAATTGAGGCATCGCAAGTGGTAGCATGATGATGGATAAGGGATATACCATCAAATAAAGGTATTGTACAGAACCAGTCATGATTTGTATGTCCTTTAACAATAGCACCTGCAACAAAACAAACAGCACTATTCTGATCACATTGGCTCTTATCTCTTTATTCATCTTCTATTCTTCTTTTTTCAAGAGACTGCTTTTCTTTATTGTATTTGTGATCGATCAGATAGACCGATTTAAGGGATGAAAATGATTGAAACAAACGAACTTTCATGGTGTAGGTAAAGGCACCTGGTTCTACTCCAAATAAAATAACATCACCAATCGGGATGCCTTCCGGAAAAATGATAGAATGACCGCTGGTCACAACAGTATCACCTACCTGAACATCGGCATATTTTTGGATCTCTTCCAGATAGACATAACGTGGATCAAAATCTCTCCATACCAAGGTCCCAAAAAAACCACTTCTCTTGAGCTTGGCACTCAACCTTGAATTAGAATGCAAAAGCGACATAACGATCGAATAATGAATACCCGTGTCCATCACAATGCCTGCCACTCCTTTTGATGATATCACGCCCATTCCAGGATTTACACCATCCAAACTTCCTTTATCAATGGTCAGGTAATTGTTTTTTCGAGAAATAGAATTATTCACTACGGCAGCAGAAATAATATTAAAATGATTATTTTGCTTCAAAACAGAACTGTCTTTAAAATGCTGCGCCAAACTATCTTTTTTTAAAAATTCCTGAATATTTTTTAGGTCTTTCAAAAGATTGGCGTTTTCCTCTTTGAGCTCTTTCATTTTATCCTTAAGTGAAAAATAGGAAACAATGTCCTTTACCCTGGCATTTGTGGCTTGGGCTGCCACTTGTAAAGAATAAAAAAAAATCTGAGATTGTTTTTGGTTGTATTTGACGACCCAGAAAAAACACAAAAGCTGCAATATTAAAAACAAAATGAAGGAGCCGTTCCTAACTACCGTTTTAAAAGCTTCCAACATAACATCTATTGACTAAGCGTGTTTTGGTCAAATGGATTGGATGATCCTGACAATCTAAACGATTACAAACTTTTACGATCAATCAGAAAAGAAAATCTATCCGTATTGTTGAGTGCAATCCCTGTACCTCTTACCACTGCCCTCAACGGATCATCTGCAACAATTACGGGCAAATGTGTTTTCATGCTCAATCGTTTGTCCAGTCCTTTTAGAAGAGCACCTCCACCTGTTAAGTACAAACCCGTTCTGTAAATATCAGAAGCCAATTCAGGTGGCGTCATTTCCAATGCCTTGAGAATGGCCTCTTCAATTTTCATGATGGATTTATCGAGCGCGCCAACAGTCTCCTCATAACGAATCATAATCTGTCTGGGAATACCCGTCATGAGATCTCTTCCATTCACAGCGTAAGGTTCAGGTGGATTCTCTAAGTTTTGAATTGCTGATCCAACATTAATTTTTATTTTTTCTGCGGTTCTTTCTCCTATCAGGAGATTGTGTTCGCGCCTCATATAATCGATGATGTCCTCTGTAAATTCATCACCTGCCACCCGGATGGATTGATCACAGACGATCCCAGACAAAGCGATGACCGCAATTTCGGTGGTTCCTCCACCAATGTCAATGATCATATTGCCAACAGGTTCTTCAACATCGAGACCAATTCCAAGGGCCGCGGCCATTGGTTCATGAATCAAATAAGTCTCCTTGGAATCTACGTGATCGGCAGAATCAAAAACTGCTCTTTTCTCCACTTCTGTAATACCCGAAGGGATACAGATGACCATTCTCAGATGGGTAAAAAACTTGCGCTTGCTGCCAATCATTTGAATCATTCCCTGAATCATGTTCTCAGCCGCCTGAAAATCTGCAATCACGCCGTCTTTTAAAGGTCGAACCGTCTCTATGTTTCGATGGGTTTTTTCATGCATTTGCATGGCTTTATTCCCAACCGCGATGGTCTCACCGGTTTTTTTATCAATTGCAACAATCGAGGGTTCATCCACCACTACTTTGCCATCCTGCATGATCAGTGTATTGGCTGTACCTAAATCCACGGCCAACTCCTGCATAAAAAAATTGAACAATCCCATTATATATCCTTGACTATATGTATTTTATATATCTGTTTTCTCTTTATATATTTTAAAAATTTACATTTTTTTATAAAGAGACGTAAAGTTAGTCATTTTCAATCGCTCTTGGTCCATTTCAAGACAACAAAACGAAATCCCTCAAATAAAATATCTTTGCATCAACAATCAAACAGATGCTTGTTTTTTGGATTATTCTCTTTCTTGTTCTCAGTGCCTTTTTCTCCGGTGCTGAAATTGCTTTTTTTACAGCCAACAAGCTCAGTATTGAGGTAAAGAAAAACAAAGGAGATCGCAGCAGCAATATAATTTCTGAATTTTATGATAAGCCTGAAAAATTTATTTCGGTCATTTTGTTGGGAAACAACATCGCTCTTGTCTGTTTAACCTATCTCTTAACCACCCTGCTTACCCCCTTTCTTGAACTCTCACAATGGAGTACCGGAATGCAGGTTATTGCCAATACCCTTCTGGTCACGACCATCATTTTAATCTTTGGAGAGTTTCTCCCCAAGGTACTTTTTAGATTGTTTGCCAACGAATTAATCCAATATACAGCGCTTCCGCTCAGCTTTTTGTCCAAGATTCTTTACATTCCTTCACTGGTTATGACTTCAGCTTCCAATTTCCTGATCCGGAAATTTTCAAAAGCCACCATTGCTCCCACCAGATACCGCTTTTCAATTCTTGATCTGGAACATTACATGGAAGGTTCTATGAAACTTACCGATGAAGAAATCGATACTGACATTTTCAAAAATACCCTCAACCTGAAACAGGTTAGGGTGAAAAATTGTATGGTACCTAGAAATGAAATCGTACACCTTGATGTAAGCCAAAACATTCAAGAACTAATACAACTTTTTTCAGAATCAAAGCTTTCCAGAATTTTGGTGACGGATGGTGACATAGACAATGTATTGGGGTATGTACACCATCAGCAGTTGTTCAAGCCATCAGACAGCCTGAAAGAGATGATCATGGAAATGCCATTTGTACCCGAGACACTCAATGTCTATGATCTGATGCTTCGCATGAACAAACTCCGCCTTTCCATCGCCTGTGTGGTGGACGAATATGGAGGGACTTCAGGAATCATAACCCTCGAAGATATCCTTGAGCAAATATTTGGAGAAATTGAAGATGAACATGATAAGGAAGAATTTATAGAAAAAATAATTTCAGAATCTGAGTTTGTATTTTCAGGCAGATTGGAAATCAATTATCTCAACAATACCTATCATTTACATTTGCCGGAGGGAGAATACCACACCTTGTCAGGGTATTTGGTGATGACCTCGGGTGCCATTCCAGAACAAGGGATGGAAATAAGTCAGGATGGATATACTTTTATTTTTGAACTGGTCTCCGACACCCGTATCGAAACAGTTCGCCTGATTAAAACATAGGTTTATTCAAACCTCAAAGATTCAACCGGATCAAGTTTGGAAGCTTTTTGTGCCGGGTAGAGTCCGGAAAATAATCCTACAAAAGTACAAACAACAAATCCCAATAGAATCCATGCCCATGGAATCAAAAAATCTCCACCCATCAACAGGGTGACAAAATTACCGATGGGTATTCCTATTAAAATTCCGGCGATGCCTCCAATTTGACAAATGAGAATGGCTTCCGTCATAAATAAATTCAAAATATTTTTTCGCGTTGCGCCCAAGGCCTTCGCAATTCCGATTTCACGCGTACGTTCTGTGACTGAAACGAGCATAATGTTCATCAATCCAATGGCCGCACCCAATAGTGTTAGCAAGGCAATTACGATTGTAGCAGCTCTTATTTTGGTGGTGTTCTCTTTGAGAAAGCTGATCAATCCGTCACTGGTATTTATTTCAAAATTATTTTCTTCATAACTCTTAAGTCCCCGAATAATTCTCATTTCGCCAATCGCCTCAGAAATCAAACTTTCAGTCAATTCTGAAGCAGGTGATAAGACCAATAAATCAAAATCCGGATTTGCTTTTGCAAAGTCAATTCTGCTTCGCTCCAATGGTATCAAAATTCGCTTATCTGCGCCCTCATTCATACTGGCTCCTTTTGACTTAAGTACACCAACTACTTCATATTTCTGGTCATTGATGGCAATGATTTTTGATAAAGCATTTGATTCCTTTCCATCAAAAAGAGTTTTTACCAAATCGGATCCCAATACTGCTTTTCTCAAACCATACTCTTGCTCTGATGCCGAAAAAAAACGGCCCTCTGTCAATTCGAGTCCGTTGATGGTGGCATAGTTATCATCCACTCCCCTTATTTGAATGGTCGGGTTTGTTTTGTTTTCAAGGTATTTAATCAATGCGCTGCTTCCCGCAGCATAACTGATGGATACCATGGCTTTCTCAGAAAACGCTTTTTTAAATCTCTTCGACTGTTCATAACTAATCACCGGAGCTTCCAGTTTTTTCATTCCCCTTTGGCGCATCTTAAAGCCTTTGTCTTTCTTTTCGATGGAAAAGGAATTTGCACCCAACGAACTAAAATTTTTATTCATGGCATACAAAATTCCGTCAATCGAAGTTAGAATTCCAACCAAGGCAGTGATGCCAAGTGCAATAATTACCATGGTGAGAATCGTCCTCATCAAATTGGCTTTGAGGTTGGAAAATGCTAATTTTATGATCTCAAAATAATTCATATTGGAAAGATCAAAGATCATTGAAATCATTGATATCACTGCAAATAAAATATAATCGCAATAACTTTGCAAAAGCTATTTTTGCCCCCTGTTAGCCAATAATGTATGCAATTGCTTCAAAAATTAGAATCCATCCACGAACGGTACAAGACTTTGGAAGAGCGGCTTTCTGATCCGGAGGTTGTATCCAACATTGGCGAATATTCAAAAACCAGCAAAGAATACAAGGATCTCGAAGAAATCGTCCGTTTGTATCTGGAATACCTTAAAAATTTAAAACTCCGGCAAGATGCCAGAGAAATGCTGGAAGGAGCTGATGCAGAAATGGCAGATTTTGCAAGAGAAGAGCTTGAGCTTGCTGATTCAGAATTGAAAAGGTTGGAAGCAGACCTTAAAATTAAATTGGTACCCAAAGATCCTGAAGACAGCAAGGACGTCATTTTTGAAATCCGCTCCGGTACGGGTGGTAACGAGGCAAGCCTTTTTGCAGGGGATCTATTGAGAATGTACACCCGTTTTTTTGATTTGCAGGGATTTAAATGGGAAGTGCTTTCAGAAACAGAAGGTACAGTTGGAGGATACAGTAAGATTGTCCTTGATGTATCGGGAGTCGATGTATATGCCAAACTCAAATTCGAATCTGGTGCTCACAGGGTCCAAAGGGTACCGGATACAGAAGCTTCCGGAAGGGTGCACACCAGTGCAGCCACTGTAGTGGTCCTCCCAAAAATGGAATTGGAAGATATGGACATCAACAAAGCTGACTTAAGGGTTGACACCTTTCGATCAAGTGGCGCCGGAGGTCAACATGTCAATAAAACGGAATCAGGGGTAAGATTTACCCATCTACCCACCGGGGTAGTCTCCGAAAGCACCGAGAGCAGATCCCAGCACAAAAACCGTGAAATTGCATTTGGGAGATTGATCCAGAAAATAAAGGAACAATCCCTTCAGGCCCACCAGTCCAGCATTGCAGCCCAGCGCAAATCATTGGTGGGTTCCGGCGATCGCTCGGACAAAATCCGAACTTACAACTATCCTCAAAACAGGGTGACTGATCATCGCATCAATCTGACATTGTACAACTTAAGCGAAATTATGAACGGCCAGTTGGATGATATCATTGAGGCCCTGAGGGTCGCCGAGAACATGGAAAAACTGAGACAGGGTGATATTGAATAGATAATTTTTATCATTAGATCCAGCCAAATGGAAGAGCATCTTAAACTTAAGCCGATCAATTATGTCCTAAATTGACAAAATATTTTTCTTCAATTACGAACACTTTCGTAGTTGGTACGTTAATGCTTGGAAACACATACGTCTAATCACTAAAAATGCAAAATATGATCAAATCCATTCTTTTCTTGTTAATCTCAACCGGTGTCTGCTTTCATACACTGCAGGCCCAGGGATTTAACCCAAAAAAACCTAAAATTGTCGGAGCCGCCACTTCGGCAAAAACCACCAACCAACAGGACAACAATATGAACCAGGCCAGTGCCCAAACCCTTTCCACCACCAATGCCCAAAACTCAGATCCAAAAGCTGAAAAAGTCACCTCGGTGGAAGGAATTACAGAATACAAGCTCCCCAACGGACTTCGCTTTTTGGTCTTTCCGGACAATTCCAAACAAACCATCACTGTCAACATTACCTATCTGGTAGGATCCAGACATGAGGGATATGGCGAGACAGGAATGGCGCATCTTTTGGAACATTTGGTGTTTAAAGGAACCCCCAGACATCCAGACATCCCATCCGAACTTTCGAGCCATGGTGCCAGACCGAATGGAACCACCTGGTATGACAGAACCAATTATTTTGAGACATTCTCGGCCACCGAAGAAAATCTTCGCTGGGCGCTTGACCTCGAAGCCGATCGCATGGTCAATTCTTTTATTGCCAAAAAAGACCTGGACAGCGAAATGTCTGTGGTGAGAAATGAATATGAGTCCGGAGAAAACAGTCCAACCGGCGTCTTGATGAAAAGGGTGATGTCAACTGCCTATCTATGGCACAATTATGGCAACACCACCATTGGAGCCAGAGCAGACATTGAAAATGTGCCGATCGACAGACTCCAGGCTTTCTACCGCAAATACTATCAGCCCGATAATGCCGTATTGGTGGTCGCTGGTAAAATCGATGAGAAAAAAGTGGTGGATTTGGTGACAGAATATTTCGGGAAGATACCCAAACCCGAAAGAGAATTGATCCCTACCTATACCGAAGAACCCGTCCAGGATGGAGAAAGATTGGTCACCTTAAAAAGAGTGGGAGATGTCCAGGCGGTGGCTTGTATGTATCACATTCCTCCCGGTGCACATCCCGATGCAGCTGCATTTGATGTCCTCACCGATATTTTGACGTCAGAGCCTTCGGGCAGACTATACAAAGCCCTGGTGGAAACCAAAAAAGCTTCCAGCATTTGGGGATGGTGCGCCACTTTGAAAGAACCCGGTTTTGCTTATTTCAACGCTCAGGTGAGGAAAGAAAACGATCTTGAAGACGCCAAAAACACCCTGATTCAAACCCTGGATGGAATGAAATCCAATCCGGCCACCAAAGAAGAAGTGGAAAGATCCATCACCAAAAAATTAAAAGATTTTGATTTGCTTTTCAACAACACCGAAGCCCTTGGAAGGAGGTTAAGCGAATACATCGGGATGGGTGATTGGAGATTGACCTTCCTTTACAGGGACCATATCCGCAAAGTTACCCAGGAAGATGTGCAAAGGGTCGCGCACACCTATCTCAAACCAAGCAACAGAACCGTGGGATTGTTTATTCCGGAAGAAAAACCAGACCGTTCGGAAATTCCTTCTGCCCCGGATATTGCTGCTCTGCTCAAGGGTTACAAAGGAGATCCCCCGAAAGCCCAGGGTGAGGATTTTGACCCATCTCCCATGAACATTGAAAAGCGCACCAAAAGAGGACAGGAAAGCAATTCCATCAAATGGGCACTGTTGCCAAAATCCACCAAAGGCAATATGGTCAATGCTACCATGACCTTGTACATGGGTGACGAAAATAGTTTAAAAAACAAAGCTGTTATCGCCAATTATACAGCTGCGATGCTGGATCGCGGCACAAAAACCATGAGCAGGCAACAAATCAAGGACGAGCTGGACAAACTCAAAGCCAGGGTCAATTTTTATGAATCCCGCGGTCAGGTCACAGCCTCTGTGCAGACCACCAAAGACAATCTTTCCCAGGTGCTCAGCATGGTCAACGACATGTTGAAAAACCCTGCATTTTCAGAAAAGGAATTTGAAGAACTCAGAAACGAGGATCTCGCCAACCTGGAAGAGCAAAAATCAGATCCCCAATCTCTGGTGAGATTGGCGTACACCAAACACCTCAGTCCTTACCCCAAAGGTGACATCCGATATACCATGAGTCTGGAAGAAGAAATGGAGGCTGTTAAAAATCTGAAAATTGACGAGCTGAGGAGTTTTCACAAAGAATTTTATGGTTCCACCAATGCCTCTGTAGCCATTGTAGGTGATTTTGATGAAAACGCGATAAAATCCCAGTTGGTGAAAGATTTTGGAAAATGGAAAAGCAGCAAGCCTTATGCGCGAATCACGGCCAAATACAACGATGCTCCTAAAAAAGACCTCAACATCGAAACGCCGGACAAGGCCAATGCCATGTTTTTGGCGGGTTGTAATATAGCGGTGCGGGACGATGATCCGGAATATCCTGCGCTGGTAATGGCCAACTATATCTTGGGAGGAGGATTTCTAAACAGCCGCTTGGCCACCAGAATTCGCCAGAAGGAAGGTATTTCTTACGGAGTGGGCTCTCAGCTGAATGCAGAATCATTGGACAGGGCCGGTAATTTTACGGTGTATGCCATTTATGCACCGGAAAACCGCGATCGTCTGGAGCAAGCCTTCAAAGAAGAAATTGAAAAAATGCTGAAAGATGGATTTACAGACAAGGAACTCGAAGAAGCAAAATCAGGAATACTGCAATCCCGCAAGGTGACCAGATCTCAGGACAATTCACTTGCTTCCGGTTTGAGTTATTTGCATCACATCGGTCGGACTTATCAGTTTACGGAAGATTTTGAGAAAAAACTCTCCACTCTGACCGTTGATCAGGTGAATCAAGCCATTAAAAAGCACGTCAGTCTGGACAAAATCAGCATGGTGAAAGGCGGAGATTTTGCCAACAAATTAAAGAAACCATAAGTTTCAACCAAACATTTAATCAGAATCAGTTATACTGCGGCCATTGGATGAGATCCAGTGGCCGCTTGTTTTTCTAAAATGTTCATGAGGTCTAAAGACAATGAATAGTTTAGAATAAAGCAATTCAGAAAAATGCCAACTAGTGCAATCCAGGGTTCTGGAGCTTTGAAACAGATAGGATAAAAGAGTCCAAAACCCGGTCCTAACCATTTTCTGGAAGCTACCTGTTCTCAAAAATGTTGATCAATCGCAACCATCCAAGCAACTGCTTATATTCACTTTGGTTTCCAATTCTGAGGCAATTATTCCCACAGATTCATAGATTTCATTTTTTGCAAATCTATTGACCTTTATGATTTTAAATTACTGGTAGTTTACTGGTCGGATACGATTAAACTTATATCCGAGTGATAATCCAAAAACTAAATTATTCATGGTAATCTCATCTGCGATATAGGGCGAAATATTGGCTAATCCAAATCCATAATTTATTCCAAACTGAAAAGAAGTCAACTCAATTCCAACACCCATAATTAACCCTAAATCATATCTACGTATATCGTCATATTCCGGATCAGATCCCCATGAGACCAATTCAGTTCTTGTTTTAGTTGCGCCTGATTGGTTTATTTCATAACGGGATTCACCGAAAATACCAATTCCAATATAGGGCCCAAATAGAAAATATATTTTACTTGCTTTCATACTAAATGCAGCTTTTAGATTTAATGGAATATCAAGGTAGAAGAGATTTGTAGTACCTTTAATCTCGGCTAATGTTCCTAAATAGTCTTCTTGACCTTCACTTATAAAACCTTTTTTTGAAAACAGCAAAGCTGTTTCAAGTGAAAATATTCTGTTGAGTGGCAAATTGCCAGTTAAACCTAAATGAATTCCCGGATTTAATTTAAAATCTTTACTATATAGATGCGTTATATCCGCTAAATACATGTTTGATAAATTCATCCCAATTCTCACTCCCAAATTTTGTGAGAATAGGTTGGAGGTGATGATTAATGAAATAATGACGAAAGAAAATTTAATAAGGTCTTTCATAATTGTTGGTGTTTAAGTGAATTAATAAATATTTTTTAAAGCATTGTGAAATTGGTCCAAAAAGTAAGAATGTATACATTCGTAAAGCTTACGACATACAATTTAATAGCACTTACTGCAGGTCGCATTTTGCTGAATTAATCAGGTAATAAAATCTTTTGCTAGTAATAAATTGGTGTTCGCTTATTTAGTGTTGCTTGAATATAGAATCAATCTTGTTAAAGCATTGCATCCCTGACTTAGTTCATTTAGGTAATTTAATACACAAATGATACACCCGGTCATTGGAATAAAGCAGGTTGGTCTCATGGTCAATAGCTATTCCGGAAGTGCCGTAGGATGCGTTTGTTAACTGTTTGTAGGCGCTTGGAAAAAGCGTCCAATCCACTTTTCCATCACTTACCCTTATCCGTCGTAAGACTCCTAATCCATCCTTACCTGTCTCATAATAAATATATCCTTTGTGATATACTAAATTGCTTAGTGAATAGCCTGCAGAATGATTAGTCCAGTTAATTTTCCCATTCAAAGAATTTATCCCAATCATTTTATTCTCTCCGGCTTGAAGTATATAATTTCCTTCCTCCAGTAAGGCGTTTGCATTAGAAATTCCTACTTCCGGAAAATACCGTTCCCAAATTAAACTCCCATCATAGCAACTATAACAATAGACGTCATTTACACCTTGAAAATACAAACGATCATCTTGTATGAGAATTGGAAAAATAGTGGAATTGCCAGTTTTGGTAATAGAGTCCAATTTCCATTCAAATTCCTTAGTCCTTATATTAAAAGCATATAGATCGATACGCCGATTTTTATTAATAAAATCATATTGTCGGTTTTGAAAGATCATTACGGTATCTCCATTTGGCTTTAACCAAAAAGCCAGTGATTCAAAACTTGCTTCGAAAGTTCCTGGATCTTCTATAGACAAGATCTCTTCCATTTGGTCTGTGGTCAGGTTCCATCGCAACCATGTGTTTGTATAATTTTTCCTTGGATGGCCATTATGGCCTACAGAAATGTATATCCATTCTCCAAATCCTGAAATCCTGGGACGGGCTTCATATCCAAAATTTTTTAGGTTGAATCTTCTTTGTATTTTTTTGTTTTCCATGTCCAATAAAAATACTTCGTACCAGTCAGTCAGTACACAATAATGCTGGTATTGATAGCTCTCTCCAGATAACCATTCATTACTCGTATGATTTTCAAATAAATTCAGAAGCACTCCTGTCTTTTTGTCAAAAAACATTAACCCATCCTGTAATCCCGAAGTCCTGCGGCTAAACAATACGGTATTGCCATACAGTACTGGATTCATGGAAGAGAATATATTGCGGTTTAAACCCGGATTGTACTTCCAAACAATATTGCTGTCTATAACTGACGCAGTAAATGTGGTATCCTGAGGGTGTTGATCTAAAATAATTGTGATCAGATCACTGGGTTCACAACTCATAAATCCATTTAAAAGACAGAATAAGCAAATCAATTTAATTGTTTTCATAATCTTAGTGTTAAAAATAATTCAAATAGTTTTAGGTAGTTCTTGAATCATAAAAACAGGGTTTATTTTGGCAATTTAATACACAAATGATACACCCGGTCATTGGCATACAACAGGTCGGTCTCATGGTCAATTGCAATGCCGGATGGCCCGTAGGATGCGTGTGAAAATTGTTTGTAGGAGCTTGGAAACAAGGTCCAATCCACCTTTCCATCTCTTACCCTAATCCTTCGTAGGACTCCTAAACCATCCTGACCCGTCTCATAATAAATAGAACCTTTGTGATATACCAAGTTGCTTGAGGATGTACCAGCATCATTATTAACCCAGGCTATATTTCCAGATTTATGATCGATTGCGTACATTTTTTTTGTTTCACCCTTGAGTACATATAATCCTTCCTCTAAAATCGCATTTGAAACAAAAAAACCTTCACCGGGAAAATATTGATTCCAAATTACACTTCCATCGACACAGCTAAAACAAAATGCCTCATTCCCTCCTTGAAAATACAATCGGTCCTCTTGAATGATTATTGGGAAGATACTGGTATTACCTGTTCGGGTAAATGAGTCAACTTTCCATTCAAATTCTCTGGTCCGCATATTGTAAGCGTAAAGATCGATGCGTCGATTTCGATTGATAAAATCGTATTGTCTATTTTGAAAGATCATCACAGTATCTCCATTTGGTTTAAACCAAAAAGCAAGGGATTCAAAACCTGCGACAAAAGTGCCTTGATCCACGATGGTGAGCACCTCTTCCAATTGGTAAGTCATCATATTCCAGCGCAACCAGATATTGGTATATTCCTGTTTGGGATGTCCTACTTTTTCAACAGGAAGATACACCCATTCACCAAGTCCACCGATTCTCGGTAAACCCTCATATCCATAATCTCTGAGATTGATTCGTTTAATCAATCTATTCGTTGTTAAATCCAACAGGAAGACCTCATGCCAATCTGTTACCACACAAAATTGTTCATATTGATAAGTGGATCCAGATTTCCAATTTGGGCTAATATGATCCTCGTATAAATGGAGAAGCTCTCCTGTTTTTTTATCAAAAAACATAAATCCATCCGGGATTCCTGAGGTTCTGCGGCTGAATAAAACTGTGTTTCCAAATAACACCGGCTTCATAGTAGAACATATATTCCGATTGGTGTCAGCATTGTGTTTCCACACAATATTGGTATCGACCATTGGTTTTGGCATAGTAGTGTCTATCGGCTCGCAAGGTGGATTTATGCAAGGCATATCGTGTGGCTCACACGCCAAATGTATGAGTATGTAAAAAAATAATCCAAGCATTAAAGTAAATTGTTTCATTTTGTTATTTAATTAAAAGGAGGCAAATAATTGCCTCCATTGGTAAATTAATCTATTTCGCACGAGTTCTAAAAAATGGATCGGTTCCTCCCTCATACAACCTTATTAAGCCCTTTTTCAATTCCTCATCATTTCTTGCCTGCATATGAGAGGAATTTTTCATTTCTTGAGGAGCATAAGTAGCACCCGGTAAATTGGCTGCAGATTCTGCCAACACGACCCCGTCAGAATCTTTTTCTATTCTTAAATACTCAATCTGATCTAAAGGATAACATTCTATTTCTGGTCTGGTCTTTCTATTACATAAAGTAGGATCGCTGACTTCATACCGTTCAACCCTACCAGTCAAACGGTTCTCACAAACACAGAAATGTTTTGTGATTTTTTTGATTTCCAAAGCTCCAATAATTAATTTATACTGATCATCCATTTGATCTAAAAAATTCACTCCTTTTAAGTAAGCTTCCTTGAGAATTTTATACTTTTCAACGTCCTTCTTTAGCTGATGACAAGGTGGTGGTAGAATTTTCCATTTTTTATAACACTCAAGTTTATTATAGTGATCATAAGCAATATTATAGTTATTTGCATAAGTTTCATATTTTCTTCGATATTTTGAATATGTTGTATCAAAATCAGAAATAAGTTCATCATCATCTTTGGCTTGAAAATAATCTGGTACTTGAGAAGATTTCGCAAAATAAAGAACAGTTCTAAGCATAAGGTGTTCTTTTGGTTCAACACCATAAAATGCAACTTTAGGAAAAACTTCAAGTTCTCGATTTCCGTCCAGACAATCGTTCATCTTTTTTAACAATGGTGCCCCAACTTCATAATCTTTGGTAATGTTTGGTGTTTCTTTGTTTAATACTAATGGGAAAATGGTTTTGGTAAAATCTTCACAAAGGCTATCCACGGTTACCAATACTTTCTTTCCCAGTCTCCAGGGAAGAGGTAAACCAAAAATTTTGAAATCTAATAATCCTTCGAGTATTGGACCGTCATTCATCTCAGTACACATTTTTATAGCCAATTTTTCAAATTCTGCTACATTATTCAATAAAAGTGCTCCTTGGTGTGAACTACAAAATGTGACCAAACCTCCAAAATTTGGTTTGGTTTTAGGCGTGGTGCAAAAATTTAAATGCAACAATCCACGGCTGACGATTCCTCCTTGACTATGTGCAATGATAAAGTCTCTGTCGGGATGATTATCCTTGGTGCCTCTAATCCAGGTACCAACCTGTGCAGATGCATCTAACAAACCAGAAGACTGGGTATAGGTGAAATTCGAATTAGAAATTACTTTTCTCGCCGAAAAGTCAGGTGCTACATTAAATTCAGATGCAGTAGCAGCTCTTGCCCAAGAACCAATGTCACCATTTAGTCCGTGCACCCAAAAAATGTTTCTTAGCCCTTCATCCGGAGCAGGTGATACTGGTGGATTATCGACCTGTGTTGGTACATAATTAGCTTCTATTGAAGGTCCGCCTAATCCAATCACTTGATTAAATCCTGCTGCACCACCTGGTTGGTTATTTTGACCTTGAATTTCCTGAGCCATGACATTGCCAAGATAAAACATAATAAGGTACAATATAGTGAAGTTTAATTTTTTCATGATGTAATTTTTCTAGTTAGTTAAACAATGTTAGATTTTTTGAAATTTTTTGTAGTAAAAATTAGTTCCATTTTTAATTTCCAGAATGTATGATCCGCTAGAAATGTCGGAAAGGTTAATTTGTATTTTTCTTTGAAATCCACCTGAGACAATGGTTTGACCTTGTAAGTTTAATATCCTGTATTCCAATTTACCAGCAGAATCATTCACCTCAACATTTATGATATCTGTCATTGGATTAGGCCATAAAACCACCGACTCTTGTTTTGTAAATACCTTGTTGTCAAATTGATTTATTGTTATTCTCGACTGAGAACTATTGGATCTCGTGTTTAAATCGTTAAAATTCTCTATTTGATAAACTGATTGGTTGTCTATTTCATAATTATTAAATTCAGTCTGAGTGGTTTTTTCCATTAATCCTCCATTTCTTAGGGAGAGGTAAGACTTATCAATAGTCAAGACTTTAACAGTCATACCATTTTCCAATTCTGGAGAAAACTGGGTATATATGCTATGGTGCAATACACCATTTTTATAAAATTCCTCCAAAGTGGATTGCTTGATAAAATCAAAAACTGCGCGGAAATTAGAATCAACTAAGGTCAGAATACTCTGTCCATCAAAATCAATTGAAAAACCAGAATTAATCAGTGCATATAGCTCATCTTGATTTGGCTTTTGCAAGGTGGGATGATAGCCAAAATGATCCATAAAATCTTCCGTTAATTCAAAAGTTGGAATTTCTTCACCTTCTGAATGTTGCTCTTGAAAATAAAGGACATTCTCAGCATTATAAAATTTAACTCCTTGATCATCCAGAACGGTTCGATAAGGTCTTGTAAATTGGCTCTTTTCTTGACCATTGCTATACAACGAAATTGTTTCCGTTCTTAATTTACCAGACTGATCTACCGTGATGATTTTGCTTTTTTTAGTTACTTCACTACGTGCCATTAGAATGTCGGATGGGTGAAGAGTCTCCAGGCTTAAATCACTGGAAATCGCAAATGAAACGGTCTCAAGCTGATCATAACTAATTTTTTTAACAGGATCCAAATCTTGTGTTTGGACAACTGAATGATCAAAAAATACAACAAGGATCAAAAGGCATATTTTAAAAGCTCTTAAAGGCATTAAATTTTGCCAATACTTAAAAATGTGGGAATAGTGTAACATAAAATTAGGTGTTAAAAGTGAACAATAAAATTATCAGAACAAAAGTACTTGCCTCTGAATGTCATGTGTTGGATTTGTTGGACAGATTTAAACTAGTTTTTTAAACTTTTTGTACAAAATTTTAAAATAATAGTAACTAATTACTTATCTTTGGCTAAAATTGATATTTTTAAACCATAAAAACTTATAAATTTATACAATATGAATAATTTTAATCAGGAAATCAAGAACCGGTTTCACGATTTGTTAAAAGAAAATATTAAGGACAAGAAAAGGTGGGTGAATGAATTGGCCGAATTGTTAAATTGCAGTATTACTGCTATTTATAAGAAAAACAGGGCTGATCATTTTTATACGGTTGATGAAATGCTATTCCTGATCAAACATTACTCCATTGACACCAATGACTTATTTGGCAATCTTGGAAAATTAAAGTTGTTTTCTGTGCCTAATATCGTTTATCCAATTAGAAATATAGAGGAATACCTGACCAGACTTTCAATCAATTTGAGTGGACTGGATCAGGAAAAAGAAGCTAAGGTTTTTTATGCAACCAGAGAATTACCGATATTTTACTACTTTCTTTATCCCAATCTGGCACTTTTCATGTTTTATGTTTTTGCGAAAACTGTTTGGAAGGTAGAACAGTATATTCGTGCCCCTTTTGATTCAAATGGATTTCCTCCGGATCTGATCTCTAAGATTAAAACAATATGGGACAAATATGCCAATCTCAATACATTTGAATACTGGAACACCAATGTAATTGATATAACTTTAGAACAAATTAGATTTTATTTTGAAGCAGGAGACCTTGACAAAGATATTGCAATGGGTTTACTCGTTGATCTGGAATCGACTTTGCAAAGAATCAAGGAAATGGCAATGACGAATTCTAAACAAGAAGGATTGGTTTCCAATTTTCATTTGTATGAGAACAAAATACTACATACTTCCAACCACGTCTTGGTGCAAACCAAAAATCTTTCGTCCATTTACATTGCCTTTGATCATCCCAACTTTATTATTTCAAGAGACGTAGAATTTCTCGAGTATTCCAATAAATGGTATCAAACTATAGAAGAAAATTCATTCCTCCTTGGAAAAGGAAGTGGGCACATGACCAGCGTATTTTTTAACCATCTTCACTACAAGATTAACATTACCAGAAAACAAATTGAGGCTTTTCAAAGATAATGAATCCATTGATTTATCTCTAGATGCAATATTTGGTTGTGATAATCAAAGATATACCTACTCCAGTCAATTTCCTCAAATAAGAAAAAAGCATGAATTTTGATTTGTTATGATTTAATCGATGGGATTGCATTATTTTTTTTTTGATAAAAAAAACTAGTGTCACAGAAAAAGAGGAATATAAACTTTCACATGTTCAGCAGAACATTGAATCACTTGTGGTTTAATTCCCTTATAGATTTTACATCAAGCATGTATCCGGCAGATCATTCAAATACCCAATTTTTAATCGCGACTCCATTTGCTGATCAGGGTGAAATACTATCTATTCCAAATCCATTATTTACCCAAACTGAAAAGCAATTAACTCAAATCGAGTGCCGATTCATTCATCTGAAATCATACCATATTTAATCCGTCTATTCTGCACCATAAACCCTTTCTACCCTATCTATCCTTATAATCGTTTTCCGGAACGAATGTTTTTACTAGAAAAATCATAGCAAATACCAATCTCAATATATGATACAAATAGAATATTAGATTCAATAAATTAATACTAAATGAATCTTATTAGAGTACAAGAATGTCCTAGTAGAAGAGATTGGGGGTTTCTTCATCTTGGTTAATTTCACATTATCGTTATCTTGGTCTTCAACATAAATCCCTCTTTGAAATTAATAACACAGACTCAGTAGATATATTTTGAAACAAAAGACCAATTCAGCAAATGCATATTCCTGGAATTACATTTAAATCCTCGTCAAATCATTTTGATTCGTCCGATTAATGATAATTTGAATCACTCAAGTCTATGCTTATTCTGATACTGTACAGGAATGGTATAGATGCAATGATTCATGCAAGACTGACTTTTGAAATATATATGGCTTTTCACACGGGAGGGAGTTTTATTGTATTTTGATTTGTATTTGTTCTTCCTGAATAGAAACCAGTCTTCCCAATTTCATATTGAATTGGGTCTTTCGGAATTGAAAATTTGCTTTATCCCCCCAAAATCGATCGATAAGCCAAAAACAGCTGCAAATACAATAGCTTGCCACCGCCTCAAATTTAATCGAAACCATGCCCTAAAAATGCCTATTTTTGCTTCAAATGAAAAAATCATGGTAAAATCTGAAATTAAATCAATTTTGGCCATTAGTTGCCTTCTTCTTGCAATTCCCGACGGAACTGATGCGCAATATGATTACAAATTAGCAACGATCAATCCATTTGCACCGGTTAGCTTGTTTAACTACGCTTCACCGGCTTTGGTAGATATTGATGCGGACGGTGATTTTGATCTGTTCGTAGGGCAATATGCTTCAAATGAAATGCTGTTCTACAGAAATACAGGAACCCGATCCAATCCGGCCTACACCCAACAAACGGGTTCTGACAATCCTCTCGTTAATTATAGAAATAACTCCGGATGTTGCGCTCCGAGTTTCGTAGACATTGACGGTGATGGAGATATGGATATGTTTTCCGGAGTGTGGGTCAATATCATCCGATACTTCAGAAACGATGGCAATGCCATGAACCCGGATTTTGTTTGGGTCACTGATGCCATGAATCCCCTGGATCAGGTCCTGACAGAAGGAATCTGTACCTATCCTGCCTTCATGGATTTTGACGGAGATATGGACATGGATGTGTTTATTACCGATGCGGATGGTAACATTCTGTTTTATGAAAATACAGGCACTAGGAATGAACCAAAATTTACAAGAAATGAAGCGGAGAATCCTATAGCTACAGCAGGATTGAGTGCGAGATCCAAAATTGCATTTCACGATGTCAATGAAGATGGGTTAACCGACGCAGTCATAGGACATGACCTGTCATCACCGGAACTCCTGTATTTTGAAAACACCGGCTCGAAGCAAGCTGCCAAATTTACAAAAAAAACCGGCATAGATAACCCCTTTAGAGATATTACAGGGCCAACCTCTGTAGCACCGGTTTTTGCAGATATTGACAACGATGGCGATAAAGACCTTGTATTAGGGACCCTCCAATCTGTCAGACTCTATGAAGCTGTCCAATCAACCGATGCAAATAACCCTGATTCAGATGAGACAATCATCTTCTATCCCAACCCGACACAAAATAAACTGACTATTTCCGGCACAGAAATATACCACATCGAAATTCTGAATGAGCAAGGTATAACTTTAACTCAAAGCTTAAATCAATCAGCTAACTCTGATATTGATGTATCCGATCTTCCTAAAGGAGTTTACTTCGTTAAGCTAAGCTCCAATAAGAGAAGCTCAATAGAAAAGCTAATCATTTATTAGTGATCGACTTTTTAGATTGTTAAATTTTTATAAAGTTAAAAACTAATATTTACACCAGCTTTTTTCAAGTCCATATAATGTCCATTTTACGGTGCTTCATTTTATTTCTTCTTGCACAACAGCTGGCCGGGCAATCAGTGCCTGTCATATCCCGATTGACGGTCAATGACGGACTCTCCCAAGAGATGATCTTTGATATGATCCAAAGCAAAGATGGATTTATCTGGATTGCCACCAAAGACGGACTCAACCGGTACGATGGCTCCCGATTTAAGATATTTTCACCGGATCCGTTTAATCCATTTGCAGTGGGTGGTGGCGAAATTCGTCAATTATTCGAAGATAGTCGTGGCTGGATTTGGGTAGAACATGAAAATGGTTTGGATATTTTGGATGTTGGGAGCGATCAATTCTTTCATGTGAATATAGAAGAGCATTATTCCTTCCTATGTAAGCTTGTGGAGCTGGAAGACGGAACGATTTGGTTTTGTGGACAGAATGAAGTAATCAAGCTGTTGCCAAATAAGGACCTATTAATTGCTGCGACAAAAAACAAGCAGGCCCATATTAAAATTGAGTTCAATTCAATTTCTCTGGACAAAATGAAAGATGGGTCACATGGCACATTGCTCCTACATAAAATCCATTACAGCAAGACCATATCACTCCTTGTAGGCACAACTCATGGCTTATTTAAAATTGACCCCAGCACTCAGATTGTTTCTGCAGAATATCCGATGCCAGGGATCAGATTTCATCTTTATGGAATTGTTAGACCAAGGTAAAATCAAAGAATATCAATGGTATGATGCCCAGGGTAGATTAATTCTTTCTAAAAATCTATCTGATTTTTCGAATACAAATCAATTAGATGTAAGCCAGCTTCCTTCAGGAGCTTACCATTTAAAAGTTCTGTCAGAAAATAAAACATACACTAGAAGCATCCTGGTTCATTGATTTCAATAACCTATCTTCTATCCTGTAGCCGGGACCCTGACTCTGATCGGAGTTGAAGTCCCGGCTAATTTTTTTCTACAGTTATATTAAATTAAGTATCTCTCAGCTGTGCTCTACTCTTACTTTCAACATGATATCTGTTTGATCTTCATCGCCCAATTTGAAAATATGCCGGTCAAATTCAACAAAACCAATTCTTTCATAAAACCTGATGGCAGCTGTATTTTTTTCCCAAACGCCCAGCCATATATAGTCAAGCTTATGTTGTCTTGCTATATGAAGTGCCTTTTCATAAAGGGCTTGCCCTACTTTTTGGCCTTGATAATTGCGTAAAACATAAATGCGTTCGATCTCAAGAGCATTGTCTTCCTTCATCTCGGTTTGTGCCAGACCATGATTTAGTTTTATATATCCTATTCGCTCTTGATGAATGCTTGCAAAGTAAAACTCAACATTTTCATCCGTAAGTTCTGCACTTAACTGTTCTAAAGAAAAAGCCTCAGTTAAATACTTCCTCATATTTTCCTCAGTATTGCCCATGGCAAAGGACTCATAGAAAGTCTTTATGCTGATTTCCCGCAGTTCATCAAGATCCTTGAGACTAAGTTTTTGGAATTCTATTCTACTCAAAATTTCCAAGATTGAAGGGAATTTTAGATGGCTAAAACTATTATGGAAATGGTTTCCAAGAGATGATAACAAATGAACGAAAAAATAAATTTAAGCTAAAAATTCACATAGATAATGATCATTTTTGACAAATTGTTCAGTCAAAGGAATTTGTATATTTCTCAAGTGCCTTTTGCCATTCTAAGCAATTATACAATGTAGAGAATAATCTTTCATTTCCGTTGGATCAAATTTTTACTGTATTACCACATTTGTTTTTACAGGACTGGTCCAAAGATATGTTGTTTGCAAAGGGTAAAATTAAATTTTGTTTTCTTCCAACAGATCTTTCTGATGAATGTTAGCCCCTTTGACTACTAGCCATAACATGATTGAAACTTCTCCCAGAGTCCAAATGGGAGTCGATAATTTAAAAACAAAATCCTGATAAATTGGAAAAATTAAATGGGTCAAACAATGAATGACATAGGCTATTCCATTAAGTATCAAAAATGTACCCAATATTCTTGGGATAAATCCTGATTGATACACCAGATATCCAAACGGGAAAAGCCATAGACCCCAAAACATTTCAAGCGCAATAGAAATGTAGTCGTTTATTTTTATGATAAACATGGACAGATCTTGTCGTTGGTAAAGTTCAAATGTTTTTAATATTTCACCTTTAAAAAGCATGAGTGAGGTCAGATCCAGGGCATTCATGATAAAAAAGACCGGAATTTGGACCAATACCAATACCACCATCAAAAGAGCCTGCGCTTTGTGAACTTGCACAAACATGCGATACAATAACAAAACGATAAAAATCCAAAGGATGCTACCAATTAAGCCATTGACGATCCCTGTTCGGTATATGAATTCGTTCGCCAGAAAATTGGCAGCGGTGGCCGCAGCATCTCCTTTGACATAAGTTTTTGATTGTACATATACAAGACTATAAAATGCAGTAAATATCCAAAGGAGATAGAAGATTCCAGTCAACCTCGCTGTTTTCTTTAGTTCATTTGCGTTCATAGAAGTGGATTTAAAAAATTTTAACGCCAGGGGTCCCCATTCTTAATTACATATTGAAACCAAACATATTTCCAGGGAATGACAAAAAGAAAAATGACTCCTGTCAAACAATCATAGGTCGTATTCAAATTTATCTGATCCATTTGTCCTGAAGTCCAAAGTGGCAGCGCAATGGCGATAAGCCAGACAGATTTCCAAATGAGTTCGAAGAAAAGAATGGGTAACATGGCCAAAGGATAACGGATTCCAATTAATGCAAGAATGGATACAGCAGCGAGCATGCTACATCCAACACCACGCCATAAAGGCAGAATGGATGTGTGTCCAATGATGGTAGGCCATATTGTAAAGCCCAGTCCCACTGCTACAAAAAGGTAGACCGCTCTCAATAGATAAAGTCTGAAGATAGATATGTCATTCATTTTTTATGATTACAGCTTTATAAAATTTCTATTGTTCATTTAATTTGATCGCTTCAATTTGTCTTCCTCCCTGGTTCAGGATTACTTTTGTAATTTTCCCCGCACTGTCTTTCATAAATTCAAATTGAGCATCTTCCACCTTGGCAAAAAACTTGTTTTCTGTCTGAGCATAAATTTCAAACGGGTCTTGTCCGACTACTTTTATAAAGATTCGCGATTCATCCCGGACAACCTTAAAAGTGAAAGCCGATGGAATTTCATAATCACCCTCATAACTTGCTAAAATCTTCTCTTCCAGCTTGATTCCGTTTTCATCCGGAATCGGTTTATTTGTTTTAAGGAATGATTCGTTTCCAGTGAGTTTCTGGAGAGTGAATGAGACTATTTCTCCCTGATGATTTCTATCAAATTCAATGGTTTCCATTAAATCATCTGCGAAATAAAACTTGTCTATTTGATAGGGCTTTAATTGGAATTTGGGTCCTCTGCCGGAATGAAAATAGAGTTGATTTTCAATGACTGTAATCAGATGTTGGCGACCCATTTGATTTTCATAAAGTCCTGAATAATGAGACAACACTTTTTTATCAATGATGATTTCCTCATATTGGTAGGGCTTTCCGATGGTCAATGCGGCCAATCTCCTGACAATATCCTTGGGATAAGTACAATCACAATTTGTTAAGATCACAATAAATACATCATCCTTTGGCAAATGGAGTTCCATGGTTCCATAACCTTCGATCATCCCGCCGTGCCAAATGCTTGGACGATCGTACAAGTATCCAAGACGCCAACCATAGCCATAGTCCACTTCTTGCCCATCCGACAATTTATATCGGTTGAAAGCTTTGTCCATGGTTTCTTTCCTGACCAATTTGTAAGAATGAACTGCCTCATGCCATTTAAAAAAATCTGAAACCGTGGTTTGGATTGCTCCGGCAGAGAAAATAATCGTCTCATTTAAATATCTCGAGTTTTCATAACCTTGGTTTCCCATACTATAAGCACCCACACGGTTATTAATAATTCTTTTGTTATTGGCAAAATGGGTATTCGCCATTCCCAATGGCTTAAAAATATTTTCATCCAGGTATTCTGCATATTTTTTACCGGAAATTTTTTCAATAATGTAACCCAGTAAAAAGTATCCAGAATTGCTGTATTCCCATTTTGTTCCCGGTGCAAATCGCATTGGCAGGTTCTTGAAGAAATCTATGACCTCCTCCGGTTTACAATCAACCGCCAATTTCTTTTCCGGGTCTTTGATTCCTGAATAATTATGAATGCCAGAGGTATGGGTGAGCAAATGTTCAATGGTGATTCTATTTCCCTGCGTAGGATAATCAGGAATAAATCTGGTGATTTCGTCGTGCAGTTCTAATTTTCCCTTTTCGATCAATTGGAGGATGGCGACCGCAGTAAACTGCTTACCAATGGAAGCCAACCAGAATACATGATCTGTATGCATGGGCACATTTAATTCAAGATTCGCCATACCGAAAGCCTTATGATAGATAACCTGTCCTTTTTTTGAAACCAAAACAGTAGCACCTGTTTCATTTGGTTTGAAATGCTCCGACAAGATTTTGTCAAATTGATCCATGGGAAGATCTACTACCTTGTCCTGACCAAAAGCTACCTGGAAGCAAGATCCAAAGATGAGAATGAATGCGGATAGAAGGAACTGTTTCATGTATATAAATCTATTTGAGTTTAAACTGAAAAAAATTCAATAAGCTGATACAATACGGTGCAATGTTATACCAATGTAATCTGTTAATAAGCGCTGCGTCAACAAACAACAAGAAATGGTCTACAAACGACACAAAGATCTTGTATCGTGAGAGAGCAGATGTAAAAACAATTGCTGAACTTTGCCCTTAAAAACAGGTATGAAATTTTCTTCGGCCTTCAATCGATATCAATTTTATTTGTGGTCAGGGCTTGCCTGGCTTTTGTTATGGATTTTTTCTGCATTCATGACACATGAAGAAACCTTTGTTCCACAAGTATTGAATGAGGTATGGAGAGCAGTCTTTATTACGGGGGTCCATTTGCTTTTCTTTGAATGGAGCGTACCCTATATCATAAAGAAGAGAAAAATGATCTATGTCAACTTTCTGGCCGGGATCCTTTTCACAGGCTTACACTTTATACTCCTTTCATTTGGATTGTATGGCTGGAAAGTACTGGGAGTCCAATGTCAGATTTATACCATTTTAAGGCATGTAAGCATCGTTCCAGACACCGCGTATCAAAGAATGATGGAAGATGTTTTGTTTCAAGCTCAGGGCGGATTCAGCTCCTTTATTTTCTTTGGTCTGTCTAAACTTTTATACGATAATTACAGACTTAAACAAGTCACCCAACAACTCTTGCTTGAAAAAAAAGAAGCAGAATTGAATTACCTCAAGTCCCAAACAAATCCTCATTTTTTATTCAATACATTGAATAATATATATTCGTTGGCCATTGAGAAATCAGACCAGACTCAGGAATCTATTTTGAGATTGTCTTCCATATTGAGATTCATGCTGTATGAAACCAGTGAAAAGTTTATCAGCCTGGAGCAAGAAATAGCCATTGTCAACGATTATATTGCCCTTGAAAAACTGAGGTATGATGATTCTCTCAAAGTAAATTTTGTATATGACATAGATGATAAGGAACAGAAACTGCCGCCTCTCATGTTGATACCCCTGGTCGAAAACGCATTCAAGCATGGTGTCTCTGAATCCAGTCATTTGCCCTTTGTGGATATCCATCTCTCTGTTCAAAACAATCAATTGTGCTTCAAGGTAAAAAATTCAAACGAATATTCCGGAGAAGAAAAGATGATGAAGGAAAACATTGGACTTACGAATGTCAAAAAGCAACTTCAACTGCTTTATACTGATTACGACTTGAGCTTCCATTCCGTTGACTCCGTCTTTGTAGTTACATTAAAAATTAATTTGACAAGCCATGTCTAATATCAAGTGCATTGTGATTGAGGACGAACCCTTGGCCATGAAAGTACTCATCGAATATATAGGACAGGTACCATTTTTGGAACTAGAAGGAAGTTTCCGAAATGCACTGCTGGCTATTGAATTTCTGCGTGAAAATAAAACTGATCTCATTTTCCTTGATTTACATCTGCCAAAACTAAAGGGAATAGATTTCCTGAAAACCCTGGTTCACCCGCCGGCTGTTATTTTTACAACCGCCTATCATCAATATGCCTTGCAGAGTTATGATCTGAATGTGACAGACTATCTTCTCAAACCCTTTTCATTCGAACGCTTTTTGGTCGCCGTCAATAAGGTAAAGATCACTCGCCAAGATGGTTCAGAGACTGATGATGCACCTACCAGGAAAGACTACATTTTTCTGAATGTTCAAAAGAAAAAAGTGAAAATTCTCTATTCCGATATTTTATACATTGAGAGTCAAAGGGAGTATATCAAGATTGTGACGATCAAAAATCAATTTACGTCAAAGTTGAGTACCCATGAAATGGAAAGCCTGCTTCCTGAAAAACTTTTTAAGAGAATACACCGTTCCTTTATCATCTCAACGACCAAAGTTGAATCATACACATCAGAACAAGTTGAAATAAATGGAATTTCTATTCCCATCGGAAGGGAGTACCGTGGAATTATGGAGAATTTATAAACACAGAATTAAGATAAGCTGATAATGTTCAAATGCAAGCCACTTGGATTCAAATATGGTGGCTCCACTGGACCGAAATTTGTACAGGAGTGTTTAAAACAAATCTATCCTACAACATGCGATTTTCTAATGAAGAAAGTCAGCAGCTCAAAAAAAAATATCAGCTTATTTTATTTGGTATTTTGGAGATATTAATTCTTCCATATTGGCTGTTTCATTTCTTCTTTGTTGTTGTTGCGTTCGTATAAGCGATCCAAAGGAGGTTCTTCAAGAATCCCATTATATTCCAAAATGGTTTTAGTGTTTGATTAGATATTTTATCATAGCGATTTTGGAGTGCTTTGGACCCTGCGAATCACTTTCCAATTTGTTTTTTAAGCTCTTCTACTGCCGCTTCCAATTGCTGATCGCGACCGCGGCTCAACTCGTCGGGATCATTGGGTACCAGCAAATCCGGCTCCAACTGTTGATTCTCGAGGTATTTGCCATTGGTATCCACCATTCCCACCTGCGGTATTCCAAAGACCACTCCGTTTTGAAGTCCTTCCCACCACACAGCGGTACCGGTACCCGGAACTGGCATACCAATCAACTTACCAATCCCCAGCGCGCGATAAGTATATGGAAACATGTGGGCATCCGAGTAATTGCCTTCGCTCATCACTACTGCGCTTGGTTTTCGCCACTTGAATTGAGGTTCATTGCCGATGTTTTGGTCACGGGGCATAAAGGTCATATAGGTTTTGCCATTCAAAAAAGTAGCCAGATCGTCGTGTAGCCATCCTCCTCCGTTGAAACGGGTGTCCACCACCAGCGCATCTTTTCCGGCATTTTTTCCAAGAGCTTCCTCATACACGGTGCGGTAACTCTGATCATTCATTCCGCGAACGTGGACATAACCAATGCGGCCTCCACTCAGACTGTCCACGATGCGCCTGCAACGTTCTACCCATCGTTTGTAGCGCAACTCTCCCTCTTCTCCGAGTCCAATGGGTTTGACCACCTCCTCCCAGCGGGTTTTGCTGTCAGGATCGTAAAGTGACAAAAGGGTGGGTTTGCCGGTTTTGCGATTGAGCAGGCTGTGGTAATTGGTCTCCGTTGTAATTGTATTGGCATCTATCTTTTCAATAATCACTCCGGCTCTTATTTTAGATCCGTTTTGGATGACCGGACTTTTGGCCATCACTTCCTGAATTCGCAGACCATTGCCGGTATAAGTCTGATCATAAAATAATCCCAATGATGCCGTTTGATCACCCAGGGGAACGGACGGACGAAAACGAGCTCCTGTATGCGAGGCATTTAATTCTCCCAATAGCTCGCTCATCATTTCTGCAAAGTCAAAATTGTTGTTGATGTAGGGCAGAAAACGGCTGTAATCTTTTTTGTATCCTTCCCAATCCACCCCATGCAAATCTTTTACATAGAATTTTTTCTTGGCCTGTCTCCACGCGTGTTCAAACAAATAGGAACGCTCCACATCTTCGTTGAGGGTCATTTCACCTTTTATTCCGATGCTTTCCTGCTTTCCGCTTTCCACCTCGACCTTGATCATTTTTCCATCGGTCAAGAGATAAATGAATTTGCCTTCTTTATCAAGCGTTAAAGAACCGGCTCCATCAGCTGCCAACTTCAGGAGAATCTTGGTTTCTTTTGTGCGCAATTCTGTCTGCCAAAGGTCAAAGCCTTTTTCAAACCTGGCCAAATAAAACATCTTTTCACCATCTTTGGAAAGGATGGCATCACCCAGCAGGGAAGAATGTATGGTCAGTCTTTGTTTCCGGTCTTCAATCCCATCCAATTCAAATTTCAGAGGCTCTATCTTTTTTTGTTCCTCTTTTTTCTCTTTTGTTTCCGTTTCGGATTTATTTCTGGACTTGTCCTCTGCTGGATTGCTTTCTTTTTCTTTCTCCTTGTTTTTCTCTTTTTCTTCCTCCTTCAAAATTTCATATTCCTCTTTGCTCAAGATAAATCGGTCGTAGGCCTCCTGTGTAAAAAACATTCCATAGACATCTGCCTGACCTCCCCAGCTGGCGTCATTTTTCATTCCATCCCGATCGCTAAACCACAGCATCATTTTCCCATCCATCATCCATTTGGGCTGAAAATTGCTGTATCCGCTTTTTGTAAGGTTGATTGGTTCTTTACCTCCTGCGGCATCTACGAGACCTGCCTGGCCAATCCACTGATTGGGCTGAAGAAATTCTGCCAGTAACCATTTGCTGTCAGGTGACCAACGAAAATGTTGATCTCCGTCTGCATAACTGTAATTGCGATCTCCCGGTAAAACTGTTCGGGTTGCTTTACTGGATAGGTTGAACACGCGCAATGTCGTGCGCTCTTCCCAATAGGCAACTTCCTTTCCATCCGGAGAATAGGCCGGTTGAAATTCTTCAGCATCAGTCGCAATTAATGCAATCTCTTTCAGAACGGTTGAATTGAAAAAAAACTTTTCTTCTTGTCGTGCCAGGGTACTTTGATAAATATTCCAACTACCATTGCGTTCGCCGGCATAGAGAATGCTTCGACCATCAGGACTGAAACTGACCGATCTCTCTTGTTCCGGAGTGTTGGTGATTCTTTTTGTGTGGCCCTCCTTGACAGAAGAAACGAAAACCTCACCTCTATGGACATAGGCCACTTCTTTCCCATTGGGAGACAGCGTCATTTCTGAAATTCCATTGCCCACCGAAATGGTTTTTGAAGGATTATAACGCTTGTCGTTTAAAATTTTAACGGTGATTTTTTTTGCTTCACTACCTTCCTTCATGGTGTACAACATTCCATCCTGACTGAAGCACAAGATACCTTCATTGCTTATGCTCAAGGACCGAACAGGATGCCGTTGAAAGAAACTGAGCTGTATTGGATTGCTTCCATCCAATCTCATTTTCCAAATATTAAAACTGCCACTTCGCTCACTCAGAAAATAGCAATTTTGTTGATCCGGAGCAATTACAGGATGTCGGTCCTCTCCTTCAAATTTGCTAAGACGGGTGTATTTACCGGACTTCACTTCATATTTCCAAATATCCCTGGCCACACTACTGGTATGATGCTTTCTAAATTCATCCTCATAGCCCTTCCGATCGTGAAAGACCAGCAGAGATCCATCGCGATTGAATTTGGCAGCTTCCGCGGTCGTCGTCAGCAACAAACGAGGCATTCCCCCAGCTACGGAGATGCGGTATAGTTCCGGAAGAATTCCCGAGGGAAACTGTTGATGAGAAGCTGCATCCAGTTGGCTGGAACTGTAGATTACTTCTTGATCGTTGCTCGAAAAATCACTGGGAAATTCACCGGCCGAATGATAAGTCAGGCGTTGGGCTGAGCCTCCGGTGGCTGGCATCACAAATACATCAAAATTCCCATAGCGGTCGCTGGCAAAAGCGATCTGACGTCCATCATGTGACCAAACCGGCATAAAATCGTATGCCTCGTGTACGGTCAGTGGAGTAGCGACACCGCCTTCTGATGAAACACTGTAAAGGTCTCCCTGATAACTAAACAATATGGTTTTTCCATCCGGAGAAATGGAAGGATACCGAAGCCATAAAGCTTCTTGCTGTGCACGAGTTTGAGCGCTGATGGCCATCAGAGCAATAAGAAGAAAAATATTTTTCATAATCGTGGTTGAATCAATTGATTTTAAAATTGAATGAATGAACCGCCTTGATGGTATGACAAACTCGAAGATCAGAAGACAGTTGATTCATTGCGAGGACAAAGAAACAAATGAATCATGAATTTAAGTGAATATAACCACATAAAAGAAAGCTTATCTTAAGCCAAGGCAGGATTTGTTTGCATTATAGGGGGGCATAGAAAAAAGTGTCCTTCGTGCTTTTATTCCAACTGTAACCCCACCTAAGCAATCCTTCAACAAAATCATTATTGCATGGCATTGACTTTGATATTAAAATTCGAGACCTTCGTGAGAATAACCAGTAAACTGCCCTGACAATAATCATTTATTTGACGTATTTGATTTAATCCACGAGACTTTTCCAATATCCAAGCTGATTCTTGTGAATCATAAAAACAAGTCTCCTCCCATTTGAATTAAATCCTTGATATCGCTCAAAAAATGTTCTGAACCAAAACATCCAAAGTTCAGCATTAAAATAAATTATTTCACCACAATCAATTTAATCGTTTGTATAAAGTCAGCTGCTCTTACTCTGCAATAGTAAATTCCCGGAGGGTGAGATTCTGCATTCCATTCAATCATTTGTCTACCCTGCACCATTGGTTCATTCCTTAAGTTGTCTATGGTTCTTCCAAATTCATCTAAAATATCTACCGTCATTCGATCACCACGCATCAAATAAATAGGAATTTGGGTAGTTGAGCTGAACGGGTTGGGAGAATTTTGTTCAACAAAATTCTTTGGATACAATGTTGACAATTCTTTGGTTGAACTCACCAACGAGTTGGTCCTGAATACTCCGATTTCAATTCCTGCTAAAATCTGATCTCTTGCATTGATGCCCAATTTGCACACATAGGTATTGGTCAACCCTTGATTAAACCAAGTCCAATTTTGGGCATTGTCGGTGCTGCGCAATACACCATGGGGGCTCCCAATATAAATATCATCAAAACGGTTGATGACAATTGACCGAATCGAAGATGTTTTGAAAGCAGAATTGTTCAGACATTGGGTCCACTGGTCACCATTATTGGTAGACCGATACAATTCACCTTTATTGGTTCCAAGAAAGAGATGACCTTTGGAATTAATGGCCAAATCATTAATCTTGTCGCCCTTCAAGCCTCTGTTTATATTAAACCATTTGGAACCCTGCTGCGTAAATCTATATACTATACCTTGATCCGTACCGGCAAAAATATGATCCTTATCGTTAATTCTAATCACACTTACACCTAAATGAAGTAATCCTGCATTAAATTCTGTCCAACTCTCTCCTTTGTCTTTAGAGATATAAATTCCCATGGTTCTTGACCCCACAAAAATATGACCTGCAGAATTAAATGCAATCGATTGGATGCAGCAAGCCGGCAAGCCATTGGTCAGATGCTTCCAGGTTTGGCCTCGATCTGCAGATCGGTAGATGCCCTCTGAAATGGTACTCGCAAAAAGAAATCCATCTTTGTTGATGGCCAATGTGGAAGGAAAACAATTGTCAAAATAAAATTGGGTAGGTTCCCAGCTTGAGCCATGGTCATCAGAATAGTATATCCTGTCACAAACCGCTTGATACATACGTCCATCCTTATCCAGTACGAAGGAATTGACCAAACCAATGGGAGGTGAATCCACCCACTCCCAATAATCCTGGGCTACCGCAAATTGCCCGATTAAAATAAGTATTGCACAAAATAGTTTCTCTTTCATCACATTCGATTTTTTGTAAATAAATAATTGATCTTTATCCACATTTGAAGTGAATATCTATACAAATATAATACAATCTAATGATTGGTGAAAGAAAAGAGGACAAAGTATTGTGGTATTTATTACATTTTAAGCAATATGATCAGTAGTACTCAAAATGTAAGATTCTCATTCGAAAGATATTGCGAAATAGTTTTATACAAATCTGGATGCTAATTAATTCTATCTATCATCACAAAATTTATTCTCTATCCAATTGGATGTGTTATAAATGATGTAATTTGAAATGCGATGATATGAATCTTCATTGCGAATTATATTTTCGCGGAAACCTGATTGCCACTGAAATTGAGGATTGATTTAGTGGGTAGTAATGGTTACAGCCGATTTAAATCCACGAATCATCGAAGCCAAATTTTTTGATTGGGGACCAAATCTGTTTTTGGGGGATTGTTGGAATTGGTATTTATCGCATAGACATCATGCATGGTGTCTCTACGATCGGAATCATGTTTCGTATTATATGGATTTTACCAATGACTACGATGGCATGAAAATGGTTTGGCATCACAATATAATGGCCTTTGGTTAAATTCATATCCTGACGTATATCAAATGTTTTCAATCATTCGATTTCAACGATATTACCGATTTCTGATAATTGCATTTTTCCATCCAAAATATCACCGAAATAGTAATGACGATTATGGGTACAGATGGTCATAAAATACAATGCAGCAGAACCGTAATCCGAATTTGTTAATCGGGCAGATGGAATCCTATATTTATATTTATATTTTTCCATCGTTGTATCACACCCTTACCTCCTGCTATAATTCGGGGACTCCTTGGTGATGGTGATATTGTGGGGATGGGATTCAGTGATACCGCTATTGGTGATGCGTACCATTTTTGCATTTTGTAAATCAGTAATGGTGGCTGCTCCCACATATCCCATGCTGGCCTTCAATCCACCAATATACTGAACCATGACTTCTGAGACTTTTCCTTTGAATGGAAGTCTTCCTTCGATGCCTTCCGGCACCAGTTTTTTGATGTCGTCTTCCACATCCTGAAAATAACGGTCTTTGGATCCTTGCTGCATGGCGCCAATGGAACCCATACCACGGTACACTTTAAATTTTCTTCCTTCAAAAATGATGGTTTCACCCGGTGCTTCCTCGGTCCCTGCAAAAAGCGATCCCGCCATGATGGTGCTTGCTCCTGCCGCGAGGGCCTTGGGTATGTCACCGGTATATCTAATTCCTCCATCGCCAATAATGGGGATTCCTTTTTTCTTCAATGCGTGTGCCGCCAATGCGATCGCGGTCAGCTGTGGAACACCGACCCCCGCCACCACACGGGTGGTACAAATGCTACCGGGTCCGACTCCCACCTTGACCCCATTGACACCTGCTTGAGCCAAAGCCAAAGCGCCTTCTCCAGTGGCGACGTTGCCTCCGACGATCTGCAGATGTTTGAATTTTTTTCGGAGGGACTTGATCATATCAAGTACTCCCTTGCTGTGTCCATGGGCTGTATCCACACAAATCACATCGACATCTACAGCTACGAGTGCCTCCACCCTTTCTATCGTATCGGAGGCAATGCCCACTGCTGCTCCAACCACCAAACGACCTAAATTGTCCTTGCACGAATTTGGAAAATTCTCCAACTTCATAATATCCTTGTAGGTAATCAAACCCATGAGGGTTCCATCTTTCTTGACCACGGGCAATTTTTCGATCTTGTATTTCTGGAGAATGGATTTTGCTTTGGTCAGATTGGTTCCAACCGGTGCAGTGATCAGATTTTCCCGTGTCATAATTTCAGAAATCGGTCGGTTGGGATGCGCCTCAAACCTTAAATCGCGGTTGGTGAGAATGCCCACCAGTTTGCTGGATTCATCGATCACCGGAATACCGCCAATGCTGTGTTGCTCCATCAGGGCAAGTGCTTCCTTTACCTTTGCATCCGCTTTAAGGGTTACGGGATCGATGATCATACCGCTTTCAGAGCGTTTCACGCTGCGGACTTCAGAAGCCTGATGTTCGATGCTCATGTTCTTGTGGATCATGCCAATTCCTCCCATCCGGGCCATTGCGATGGCCAGGTCTCTTTCGGTAACGGTGTCCATAGCGGCTGAAACGATGGGTACGTGAATCCTGATATCAGTGGTCAACCGGGTGCTAATGTCCGTTTCTCTGGGCAATACCTCGGAATAGGAAGGAACCAGTAAAACATCATCAAAGGTCAGAGCTTCCTGACCCGGAAATTGTGCTGCGAAGAAGTTTGTTTCCATCTGCAAAGATATATCTTTACGCCTCTAATCCATTAAATTTTTATCATTTTGCTATCAGTTTTCAACGATGAATATTTTATGAAAATGGCACTGGCTGAGGCCAGAAAAGCCCAATTGGCGGGTGAAATACCGATCGGAGCCGTCCTTGTGCACCAAAACAAAATATTGGCTAAATCTCACAATCAAACGGAGTTATTGCACGATGTGACCGCGCATGCTGAAATGTTGGCCATCACATCCGGTTCTGAATTTTTGGGAAGCAAGTATTTAAAAAATTGCAGTCTATTTGTCACCCTCGAACCCTGTGTGATGTGTGCAGGAGCTCTTCGTTGGTCTCAACTCGGTCGTCTGGTGTATGGGGCAGAAGACGAAAAACTTGGATTTATGCGTTATGGTAAAGATCTGCTCCATCCCAAGACTCAGGTCGAATTTGGCTTATGCTCTGAGGAGGCAGGTCTCCTGCTAAAGAAGTTTTTTAAGGATAAAAGAGGGATCAAAAAATAAAGCAGGTTAATAATTTAACATAAAACAAAGGTTTTTTCTGCCCGGCTAAAATCAAAATCACCATATTTGTGTTCTTGTTATTGTAACTCCTTGATTGAAATTTTCCATAAGCATTAAAGATATTAGTTTTCACTTGGTTTTTTGGGGTTATGCAGGGTGCTGCCCCGCTCGGGGTGGTGCCCTGTCTTTTTAAATAAAGAATCCATTTTCTATTTTATTTCATCCTCTGACTCCTACTCTCTGACTGTTTTCTAACTTTGCACCATGGAATCAAGCCAATACATACCTGCTATAGAAAGTCTCATCTTTGCGGCGCCACAAGCCATTCTCAAAGAAGACATTAAATATTGCCTTGAAAACAACCAGGGCCTGAGCATTCATATAGAGCTTATCGATGAGGCTCTGGAGGCTATCCGCCAGAGATACGAATCACCAGAATTTGGCATTGAGCTCAAAGAAATCGCCGATGGTTTTCAATTCTTGTCCAAACCCGATTACTTTCCTCTGATAGCCGACTACATTAAGATCAATAATCGGAAAAAGCTATCTCGGGCTGCCATGGAGTCACTGGCCATCATTGCTTACAAACAACCCATTTCGAAATCTGAAGTAGAGCAAATACGCGGTGTCAACAGCGATCATTCGATCCAAAAATTGCTCGAAAAAGAACTAATCGAAATTAAAGGAAGAAGCGAAGGACCCGGAAAACCCATTCTTCTGGGCACTAGTTTAAGGTTTATGGAATATTTTGGATTAAAAAGTCTGTCCGATCTTCCCAAACTCAAAGATTTTGCTCCACCTGATCAGGAAATCGGAGAAGCACCGCCCATCGAGGAAACCATCGAGCTCGCTCCGGTGTTGGATAATGAAAAATCCGAAGATGAGCAATGAAACGACCTTGGTCAACCGGGTGAGCAACAGCAAACTGGTCACCATAAAGCTCGAACCATACCTTCCTCAAAAACCCATCGTGTCTTTTGACCTCAAACCATTTCTGTTTAAAGAGTGGATATTAAAAGAAGCTGATTTCAGACAGGCTTTGAAAGAATTGGATTGGAATCAATACGAAAACAAAATGTTGGCTGTTTGGTGCTCAAACGATGCCATCGTGCCGACATGGGCCTATATGTTGATAGCCAAACACGCCGCAGAAAAAGAGATCGCTCTGAGATTTGGGAACCCGGCAGAAGTCACCCGGCAAGTCATTGGTGAAAATATCAACCAAGAAGATTGGAGTCAATACGAATCTGCAAAAGTGGTTATCAAGGGCTGCAGCGATCTGGAAGTCCCTGCTTCCGCCTATCTGTTGGTCACTTCCAAACTCATCCCCTTTGCCAATAGTATCATGTACGGAGAACCCTGCTCAACCGTTCCAGTCTATAAAAAAGCCCGATAGTGGATATTGACTTCGGACAGTCTTCTTTTTAATTTCCCTCGATCGTTTTTATTCAAACAATACAAAAATGTGAAACAGCGGTACTAAGATGTTTTAACATTCGTTTAAGAAACTTATCTGATCACCGCTTGTCTAATCCATAATTCTCAAAATTAAAACCATGAATAAATTTAAATTGCTCTTCTCCTCTCTTTTAATGTTGGCTCTGGGACTTACCGCTCAGGCACAAAAATTTGCCCTTGTGGATGTCAATCAGGTGCTCGAAAACCTGGATGATTATAAAAAAGCACAAGACGAACTGGATCGGGTGGCAGCAGTCTGGAAACAAGAAATTGCGGTAGAGTATGATAAAATTAAAGCTTTGTACAATAAATACCAGGCAGAACAGGTCCTTCTGACAGATGAGCAAAGAAAACTCAAGGAAGAGGAGATAATGAATCGGGAAAAAGACGCCAGAAAACTTCAGAAAGACAAATTTGGCGAGGACGGCGAGCTTTTTAAAAAGAGACAAGACCTGGTCAGACCCATTCAGGACAAGGTATATGCAGCCATTCAGGATTATGCACTGGCCAGGTCCCTTGATGCCATTTTTGATACCAGCGGCACGGCCGGCATTATCTACTACAACAAGGAGCTGGACAAAACAGAGGACATCATCAAGAAGCTCAAAGGTTTGTCCAAATAAACCGGTTTTATTTTATAAATTTAAAATATCTTTGCAGCCTTTTAATTTCAATAGTATGAAAATCAACATATTAACTTTAGCTTTCTCATTGATCTGCTCTTTGATCGGTTTGGATGCGCAGACTCAGAAATTTGGATATGTCAATAGCCAGGCTTTGCTATCAGAAATACCGGAAGTGAAACAAGCAGATGCCAACCTGCAGGCATTTCAATCTCAACTGGAGAAAAAGGGTCAGCAAATGGTACAGGAATTGGAAGGTAAATACAGAGATCTCCAAAGACGTGAGCAGAGCGGAGAAATATCTCCCAAAGCGCTCGAAGAAGAAGCCAAGATGCTGAAACTGGAAGAAGCAAAATTAGGAGAATACGAGCAGGAAATGCAAAAACAACTAATGGCCAAAAGGCAGGAAGTATTGCAACCTATTCTGGACAAAATAAATGAGATCATTAAACAGGTTGCCAAAGAAAATCAATTCACCTATATTTTTGATTCCAGCTCGGGAATTTTACTTTTCGCAGAAGAGTCGATGGATGTTACAAAATTGGTGAAAACCAAACTTGGAATCTAATCTAGGAGATAGCAGACCCATTGGGATCTTTGATTCCGGAATCGGTGGATTGACCGTAGCTCAGGCCATTCACCAAATTCTTCCCCAAGAACATTTCATCTATGTAGGCGATACAGCTCACATGCCCTATGGAGATAAATCCATTCAGCTCATCCGGCAGTATTCCATCCGCCTTGCGGAATATCTGGTAGATCAGAGAAATTGCAAAGCTCTTGTCATCGCATGCAATACAGCTTCTGCCGCAGCTTATGAATATTTGAGAGATGCTTTAAAAGGTAAAATTCCCGTGATCAATGTCATCGATCCCATGGTGGAGTTTCTGGTGGCCTCAAATGACATACTACACCCAGGAATTATCGCCACAAAGACCACCATTGGTTCTGGTGTATATCAGGAAAAATTGTCGAGAAGAAAACCAGGACTGAAATTTTGTGCTTTGTCCACTCCCTTACTGGCTCCAATGATTGAGGAAGGATTTTACAACAACAACATCAGCCATGTCGTACTCGAAGAATATCTTTCCGATCCTGTTTTGAAAAATATTGATGCACTGGTGCTCGCCTGCACCCACTATCCTTTGATCAAAAAGGAAATCGAAGCGTTCTATCAATTCAAAATAAAAGTCATTGATTCTGCTCTGGTGGTAGCAGAAAAATTAAAATCCATTCTGACCAAGGAAAAACTACTCTCTTTGAACGTATCGCCCAAACAAAATGAGTTTTTGGTTACGGATTATTCAGAGCACTTTGAGAAAACGACTCAGTTTTTTTATGGAGAATTGGTCCGGCTCCAAAAACTGGATTTGCCTTAAAACCAGTATGGGACTGGTTTCAAAAAATGAAATGGTTATTTATCATGCCAAGTCAGATATAGGCAATGACATCATCCATCCTATCAGCGAATCATCAGACGACAATTAGCGGAAGTCGGGTACTGAGGATTGATAAAATTTCAAGAAAAGAAATACACATAGTTGCATTCTATCCAAAAGGACTTGCCCATCATTTTTGTTTTTGATTTTGCAGAAGACCATTCCAGAAGTATTTGGATCGGAGGATTTACGAGCTGTCAAACTCAATGTGAAATAAGGATCGAAATTTGGGATTTATTTTTAGAATATAAGGGCATTTAAATGGGATTATGTTCGTACGCTTAGCAGCAAATTGGTGCCGTACTCAATTGTTAAAATATTTATCCTGCACTTTATGAAAAGATATTCATAAAGCACAGGATAAACAATGTACATAGAACTTTTAGTAGTAAAACCTTAAATAGCTCTTTTATTCATTTTTTATGAGTTTACCAGCATTGACCAGATATTTATCTTTAATCATAATCCGATAAAAATAAATACCACTTTTCAAATCTTCAGTATTTATCAAATTGCCATTTGTGGATAACTGAATATGAGTAACTTCTTTGCCAAAGGCATCATACAAATAAAATTGAGCGCCGACGGTATTGGATAAGTTCTCAATTAAAAGTTGATCATTCACTGGATTTGGATAAACATTAAAATTCAGATCGGTCTCTTCGCCAACAGAATTAATGGTTGATACTGTCACACGGCCGGTGATTGTATCCGATTGCACCAAACCTGATCGGGTATAAGCCTGAAGAGGTACCGGGCTATTGACAAACTGAATTGGGCTGTTCCTCCCAACCTGTCCTACAACCCTGAATATAAATTTTGCAATGACTGATCCATCTGAAACAGACTTACCGGTCCCATTGTCGAACCATGTTGACACAATTTTCCCAGGGCTTGTTGTGGATTCAAAGTTTCCAGCACTTAAACCCAAGGAATTGACTGCCGGTGGTTCAAATCTCAAAAAGCGAATAACTGTCGTATCCCATTGTAAGGTATAGTCCAATGAAGTTATGTTGTCAAAACCTTTTACCATTAATTTAACTTCCACCTCTGAATTTTGCATCGCGGTATGTTTTGATAGACTTAATTGAAGCGGAGCAGCTCCCCGAACTTTCAGAACAGATTCCTGCAAAGTCGCAGAATAATCAACATCGCCAACCTTCATGGCTATGAAATCCAGTCCCACCTGAGCTTGACCAACATTGTTGAGTGTAATATTTGTTTGAAGTTGATCCATGAAAGGATTTGAAATGTCTGAAAATATTTGGTTCTTTCTTATAAATCGCCAGGAAGAAACCGGAGGAATCAGCGAATCTCCCAATATCAAACGCTGTGTCAGGTAAAGATCTCTGCCGTTTATTGCATTGTTACCATCATAATCCGCTGCTATGATCCTGTAAGGTCCTGGTAACCTCTCACCCAATATGTGTCTTTGAATCAAATAAAGATCTCTGCCATTGATTCCATTTCTAAGATGTGTATTTTTCACGGGCGTAATTGTAAAATTTCCTCCTTTGGGCAGACTCGTAAAGCAATAATTTCCATTATTCTGATTGTAACCATTGACTGCTTTGGATCCAGATACAATTAAGTTGACATCCGAAACCGGCACATTGTCTATTCTACTTATTCCACCACATAATTGAATGAAATTTTCATTGATTACCACAGAACCCTTACCAATATCCAACGGAACTGTTTGAAGACTTCCGTTTCTGCTGGCTAGAGCATACGGTACGGTTGGAACATCGGTAATGGATATATCTGTTTTGCCGGATGCAGCCTTTATTTTTAATAATACATTAAACAAAACCTGACCATCCGGAACAGTCACAGTGGGTTGATTTTGAGAAAACCAGCTGATTCCAATGTTTGATGCAGAGGTTAAATTGAAAGCCGGAGTAATCGCCTTTCCCTCAATACCCAAAATATTTAAAATATTAGGATCATCTGCTTTGAGTGAAAACTCCATCGCGGCCATATTGGTAAAATTCGAAGCAGTTATCGGAAAACTCACATCTTCACCCGATTCAACCGATAGGTTGGTGGGCATTACGATACGAGGTCTTGGGATACTTCCCCCTCCGGTCGTGCAATTCACCCTTAGGGTATAGCTACCCACACGATCATAATAAGATTCTACTACCACATAATACAAGCCTGGATTTAAGGTCACATTGATCAATTCATTCGTCGTACCGGCATTAAAACTGGATGATACGCATTTGTCCGGGTTGCATTCTGATAAAAGGTAGATATCGAAATCACTACCTTGAGACATACCAGTCAAATCTATTCTTACCATCTGTGTTGCATCAATATTAAAGCTGTATACTTTTTCCTTGCCGCGACCTGCAAATCCGTTGAGTGTACCTTTGGTATTTGTCAGTCCACAATAAGTGCTGACATTGTTGACCCCATCGGAGTTTGTCTCGGTGACTGGTGTGTTGCAGTTTAAACTTCTTGCATTGACGCAACTCAGGTTACCACATGTAACTGTCAACTCAAATGGACCATTTTCGCTGGGACGGAATCCATCCACTGCGATGTAATATCTTCCATCTGGTAAATTGTCAAATCTGATGAGTTCGGCATTGCCTCCGGATGGTCTGCGTGGTTCGGTACTTTTGCCAATGCAATTCAATCCTGTGGCATCGCACCGATCGAAAAGAAAAATGTCCAGGTCGGTATTGGCCACCAGACTGATTTGCAATGATCCGCTTCCTGAATTTTTATCCAAAACATAGACCTGGTCAGCTCCATCGAACAATGAATTTGTTGCTAAACAACTATAGTCTGTTCTACCAAATTCAGATGTTTTACCGATGGTCGTTCCGCTTAAAGTCTGACTACACTGAATCGGAATAGCATTCTGGCATTTTCCGGATGAGGAACATTCGCTCTGTAGTGCCCAAATCACAATATCAATAGTCTCCCATCTATTTTGATTTCCATAACAGATTAAGTTTCCAGAATAGTCCCTGACAACATCATGAAAAGGAAATTCATCAGTAAAGACAAGATTTGGGTAATTTACCGTCCAAATAGGTGTTTTTAAATCCCAATCCAATTTCTGAATTCCCGGATAGTTGACAAATCCCTGGTAACTAACACCTGACAGTGCTAATTTATTGTCACAGGTGAGTTCTAAACCAAACGCTCTAAAACCGATAAAGGGATTTCCTTGCTCAAAACTTTGAACGGCTAAAAAATTTCCCAAAGAGTTAAGCTTGAGCAGCCAACTTTCACTATTGACATTGGCAGGTCCATAGGGTATGGTCCCTTCCGTGCAGCTACGGCCCAATATCACAATTTCACCATTCGGATGGACTACCATATCTCTCCAGGAATCCTGTGAATTGCCTCCATAGCTTCGGTCCCAGACTGTTGATAAATTAGGACTAATCTTCATCAGCCTAAGGTCGGAATCATAACAATTACATTCGTCAATAACGTTCTCGTTGATTTTATATCCGAGTAGAATATAATTATTATCAGCTGTCTTTTGTATGGGATATTCCGCGGTTGGTTTTATAACATTGCCTGAGGTACTTCCAATACTTGGTGTTTCATCATTGTTTAAATGAACTACGCACGAGGCTTCCAAACGAAAATCTTCCATTGTCCTTCTAGCAATTTCAGTTCCCTCATGGCTTAATCTAACAAGAACTGTGTGCCTAGTATTTATACTGCTCTGAGCCCAAACCAGAAACCCTTCTTGGGTGCTGATAAACCTAATGGGGTTATACCCATTAAAATCTATTGGCCAGATATCTCCAACTCTTCTGGCCCAAATTTCATCTCCTGTGTTTTTATTGATTTTTACTAAATGAAATTGATTGCTCAGATTAAGCCCATTTCTCAAATACCCTCCAAGAACTATCCCATCATTAACCTCTATGCCATGGTTTACATAACTATCGTATGCATTTAGTTGATTATTTGGTGGCAGTAAAATCTTTTTCCATAACGGCTTGCCCTGATGATCCAGCTTTATAACATAAGCCTGATTTCTTTTGTAGCTACATGAATAACAAAAATTAAAGTCATCCTTTGTTGATCTTGTACTTCCAATTACAAAATATCCCCCATCCTGAGCCGGAATTACATCGTTAACCACATTGTGTATGTCTCCTCGGAGATGTCTGTACCACTTTTCGTTGGGTGGATTGCCTGTTTGCGCAAATGCGATGGTTACGCAGAAGCCAAGCACAATCAATAGTCGTAATTTTTTTAATTTCATCATTTTTATGGATTTAATGGTTAAATAATTCCACAAAAATAGATGGGCCTCTAAACGCAGGAATATAACCAAAGTTATATCATCAGATACCTTTAACTAGTATCTACTTCAGAGGATGGTTAATTTTATTAATCGCCTCTGTTCGGTTGGATACCTGAAGTTTTTCGTAAATTTTGTGAATGTGTTGCTTGACTGTACCGGTGGTGATACCCAGCAGATCTGCAATCTCCTTATAATACAATCCTTTGGCTAAATGCACGAGAAGCTCATTCTCTCTGGATGAAAGTCCGGCGAGATTTTGATTAGAAACGATGGGAATTTTGTTGAAAAAGTTCAACACTTTTCTGGCAATGCTGGGGCTCATGGGTGAACCGCCTGCGTACAATTCTCTTACAGCCTCAATGATTTTATCCGGTGGAGAAGATTTTAAAATATATCCTCTTGCACCAGCCTGTAGCGATAGAAATATTTTCTCATCGTCCTCATACACAGTAAACATACAAAATTGAGTACCCGGACAGAGTTCGCTCAGATACATGATCGCTTCTATACCTGATTTATTGGGCAACCCAATGTCCACGATCATAATATCTACCGGATTTGCCGGAAGAAACTGCATGGCTTCCTCAGCATTGTGGTACAATTGCCGGCATTCCATATCTTTTTGTGATCCAAACAACTGTTGGAGTCGTTCTGCAATTTCCTTAATATCCTCCAGAATCGCTACTCTCATATCACGTACCATTTAGTTTGAAAATAAATTCATTCCTTGTATCGACAAAGCTCAGGTTTTTAAGAGAGCAAAGATAAAATATATGAATTGCCATGTTTTATTGGATATTTTAAGCTAAGCCCCGGAATCTTGATCTTCAACCAATAACAGAAGTATGCTCAACTGAGTTCCTTGATCGGAAGACGATAAATTACATTGTGCCCCAATCTGTTCCAATCTCTTTCTGATATTGTTCAATCCGTTACCTGATCCCGAAGCTTGAACTTCATTAAATCCGCGACCGTTATCCGATAAGGTCAATCTGAAAGAATGATCAATACATTCAATTTTCATCATCACTTCAGAAGCATGCGCGTGCTTAACAACATTGTGCAGGAATTCTTTTACAACAAGAAATAAATTTCTTCTTTTAATTGTACTGAGATGGACTTCATTCTGAAAATCAGGGCATTCAAAGACCAATTTGAGTTTGAATGGGTCCAGGTATTCATAGGCGTACCTTCTGACATACGCGCATAAATTGGCCAAGCTGTCCAGATTTGAATTCATAGCCCAAATCAGTTCACTCATGTTGCGAACCAGTTGACTGCTGTAATCACCAATTCTTTTCAGATATATTTTATCTTCCAGCGGATCATCTGATTCAATGGCCCTGTCTGATAAATAACGGATGTTGGTAAGACCTGAACCAAGGTCGTCGTGCATGTCGGAGGCAATTCTGGCCCGCTCTTGCTCGATGAGTTGGATCCTCTCAATCATCATTTTCTGTTGTTGGATTTGAATTTCTCTTTGCAATAACTCTGCATGGTGTCTTCGTTTCTGAGCAATCATAAAAAACCAAACCAAGATGCCACTCAATACCAATGGCATTATGAATGAAATGATAACAATATATAAAATCAATTCTCTGTTTTCCAATTCAAATAAGCTATTTGTAAATAGGACAAACTTAAAATAATGTTTCCGACTTTTACCAATACATAGATTTCTTTGGATAAACCAATGTCTATTTTCATGATCAGAGGATTCAATAACAAGATGGTAAAACAAGCGGTATAAAAAAATAAAATTCCAAAACTTAAATAAAACATTGGGCTCTGGCTAAATTGATGCGCTCCATTATCCACTAAATGTTTAAGATACATCATCGCGAGAATACCTATAAAAACCATTCCAAAAGTATAACTGATATGATTAAATTTATAAAAACCTGATATACCCATATTCTCAAAAATAACCAAAATTATATAAAGGATGAGAATAGGAATGACCATTTGATTTTTTGCTAAAACATGGTTATAAACAAACGCATAATATCCAATACAGCCTACCACAAAGAAATTGTAAATGATGACATTAGAGCCAAATAAATAGTTTGATAAATTGGCAAGAAAAATTTCAAAAATTACAATATACCAAAGAAAGTAATTAAAATAGGCCGGATCGAACCTTGCTTTTCTGCCAAAGGAGAACAGCAAAGCAACGACAATGATTCCTTGGTATTAATAAACCAGCATGAAGAAACATTACTGATGATACATGTCATCCTGTGTCGCTAAAACACCAGGACAATTGGGAGGACATATATTTCCTACATTAAATATGGTTCTGATGGTATTACTACTTTGAGGGATTGATATAAGATCTGGAATGTTGATACTGTCATAGCACAATCGCACGATGGCAGTATGACCGGTAGGAAAGGATTCTTGATTTACTGAATTGTTTTTACCAAAGTATATTCTGTATTGAAATTTATTGGCATCTGGATAAGTCGATTGATAATAAAACTTAAGCAAGCTAATACTCGCATCGATTTCACTGTATGGGAGCAAAACCGATCTTTCAATGGTGTTTGCATTTTCAATACTGTATTTATTCTTCATGGCAATTATATAATTATTTACCAGGCCTTTTGCATAACTCAAGTCAACAGGAGATTCCAATTTCATATCTACCAAATTTTCCATTTTTCTTTTCAAAAGTATGGCTTCCAATTTCTCAGTTGAAATCGAATCCAGACTTTCAGCAAAATTTGCAGAATCGGTGGTGGGCTTGAAAGACAAAATAATTGTCATTAAAAGGACTAAAATGAAACTTTTCATAATTATTGTTTTTTATTCAGTTTAAAACTTAATGCGTCACCCTGCACCAGGGCTCCAAAAAGGTACAGTCCGCGGTTTGGAAAACCATCCACCTTAGAAGCGAAAATAATACTTGGGTGAAAGAAAAGACTAAATTTATTAAAAGTAAATACCACATTCGCCTCCAATCCAAAAAAATTGGTCCGATCCATGCCGAAATTTGTTTTCAATACATCCCTTTGATCCAGGATGTTATTGCTCAAACCACGCAAGCAGGCTCCTAATTCCAACCGCATATCAAAGAAATTTTCACCATCCAATTCGTACTGGTCAAAAGGTTTATAGATATAATTTAACCTTACTGAATAAGGACTGGCTTCATATTCTGTCCCATTTATTTCCCAAAGATCATTTCCGATTGAAAAATTCAATTGAAAATATTTTTTGTCTTTCCATTTTCGGATAAAATTGGCAGAAAAAGCCTGTCCGCCGAGATCCGGGACAAGGATCGAATAGAAGTATTGCCTGGCAGTCGCGATGCCATTGGTATTGATCTTATTTAAAGTGTAGCCAATGGTAAAATTGAATTTATCCGATTTATGAAAATTGATGATGGCAGATCCATTGATTTTATCAAGTTCCTCTTGTTTTATTGCACCTGTTTCCCTGAACCCGCCAAAAAAGCTGAGGTTCATCTCCCAAACATCCGTTGGGCTTTCAGATAATGATTCTGTGGCTTTTCTTGATTCATCAATCAATGGAACAAAATACTGCGAATTGACAACATTTGTGAACGCCATCAGGCCAACTACAATTTGGAAGATTGTTTTCATGATTTTTTACACAAACATCCGGCGCTCCTGGCAGGCCCGCAATATAACTTTAGTTAGGGGAGAAACTTATAAATTTGAATATAAAGGACCGTGATAAAATACCTGTGTCAAATATTATCTCAAATCATATTCATAAAATCAGAATACACTATCCTCTTTTCTTAAGAGTAATAAATTTGTGTGCATTTTCTGAAAGAGTCCCCAGTGAAGAATACAATTCATACTATTGAAAGTAATTATTCCTTAAAAAAACAATTCACTCAGGGAGTTCTCTTCAGCACTTAAGCATAAGCCATACAATCAATTACAAAATTATACAATAAAAAAACCCTTGCAAATTTTCAAATTGCAAGGGCTAGCGGTGGTACCTCCAGGAATCGAACCAGGGACACACGGATTTTCAGTCCGTTGCTCTACCATCTGAGCTAAGGTACCCTTTGGTATCCCCAAATTATGAATTGGGGCTGCAAATATAGGTCTTTATTCATTTTGACAAATGATTTTTAACAAAAATCGATGCTATCTTCCGCTCAAAGTATTAATTCCTTGGTTTTCTGTTTTTTAAATATTATTTTAAGGCCTAAATCTCAGATTGAACGGCACTGCAAGCGGGAATGAATTACTTTTGTTCGCATTTTTCGACCTACCATGAAAGACATTATGCCGATCTCCCAACAAGTCTTATTCTTCCAATGTTTGCAACATCATAAACCCTCGCGAAATGCCGTATAGATATTTTCTAATACCAATTTTACTCATAACGGGAATCTACTTTTGGTATGGCTTTACCCGGGAAAGTCTAAATGCAACTGTCATTTTGATGCTGGTGATATTGGCAGTGGGAGTGTTTATTTTTAAGCATCAGATCAATGACTATTTCTATCAAGTCAAAACACCAGACTTGTCTGAACGAGAAAAATTGTTTTTATCTTCCAGATATTCTTTTATTCTGAACATGGCATCAGAGGAGAAAAACAAATTTTTCATTGAACTTTCCCGAGCTTGTCTGGTACATGAGTTTATTCCAATGAATCTCGCCAAATTCTATGAAGAACTAAAATGGATGGTCTTGGTGCCTGCTGTAAAGCTCGGTGTATTTAAGGATCCGAAAATCTGGAAAAGGTATCAGCGCACAGTTGTTTATCAACATCCATTTATTTCTCCAAATATCGGACAAGTCCATGTGTGTGAACACGACCGCGAAGATGGAGTGCTCATTTTTTCTGAAGAGCAATTGAATGCCTCATTTTGGGAGCCTGACAAGTATTTCAATCCGGCCTGGTATGAATGGTGTTTGATCATTACAGAAGAAAAAAACCCGGCATTGCCATTGCTCTCAGAACAAGAATTGATAGAATTTTGTCCAAACATTTTTAAACAAACTCAAGAAGCAATCCTCAACTGGTTGGGTCTTCAGCGGCTGTCCACAAAAGCGTTGGTCCTGATGGCTTGTGTGTTTTATGAAGATGAAATGAAAAAGCGGTATCAGTCTCATTTGGAAGCATACGAATTATCTTACCAGTCTTAGCATCAATGAACGAAGAAGTTCTAAATCCTGAAAACCGTTGGGAATTGGTATTGGGCACGCACAATGCCAAGGATCCGGATATTCAGTTGACTGCGGAAGAGAAAAAATTGGAAGATCTTTTAAAAACATTGTATGGTGCGGGTGGAGAATCCGGCAGTCTGACCAAAAGTCCTCAGAAAATCAGAAAATGGCTGGATGGAATTCGCCAACAATTTCAACCTGATATGATCCGGTTGTTGCAACAGGATGCGCTGGAAAGACAGAACGCTCATCAGATGTTGCTTGAGCCCGAATTGCTGGATCGCATTGTACCGGACATCCAAATGGTGGCTACCATCATAGCTCTCCGGGAGATACTACCCGACCGAGCATTGCACAGTGCAAAAAATCTGGTGCAAAAATTGGTGCAGCAAACAGAAAAGAAACTAAAGCCAAAATTCAGCGCAGCCATTAGGTCTTCGATGATTGGAAGATCGAGAAAAATACATCCTTCCAAAGCACAAATTGATTGGTCAAAAACCATTGGCAGAAATTTAAAACACTACATCCCGGATATACAATCAGTGATTCCGGTGGATTGGTATGGAAAGAAGCGTGGAACTCGTTTGACAGAGATTGTTTTGCTGGTGGATAAAAGCGAGTCAATGATTCAATCTGCGATCTATTGTTCCATCATTGGCGCTGTATTGGCTTCCCTACCTTCCATCAAAACCCATCTCATCTTTTTTGATACAGCGATCACTGATATGACGGACCTTTACAATGACCCCGTAGAAATATTGTTTAGCGTTCCCATGGGTGGAGGTACGGATATACGATTGGGTCTGGAATATGTGCGCCAAAAAATGAGAAATTTATCCAGGACCATCCTGTTTGTAATCAGCGACCTTGATGAAGGAGGTCCTGTCAAAGAAATGATTCAAAGTTTCCAGTTTCTTTTACAATCAAACTGCAATATTCAGTGTATTGTATCCATGGATGATGAAGGCAAACCAATTTTTAATGAAACAAATGGACAAAAACTGGCCAACCTTGGCATTCCTGTGTTTGCCTGCGCCCCTGAGCTCTTTCCGGATGTATTGGCCCAGGCCATCGAAGATATGGCTCTCTGACAAATACCAAGAAAGCTTAAAATGTATTTATTCTGGTCTATCCTGATGGAACTCAATCCAATTTTCAGTTTGTTTTCTTGACCTCTCAATTTTTTCTGAAATTTTCAGAAAAAACTGATTTTTATCTCTCGTATTTCCACCCGTGATGTGGATGGAATTGCTGATGATCCTGTGGAGCCATTTTTCGGTATAATCACAGAGGCGCGGATTGAAAGAATTCAAAAAATTGGGATTGTCAAAGGTGGTATAAACCGTGCGGATGGAATTGCTTTTGACATAAATCAGGTTACCGGTGAATGCAATTTCGTTGTTGAACAAACTCAAACTTCCTTGATTTTTGAGTTGTTTTCCAAAAGGTCTTTTTGTTTCCAATTCACAACATTCCTGAAGTTTTTCAACCAGTGCCAATAATTCATCGTGCAGCCTAAGTGCATCTTCAGCATGGTGCATCAGACCAGATTCGAGAAAGTATCGAATCTGATTAAGCGTGTTGTCAAATACAGTCACATTCCAAACCTCGATGCTGTTTAAGCCCATATAGATGTCCGATATACTTTTTAAAATATTCAAATAATCCTGATTAAATTCATATTCTTTCAAATCAAAACTGGTCATTTTGAATTTTTCATCCCGCCAGTTGATGTTGTAGAATACATGGAACTTAAATGCAGCGAGTTTGGGTGAGGTGTAATAATAAAATATTGGAATTTCTCTACTGGTGTAGTAGATGGTTGGTTGAATCATCTGGACCCTTTTGATATTGTACTCTATGGGAATCAAATAATCCATGACATTTTTGACCTCTCCGTTGAGCGCTGGAAAATCAAAATAAATTCTATCCTGTTGCAATCCCAGCAAATCATCCAAGCTGAGCTGATAGTGTTTACCCAATTTGGCAATGTCGTCCGGACTAAGTGATGATTCACCTTTAATCTTTTTGTACACCGAAGACTTTTGCAAATGCAATAATTCAGCTATATCATCGACAAAATCTTTTTTACCTGCGTAATGGGTATTTTCAATAAAACTAAAAATATTGGCAGTAAGCGTATCAGACATAAAAATAGGATTAAACCGGGCACAATATACATCAATTTTTGGTTTAATTTTGCCCCATTATGTTGAGAGCTTCATCTGATGTGGACTTTGAATACCTTAAAAAAGAAATAGACGGAGATCTACATTGGGATCCATTGTACCGGGGTATGTACTCCACAGACGCCAGTAATTATCAGATTAAGCCGGCTGCAGTACTTTATCCCCGCAGTGAAAAGGATGTTGTTAGATTGGTGGAATTCTCCAAGTTCCATCGCATTCCATTGCTTGCAAGAGGTGGAGGGACCAGCCTGGTGGGCCAGACTGTTGGTCAAGCGATTGTACTTGACTTTACAAAATACCTGAACCAGATATTGGAATTGAATGTAGAGGAACGATGGGCTTGGGTTCAACCTGGCTTGGTGAGAGACGAACTCAACGCAACCATCAAAAAACATGGACTCCATTTTGCGCCTGACCCTGCTACCACCAGTCGCGCTACCATTGGCGGCATGATAGCAAACAATTCTTCAGGCACCAGATCCATTATGTACGGGAAGACCATCGATCACGTATTGGAACTGAACATTCTCCTCGCTGATGGAAGAATCATCCATTGCAAAAAACTAACACAAGAGCAATTGGAAAAGAAACTTTCATCGGAGGAAGTCGATTCTGAATTGTATAAAGGGCTTTTTCAACTGATCTCTGAAAACAAAAATGAAATCATTGAAATTTTTCCAAAGGTCATGCGTAGAGTTGGTGGATATAATTTGGATGAATTTATGGATCCAGACTGGAATTTGTCAAAAATATTTGTCGGTAGCGAAGGCACACTGGGCATCATTTTATCTGCCAAAATTAATCTGGTGCCCAATCCAAAATCCCAGTCAGTGTGTGTCGTCCATTTTGATTCCTTTTATGACTCCATCGCGCATATTGCAGAAATCAATTTTTTTAAACCAGCAGCGGTCGAACTCCTGGATGAATTGCTGATGCAGAAGAGCAAAGAAAATTTGGAGACAAAAAAGTACTGTGGATTTATTCAAGGTCACCCCAAAGCTGCTCTCGTTGTAGAATTCTATGGTGAAAATGCTGAAGAAGCAAAATCAAAAGCAGATAAAATGGCTTCTGCTTTGCAGGCCAGGAAAATTGGATATACCCATCCCGTATTTATTGATCCGGTCAAAATAGAAGAAATATTTACCGTCCGGAAAAAAGGCCTTGGATTACTGATGGGTGTCAAAGGCAACAGGAAGCCTATTGCATTTATTGAAGATGCCGCGGTACCGGTAGAGCATTTGGCAGATTATATCACGGAAGTATTTGAAGTTTGTAAGCAGGAGCAAACACCGGTGGTGGCTTATGCACATGCCAGCGTTGGTTTGTTGCATGTCAAGCCACTTTTAGATCTTAGAGATGATGCGGATATTCAGCGCATGAAAAACATTTCCCTCAAAACCCTCGCGCTTGTAAAAAAATACAAAGGCTCGTGGAGTGGAGAGCACGGTGATGGACTGGCGAGAGGTCCGTACAACGAACTTTTTTTTGGGTCGCAATTGTATCAGGTTTTTAAACAAGTTAAAAATTTGTTTGATCCGGACCATCTGATGAATCCAGGTAAAATTGTGGACTCTCCTCCGGTCGATCAGAATTTGCGATACGGAAGCCATTACAGCGATCAGACTTTTTCATCCATGTACCATTACAGAGACGAGGGCAGTTTTCATGAAGCAGTTCATTTGTGCAATGGTGTCGGAGAATGTCGCAAAACTTCCGGTGGAACCATGTGCCCCAGTTTCAGAGCAACGCTCGATGAGAAAGAAAGTACCAGGGCAAGGGCCAACGCGCTCCGATTGGCTTTAAGCGGACAACTCGATCTAAAAGGAATGGATTCCGAAAGACTCTCTGAAGTCATGGATTTGTGCTTGTCCTGCAAGGCTTGCAAATCGGAATGTCCGAGCAATGTGGACATGTCTAAATTAAAATCAGAAATTCAATTTTACCAAAAATCAAAGAGCGGATATTCAACAACAGATTTGCTGGTCAAACATCAGGCATTGCTTTCTTCACTGGCATCCGGATCTTTGGCTCATCTTTCGAACGCATTGATTTCCTCCAAGCCATTTAGGCTTCTGCTTGAGTCAATCACTGGCTTAGACAGAAGACGCATTCTTCCATTGTTTACAATAAATCCATTTCACAAAAGTAAAATAGCCAGCAGATTCAATAATATTCCACGACCCGATGTTATTTTTTTTGCCGATTGTTATACCAAATTTCACGATCCGGACATCGGACATGGTGCCATCAAATTGTTGGAGAAATGTGGATATCAAGTGAGGATAGAATCAACTGGATGTTGTCAAAGACCCGCTCTGTCCCGGGGTTTATTAAAAGAGGCGAAAGAAAGAGGCGAAAGAGTGTTTCAATCACTTGATCCTTTTTTGAAGGAGGGAATTCCCGTACTTCTTGCAGAACCGAGTTGTGCCAGCGCTTTCAAAGATGATCTGCACGACCTGATGGACGATTACAAATGGGAGGGTTACCGGAATCAGTTTTTGGCATTGGAAGAATTTTTAATGCAGGAAAAGGAGACAGGAAAATTAAAAAATCAGATCAGGCTCAAAGAGGGTCGGTATCTGTTTCACGGACATTGTCATCAGAAAGCATTGCTTGATCAAAGTGCTTTGGAAAAATTACTGGTTCCTGGCGATGCGGTTCAGTTGGAAAAAATTAACTCGGGTTGCTGCGGTATGGCAGGAATGTTTGGCTATGAAAAAAAGCATTATGAAATTTCCCGGAAAATAGGCGAAATGTCTCTATTAGAAAACATCAGAGAAAGCAATCAAAGTCAGAATCTCATTGCACAGGGTTTTAGCTGTAGACACCAGATTGAGCACTTCACCAACAGAAAAGCAAAACACTGGGTGGAGTATTTGGATTGGAATGCAGATACAATGTCTCAGCCGGTTTGAGTTTAAGCAAGATAATTAAAACAAATTTGTGAATTATAAAGAGACTTTAAAATACATGTTGGATCATCTACCAATGTTCCAGCGCGATGGCAAGAGCGCCTTTAAAAAAGACCTTCACAACATAAAAGCGCTTTGTCAACAACTTGGAAATCCCGAAAGAAGTCTTCGATGCATCCACATTGCGGGCACCAATGGCAAAGGTTCAGTCTCGCATCTTATCGCTGCCATGTTGCAAACGCATGGTTTTAAAACAGGATTGTATACTTCACCTCATTACAAAGATTTCAGAGAAAGAATTAAAATCAACGGAGCTTACATTCCAAAGAAAAGGGTAACGCGCTTTGTCAAACTCAACAGATCATTGTTTGATCAAATACAACCTTCATTTTTTGAGATGAGTTTTGCAATGGCATTGGATTATTTCAAAGAAGAGCAGGTAGATTATGCGGTCATCGAAACGGGGCTAGGCGGCAGATTGGATTCTACCAACATCATCAAACCATTGCTCAGTGTCATCACCAACATCTCATGGGATCACACCGATTTGTTGGGAGACAGTCTTGAAAAAATAGCAGAAGAAAAAGCCGGAATTATAAAATCTGGTGTGCCCGTACTCATTGGGCGAAGACAAGCTGAGACCCAGACTGTCTTTGATCAACACAGCAGAGCAAAGAAAAGTCCGCTCTCGTATGCCGGCGATGTAGATCTTACCGAATTGGGGCTCCGCAAAAATGGAAGTCTTGCATTCAGTGCATCGCTATCTGGTCCTTACCAAACTGAAAATATTCTCACGGCTATGGCCTCCTTTTGTCTTTTTTGTCAGGAAGCCAAAATTAAAATTTCGGCTGAAAATGTAAAGCTGGCATTACAAAATACTCAGACTCTTACGAGGATGATGGGGCGCTGGCATTTTGTAAAAGCTGAATATGACCTATTAATGGATTCAGCCCACAACGAAGATGGAATACGTCATTTTGCGAATTGGCTTGAGCAACAGTCTTATTCGAAGGTTCACATCGTGTGTGGCTTTGTCAAAGACAAATCAATAGATACCCTTTTGAATTTACTGCCAAAAACTGCCATTTATTATTTCACCCAGGCTTCTATCCCAAGAGCGCTGGATGCAAAGGCATTAAAAAAGCAGGGAAAATCAAATGGACTTATCGGAAAATCTTTTAAAAAAGTAAGAAATGCTTTAGCCAGCGCGAAGAGGTTGGCAAAAACTTCTGAACTGGTGGTGGTGATTGGCAGCATTTTTGTAGTAGGAGAAGTCATTGAGTGAATTAAAAAAAATAAAAATTGCCATTGGCATTTCTGGATCATCCGGCGCGAGGTATGCCAAATTACTGATCGAATCCCTTGGTCAAATGCCAGAGGTGCATATTGGGTTGATATTCAGTGAAAATGCCAAACTCAACTGGGCATTGGAAAATCCCGGAATTCCATGGGATCAATACCCTTATACTTATTTTGATACCAAAGATTTCACAGCACCGATCGCTTCCGGTTCGGCGGCTTGGGACATTGCAATAATATGCCCTTGTTCTGCGGGCTTTTTGGCCAAGGTGGCCCATGGCATGGCAGATGATCTGATGAGTAGGGCGGCCCAGGTGATGCTCAAAGAGCGCAAAAAGCTGATCCTTGTTTTTCGCGAAACACCGCTTAGTCTGATTCACATTGAAAATATGAAAATGGTTACTCTGTCCGGAGGTATCATTTGTCCAGCCATACCTTCATTTTATTCCAATCCGAAGTCATCGGATGAAATTTTGGCCACTGTCACCAATCGCGTGATTGATCTTTGTGGGCTCGATAGCAAATCTTATCGCTGGGGAATGAGTTTTGGAACATAAATTGTATTATATTTGCGGCTAAAATAGTCAAATTATTAAAAAATCAATATTTAAAAAGATGAAAACCAAATTATTTGTTTTTTCAATCGCTTTGATTTTGGGTACTGGTTCCTGTGTGTCCTCCAAAAAATACAAAGCCTTACAATCCGAAAATGAGAATCTCCAAAAAATGTTGGACTCTCACAAATCCAAATTGTCTGACTGCGAGACTGCAAAAATGGACCTCGACAAACAAGTCTCTAAATTAAATTCTGATTTAAGCGCCGCCAATGGTGAAATGAACAAATACAAGTCTCAGGTAGGAGATCTTGAAAAAATGAACAAAGCCAAAGACGACGAAATTCAAAGAATCAAAGGAGAAATCCGCAAAGCATTTTCTGGTTTGGATGGTACCGATCTTCAAGTGAGAGAAGTAGGTGACAAATTGTATGTCTCTCTTCCCAACAGAGTACTTTATTCCAAAGGATCTACCAACCTCAACTCCAATGGACAAAAAATGGTAAAAAACTTAGCAGAGATCTTTAAGAAAAGTCCTGCAGTTCATGTCGTGGTGGAAGGCCATGCGGATAAATCCGGTGTAAAATCAGATGCTCCATACAAAGACAATTTAGAATTGTCCACCATCAGAGCCACAAAAGTGGTTCGGTTTATGCTGAATGAAAAAGTAAACGCTGAACAATTGACTGCAGCCGGTCGTTCCGATTTCGAACCAACTGGTCAGGGTATGAACATGGACAGAAGAATTGAGTTTATCATTTCTCCGGATGTGGCTAAACTCTACGAACTCTCCAAAAAGAAATAGTAGCAGGTAAAATACTGAATCAAAGAAAAGCCTCTGAGTATTCAGGGGCTTTTTTATTTTAACAACAACCTCTCATTAACATTGAAATTCCCAATCTATATAATGAGAATAAATAAAAGAGGATTTACTTTATAAGCATTATACTGCTTAAATAAATTTGAAATAATTTTTATGACACACTTGGCCAAAATAATTTTAATTTGAAAATATGGCTACTGATTTACAAGTGTATACAAATTTTGTAACGATATTTTAAAATTGAACCCCATAACAACTATTGTAATTTAAAAAATATTTTATGTTTTTCATATTATATGCATGTTACTTTCTTTTGGTCGTCAAAAGACGACTGAACGATCTGCGAAGCAGTTTTGAGCAGCTTGTCCCGCCATAGCGCATACGCGTCAACTTAGAGGGCCAGTTTATTAAAATAGTTTATACGGTCATTTCGTTTTTCATATTTGCAATTTTCCACTAATTTTTTGATGTTTATTATTGGATTGGAAAGCAGATCAATGATTTCTTTTTTGAAATAGTCTATAAATTTAAATAGACTAATTTGGTTCACATTTCCAAGATTATTATTATACAATATTGCCACTTGGTACATTCTATGTTGTATTACGATATTTATTAAAGAAAGTACTATAATTGAATCTACTCTATCCTTTGATAACTTATTATATGTTGGTATTACTTTCTGCAAATTATTGTAACTCTTCCAGCTTTTAAATATAGTTTCTATTCTCCATCTTAATGAATATAGAATGAAAGCTTGGTCAATTGAAATATCGTTACTTTCTGTATTTGTGATTAAAATTGAAAAGTTTAAATATTTATAGTAATCATCACTATGATTTATTTTATTATTTCGATCCTTGCTGGCTTTTCGTTTTCTTTCACTAGCTATAATGGGATGTACTCTATTTATTAATAATCGCACTCTAACTTTATCATCTTTTCCAAGGAATATCCATTTTTCAATTTTGGATTTTCCCTTCATTAGTTTAAAAATATCAATCCGCTTGCCTGTTTTTTCATCAAGCATAACAACTCCATATTTTACTTTACTTATAATGGAAACACCTTTATTTATTAACTTTTTGAAACATAATAGATTAAAATATCCCATGTCTCTTATTACAAGATCATTGTGTTTTGCAATAGAAAGTATGTCATTTGTACATGATTGGTCATTGACTCTAAATGATGTTATTTTAAAGTATTTAAATAAGTTATTTTTTAGTTCGTAAATTGTCTGAATTTTTAACTGAGATGTTAATGCCCCTTTAACTATTGTGCCTGGATAACACCAGCTCAAGCTTGCTGGTAATTTGAATGTTGTACTATCCTGTATATATACATTTCTAAATTTCGAAAGTGTTCCTTTTATAATTTTACTGTCTTGTTTCGCTTTTGAAATAATATTAATCATTAGCTGATGAAGTACTCTTAAACAGTATTCTACAAATGCTTGGTTTACTTTTTTATGCAATGCTTGTTTTGATACCAAACTCCCACTAAGCAAATTTATATGGTAAGCCCAATTTGAAAAGCTGATATTTCCTTGAGCAATCATTTGGATAAATCCAATAACCAGGTATTTAGGATTCAACTTTTTACTTTTTCGACAATAAAAGCCAGTCGCCTTTGCCAATTTTAAAAATGGTATCTTTTTAAAAATTTTGGAAGGAGTTTCACAATTTTTATGTTTCTTTGACTTGGAGCTTGCGGAACACATAATTTAGCAGTTTTATGGTAAATTCCAAGAGCTCCTATTTTTTAGGACCTTGCAAATATATAAAAATTTTATATTATATTGTAATACAAGTAATTACAATATTTTTTCGAATAATTATTATTAATTAAGTTGACGCGTATGCGCCATAGCGGGAACAGCTCAAAAAGTGAAGGAGCCCCCACCAATAAATTGGGGGCAAGGCGCTAGGGATAAAACAAAGATAGTTCGCTGTTTCAATTATCCGCTTTCGCGGTTCACTTCGCCATCGCACTGTCGTACGATGGTATCCTGCCTGGCAGGATACTTCGCTACGATCTCCTCGCTCACCCAACTGCAGCTCTTTCGCTATGCTAAAAAAACTCGCCTCTACCTCTCCTACTGGGCTCCACAATCTTCGCTTCGCAAACTCCGTCATTGTGGGTAGCTCCTCCGTTGGGCTCAGACAGTTTTTAGCATGACCGCGAAATTCACTGGTTGGGTACCCGAGCTACGGAGCCCTAGGCCGCATTGAAATGCATGAAAACCATCATTATTCCTGATATTTCAACCTAAATATTGATTAATATTAAGAGCCTTTTCGTCAGCGGCCCAAGAAGGACAGATTTTGGACATAGCGCCTTATATTGTCGCTCTTTTAACTGAAACTAATATGATGCACCCATCAAACAAACTATCATAGTGAAATTAAATTATGGAGCGGCAATATACAGCGCCCAAAATCTGTCCCAACAGATACCCTTGCAAAATGAACCAAATAAAGATCAATAGAACCAAGAAAGATGCCGCCTTAGAAAAGGCTGCGTTTTTTGGTACTCCGCTTTCGCGGCTCCTTCACTTAGAGTGCTGTCGCACTCCACCAAGCTTTTAGCTTGGATCGTTCAGTCGTGCGCGACAAAAAGTGGGAATGTTGATTTGTAAAAATTATTTTGGACAGGTGTGTTTTTATGATGTATCTAAATCAATATATGGTAAGATCCAGAATAATTTTCATGGAAATAATTACAAACAATAGACAATAATTCAAAAGAATAAAATTGAATTTTAAAAAACAATAGGTTTAATCAAGAATGCTTCGTCCCATTTTTACTTCTTCACTATCTTTCCTTCCGCAGCCTGGAGCACATATTTCTCAGAAGAATCAAATGAGATAAATCCAACTGCTGTGCAATGTTCAGCCACCCATAAGATGTTTTCATCAGGGAGGGTGTAATCAAATACTTTGATCGCAGATTCCCCCTTGGATAATTTGTCGGCCATCTTATCACCTCCCACCTGGCTCAACAATTTTCTGAGCACGTGTTCGTGTTTATAATTGGGAATTTTGCCGGTCAGATCAAGCTGTGTGACAAAAATCTCTGATTCGGTGATCATTGCATGGGCATATAGTGCCTTGTCTATATTTTCCACAGCAGTTGCCGTCAAAGTGACCTGAAGTTTGCGACTGCTTGAATCAAATGTAATGTTGATTTTCAAATCAGCCAAATGACTTTGCTTGAGTTCCTCTTCCACAAAGGTGATCCAGGTGTCGGGTCTATTGACGCGGATATTGGTTTTGTTGGGAAATTTTTTACGGTTAAAAGCAGCTTCCGGTTTTCCAAACCAGGTTCCCAGAAAAGTCTCTATGTCCTGAGCGTCCTTTGTCCTTAAATCAGGTTCGCCTGCCACGGCAGGATTGCCCAGAAAATTGGAATGCACTCCTACCACCACCACATTGTTGGGGTATTTGTCGATGATACTGACGAGCTCTGCATTTCCAGCCGGACAGTTTGTGCAGGATGCTCCTGTAAATTCTTCAACTAGGATCACCTTACTCGACGCGATGCCACCTTGGTTCGGTATCAATACCATTTGCTCCCAATCTGAACAGGATAAAAACAATCCCAGAAGACTCAACAAAAGAAAGAAGGAATATTTATTTCGCACAATTGTCATGGCTAAATAATTTATAAGTTAAAAAGTCGATGTTATGGAAGCCCTGAAACCACTAAAAGCAGGCTCGAGACGACATATTCCACCAGAGCAAACAATACCCTGTATCTGTTTAACGTATCTCAATCCAAGTCTGTTGTTGCCAAAATTGTAAACCACGCCGGCCGTTGGGTAAAATATTTTCTTTCCATCTTTTGGATGAAAGGTATTGTACATTCCCGACAACTCAAACAACCAATGAGGACTTACTCCCAATTCTGCCAAACCATAAATCCAGGAACCTATATCTGATTTGTTGTGCATGTATTGAGTCTCAAACCTCAGACTGGTTCTTTCATTAAAATAATACAGCAATTCTGCATAAGGTGTAAAGGTCTTCACTTCGGGTTCTGCGGCCTTTCCAAAATACAAGTTGACATCAACTTCCTGTCTTTGCAAACCAATGGATGCCTGCCAGATGTCGTTTGCTTTGTACACTACCTCACCATTGTATTCTCTGTAAAATTTGTTTTCAAATTTTAAATCCCTGATATCAGAATAATTGAAAGAAAAATTCCAATGTTCGCCCAATCCGTATTTGATGTCAAACTGATAAGCCATTTCGTTTAGAAACTGGGTAGCCGGAAAATAATATGAAGTGAGGCGGAAGGTATTGATTCTCGCCATGGGTGGGATGTAAGAGATCAAACCTCTGTTGAGGGCCAACTGGTGTTCTGCTCTAAAATCAAAACCGTCCGTTCTCTTAGCTTCCAGGGTCACTCCGAGATTGTGGGCTGCATAGCCAATGCTGGTATAGAAAACAGAACCGGATGTTTCACGGTATTTTCCAATGCTGGTCTCGCCTTTGGGCAGAGAACGTATGGCAAGTGGATCATAAATGACATCCTTGGGCTTGAATGCTGCTTCTGCATACCAACTGATGGGTCCGGCATTCAAGGTGTTGTAAAAGGTGAATGCATTGGTATTAAAAGTTGGTTTAAATTGATCCACCGGAAGATACCCACCGGAAATATTGGCCAGATCGGCCACAATTTCATCTCCGTAGGTCCTGTTGACAAATCCTATCCCGGGAACGATGGACCATTTGGCAGTGTCGCTGGGAGAATAAAAACCATTCAACATGGCCCCTTTAACAATGGAGTTATAGACCGTGAAAAGATTTCGCTGTTTTCCGGTAAATACCTTCGCACTCCAGTTGGGATTCATGGTGTATTTAACAGAAGCTCCCAGCAATCCGTTGTCCAGCAATTGCGCCCTCTCTTCAAATGCGCGATAGATGATCCCTGATCCGATTTGATCATACAGATACCCCACGGTTATATCCAATTTGTCTATTTCCTTGTTGATAAACCATCTTCCAATGCCTTGATCCGTATAAGAGCTCAGTGGATTGAGCAAATTGGAATTGTTAAACAGGTCAAACCGGATTCCGGCATTAAAGCCTGCGTAGGAGGCATTCAGATCAAGCCATGCTTCCGCTCCAAACAATTGGTAGTCATATTGCGGTATTCCGGCAGCTCCGATCAGACTGTCCCGTAAAAAAACGTTTGCGTTGGACTGAAATCCACCAAAAACCAGGAGCGATTCCTGGGCCTGAACCGATGAGGTGCAAAGACTTAATATACTGAAAACTAAAATTTTAGACAATTGGTTAATCATTCGTTAAATCGCGTTTGACGGCCCAAATTAGTGTAATTTTTAGACCAACTTTACGTCTAATTAATCAAATTTAATTTCAATGACTTTATTAAGATTTGCTGTTATCTGTATCACCTTGGGAATGTTTGCCTTTACTCCTTCAGTCAAAAAGTTTCCAGCCCTTACTCTTAAAACTTTGGATGGTAAATCCTATGACGTCAACAAGAATTTTTCGAAAAACAAACTCACTGTGATTAGTTTTTGGGCGACCTGGTGTTCTCCCTGCAAAAAAGAATTGGATGCCATGAAAACGATCTACAAAGGATGGCAAGACATTGGTATAGAGGTAGTGGCTATTACCATTGACGATATTCAACAACTCAATAAGGTAAAACCCATGGTAGAACAAAAGAAATGGAGTTATACCATCTTATCTGATGTCAATCGAGAAAGCTTGAAAAAATTGGGATTTCAATCGGTACCACAAACTTTCGTGGTAGATAAGGAAGGCAATATTGTGTATTCTCATTCTGGCTATACCCCGGGTGATGAAAAAAATTTAGATAAGAAACTGAGGGAAATGCTTTAAGATTTTTAAAATCTGTCTTTTCCTGATTGTTTTCCTTTCGGAATTAAATTGTCTTAAATTCTAAATTTTAAAATCGGATATCATTCCAGGACTCCTGAACGATGTCATTTTCCCTGTTCATTTGCAGGAAATGGAAAAACTCCTTTTGGGGATACAACCTTGCTCCCATTTTCCGCAAATGGGCTGTATCCTGCTGGCAATCTATAAAATCAAACTTTTTAGATTCTAAAAACCGACATAAATGGATGAGCGCAAGTTTGGAAGTATTGGGTTCCTTGGCAAACATAGATTCTCCGCAAAACATTTTACCCATCGCAAGTCCATACAATCCACCCACCAATTGACTTTCTCTCCAAATTTCAACTGAATGAGCAATCCCTTTGTCGTGCAACTTTGAAAAAGCCTCCATCAGCTCATAATGAATCCAGCTACCCTCCTGGTTTTTTCGATCAATCGATCTGCAAGCGTGCATGACAGCCATGAAATCATTATCCATGGTTACATTATACAGGCTCCTATTCATTAAATTTCGCATGCTCTTGGATACATTAATTTCAGATGGCACAAGCATCAATCTAGGGGTAAGGCAATACCAATGCACAGGCTCTCCATAATGGTACCAGGGAAAGATTCCATTCTGATAGGCTTGTATAAGTTTTTCAGGAGTCAATACGCCTCCGATTGCCAAAAGGCCTGTGCGGTCTGCCAAAGCAGGATCGGGAAATAAAGAAAATTCATCCGGCAAAAGAAATACCGGCACAAAAATTATACTTTGATGGTCTCAATAACTGCGGAAAGACCTCTTTCGCAAAGTGCATCTTTCATGGGTCTTAGAATGTCAAATACTCCCCTCTTGACAGATGCCTTGCCCTTAAAGTGGACCATCATGGAGAGTTGTTCAGCTTGCTCAAAGCTATGTTTGCAAACTTCCATAAAACTCTCGATGACCCAATCAAATGTATTTACATCATCATTGTAAACAACAATCTCTGAGATATCTCCGGTAATCTCTTCTACCAAAACATCATCATCGAGATCTTGCCAGGGTTTGGATTGAGAATTCATCATTTTAATGCTCAGTTAATGATTGAAGGGTTTGATTTATCTGCACGAAGTTAGGAAGTTCTCCTGCATTTTCCAAAATTTCTTCATACCGAATGATTCCATTTTTATCAATGACAAATGCCGATCTCTTGGATACACCCTTGAGACCCAAATGGAATTCTTCATAAAGACATCCGTATGAAGCAGATATGTTTTTATTGAAGTCTGAAAGTAATTGGAAAGGTAGACTTTGCTCTTCTTTAAATTTTTTCAAAGCGTGAGGGCTGTCAACCGAAATTCCAAAAATCTCAGCATTCAAATCTGAATATCGAGCCATATCATCCCTCATCATACACAATTCTTTGGTGCATACCCCGGTGAAGGCAAAAGGGAAAAACAACAACAAGACATTTCTTCCTTTGTAATCTGATAAAGAAATCATTTTTCGATCCGTATTTACCGCAGAAAATTCAGGAGCCAGGTCTCCCGTTTGCAAGATTTTCAAATTAGGTCTTTTTAAGAGGGCACAAAAATAGATATTTGTGACAATTTTGCAAATTAAACTATTTAAATTCTAAAAGCGGGTATTTAACCAATTGGAACTCCAAATTTTAGATTAAAATGAATCATACCTTCACCCGCTCTTACCTCTATGTCCACCTTGCGGTATTTTTATTTGGGTTTACAGGAGTGCTTGGGTTTGTGATAGACCTGCCTGCTGTGATTCTGGTGTGGTGGAGGTCATTGTTGACCTGGGTCATGATGTTGCCCTGGATGATTCATGTTCGCATGTTTTCAAATTTAACAACAAAAGATTTTAAAATATTCGGATCGATTGGAGTTATCGTGGCACTGCACTGGATCTGTTTTTACGGTTCTATCAAACTTGCAAACGCGTCCATTGCCATGATTTGTCTCTCAACAATCTCCGTCATGACAGCTTTTATGGAAGCATGGCTTCAAAAAAGACCTGTCTTGTGGAAAGATGCTTTGATTGGCCTAGCCATAATCCCAGGTATTATTCTTATCAACGGAAATATTTCAGGAGATTACAGAATTGGATTTCTCGTAGGGATGTTGGCTGCGGCATTTTCCGCATTGTTTGCCTCACTCAACAAAAAGTACATTCTGAATTCCGAACCTTTGGTGATTACCTGGGTCGAGCTGCTTTCTGTTTGGCTGTTCATTTCTCTCATTCTTCCATTTATGTATCTATCCGATCCCAATCTCAAATTTTATCCAAGTCAAATGGATTGGTTGTATTTGCTGATTCTGGCTTTGTTTTGTACTGTGATCCCTTATGCATTGGCACTCCAATCCATGAAAAAGCTTTCGGCATTCAGTGCCATGCTGGCTTTTAATATGGAAACTGTCTACGGCATTCTTTTGTCCATCCTTATTCTCAAAGAACACAAAGAGATGAATGCCTGGTTTTATTTGGGTGTATTGTTGATTCTGAGTTCCGTATTTCTGCATCCATTAATCAATCGAGATCGCAAATCACCGGATTTGCAAAATAAATGATTCAGATGCTCTTTCTGCTTTATTCATCCGCTTCGGCATTGTTAACATTTCATATTGATAATTTTTTTATATAAGATCTTTTACATTGTCGGATCAGCTTATCTTCGCATTATTTTTAAAACGAGCCTTGCCATAAAATGGGACCTGTCCGCCATTTAGTTACTGCAGCACTGCCTTATGCCAATGGGCCGCTGCATATAGGACATTTGGCAGGCGCCTATTTGCCGGCAGATGTTTATGTTCGATTCATGAGGTTGATGGACAAGGACATTGTATTTATTTGTGGTTCTGATGAGCACGGTGCTGCCATCACCATGAGGGCGGTGAAAGAAGGCATCGGTCCCCAGGAGATCATTGACAAATACCACAAACTCTTTGAATCCACTTTTAAAGGAATTGGAATTTCCTTTGACTATTATGGTCGAACTTCAGACAAAATTCATCATGAATCCTCGCAGGAGTTTTTTAGAGTCTTACATCAAAAAGGGGTTTTTGAAGAAAAGGAGTCTGAGCAATATTTTGATGAAAAACTCCAGCAATTTTTAGCGGACAGATATATTACAGGTACCTGTCCTAAATGCAATTATGATTCCGCCTATGGTGACCAGTGCGAGCAGTGTGGAAGTTCTTTGAATCCAACAGACCTTATTCATCCCAAATCCGTGCTCAGTGGAGAAACACCTGTATTTAAAAAAACCACCCATTGGTACCTGCCTTTGGAAAAGGATGAGCTATGGTTGCGAGAATTTATTGAGGATGGAAAACTTGATGAAAGAGAACATCACGATCCATCCAAATGGAAAACCCATGTCACAGGTCAGTGCAGATCGTGGCTTGAAAATGGTCTTCAATCCCGTGCCATGACCAGAGATTTGGATTGGGGTGTGGATGTACCGCAAGAAATAGCAGGAAGCAAAGGAAAGAAACTTTATGTGTGGATGGATGCACCGATTGGTTATATCTCAGCTACCAAACAATGGGCCCAGGATCATCAAAAAAACTGGAAAGATTATTGGATGAATCCAGACACGGAACTCATCCATTTTATTGGAAAAGACAACATCGTTTTTCATTGCATTATTTTTCCGGCTCTGTTAAAAGCGCATGGAGATTTTATTCTTCCTTCCAATGTACCTGCGAATCAGTTTATGAATTTGGAAGATCAGAAGATCTCAACCTCACGCAATTGGGCCATCTGGGTACACGAATATCTCACTGATCTGGCCGGTCACGAAGATGCCCTTCGGTATTATCTCATCAAGAATATGCCCGAACAAAAAGACAGTGAATTTACCTGGAAGGGATTTCAAGATGCTTACAACAATGAGTTGGTCAATAATTTATCCAATTTTGTGCACAGGGTGTTGGTGCTAACCCACAAATATTACGATGGATTTGTAAGCGATTTTGATCAGGATGCTATTTTCACCGGAGTGGCTCCGGATGACATGGGGGGATTTCATGATACCGAATGTCTTTATCTGTTTGACAAGTTGGACGAGTTAAATCAATATCACAGGGATTTTGATTTCAGGGCGGCTTTAAAATGTCTGATGGAAATATCCAGCCAGGGTAACCAATTGCTGCAGCTCAACGAACCCTGGAAAAATCAAAAAGAAGATCCAGAAATGGTCGAAGTGGTTATGAATTTAGCACTTCATTATGTGACAGCTTTATCAGTTGCCATGCATCCTTTTTTACCATTTGCTTCCAATAAATTGCGTCACATTCTCAACTTGCCTGACATTCAATCCGGCGATCTTCTTCAAATGATGGATCGACTTGCAGAAGGGGAACGTCTGTTGCCCACTGGGCATAAATTAAATGCCGCTGAATACCTTTTTACCAAAATAGATGACGCTACCATCCAAAAACAAATAGACAAACTTCATCAACCAAATATGGACCAAAGCGATCAGCCACCCAATAATTTTGTTCCGCAAAAAAATGAGATCACATATGATGAATTCATGAAAATGGACATACGCACCGCTCGTATTCTGGAAGCAGAGGCCATCCCAAAAGCCGATAAATTGCTGAAGTTACAGCTGGATCTAGGATATGAAAAAAGAATGGTGGTCAGTGGCATTGCAGAGCATTTTAAGCCAGAAGAAATTTTGGGTAAAGAAGTTTTAATCCTGGCAAACCTGGCTCCGAGAACCATCCGGGGTATTGAATCCAGAGGTATGATTCTGATGGCAGAAAAAGAGGATGGCAAACTCTCTTTCGTGTCTCCCGAAAAAAACTGGCCCTGCGGTTACACGGTCAAATAAATTCGGATCAATCATATATTTATGTTGTTCCGTCGTTGGTTGAGTTATCTGATGGATGTCCTCATCGAATCGAGACAATCCGAATTAAATCCGGATTTGAAGTTGTATTGGTCTTCGGGGAGATACAAATTGGTCACAAAAGGAGCCGTGTATTCTTTTGAAGACAAATACACCAATTTTCTCAAAGCTTTTCAATTGATAAAAACTGAAATACCCCAGCTCCAAACGGTGCTTGTTTTAGGCTTGGGTATAGGCAGTATTCCGCAAATGCTTCGACAAATCTATCATTCAGATGCAGAGATAACCGCGATTGAACTGGACAAAAGCATCATTGAGCTTTATGAAAAATACATCTCAGCCAAGTTTACAAAAAAAATCCAGATTATCCATGAAGATGGGCTGCAGTTTGCTGAAAATCACGTTGGACAATATGATCTCATTTGTATGGACATCTTTGTGGACTCCAAAGTGCCATCAGAATTTTTGAGCACTTCCTTTGCGGAAAATCTAAAAAAAATGCTTTCGCCAAATGGTATTTTGATTTTTAACAGACTTGCAGAAAATGAAAAGGACGAAAAGGAAAATGAAATTTTCTTCCAAAATATTTTTTTACCCGCTTTTCCATCTGCCAGCATACTGAAGCTTGAGGCTAACTGGATGATGATTGGAAGAAAGGATATTTAGTCCAATTATGTAGTTAATTCAATTGATACAAATTCAAAAAGAGGCTACTTGTTCCATTCAAAAGTATTCACCAAATGAATGATGTCGTATTTTATAAATTCATAAAAGGGTTTTAATGAATCCGGACGGACTTGTGTGTTAAAATACAATGAGCCCCGCATAAAATGCTCTGATGAATCGGTAAGATAAAACTGAAAAGAAGAAGCAGCAGGACCTTCCAGATTAAATATCATTCCATATACCTTTTCTGGCTTTGAGAATGGATATTCATCGATATAATCAGCCTTGATATGATGTTCTTTGACCATCCTGAAAGATTCATTGATATAATCTTCGAGTTCCTTGGCTTGTCTTATGGGTTGATAGGAACAATACAGACTCCCATTTAAGGTAGGAAAGTCAATATTAAACCAACAATCGCTTGGCGCCTTTTCATCAAAAAAAGTGGAATCCTTTTTTACCTCTGTGTACACCGGAATTTCGAAAATCATGGGGCAATCCGCATCCACAAAAGCTTTGTACTCATGTTCCGGCAATATCACCCTTGGATAGGTGCGCGGTTTGGGAACGTATGTTTTTTCATCACAGGAAAAAACAGAAAACATCATCAAAATAATCACCAATGAATTATGATCAATCAATAACAATAAAATCCTTTTCATAGATGAAGAGTGGTGATTTGAATTTTCTCAATCCTTTTTTTGCTGACAGAAAGGACTTTCAGTTTGATGTTGAGCAAAGTTATCTCCTGATCCTTCTTGGGTATTTCACCGGTGTGTTCTAAAATCAATCCCGCGATGCTGTCTGCAGATCCTCTGTGCAAATCCATATCAGACAAGTCTATTCCTACGACACGACACATATCATTGATTAATGTTTTACCTTCAAAAACATAATTATCTGCATCAAGTCTGGTATAATTTAAATCAGCAAGATCATCAAACTCATCAGAAATTTCTCCGACGATTTCCTCCATAATGTCTTCAAGGGTAACGATCCCGGATGTGCCTCCATACTCATCTACCACAATCGCCAGATGCATTTTTTTTACCTGAAAGTCATTGAGCAAATCATGAATTTTTCTGGTTTCCGGAACATACAACAGACTGGTGCGAATCAGTGACTGCCATTCAAACTCATTGCCTTTGTCCAGATGAGCAATCAAATCTTTGGCATATAAAATGCCTGTTATCTTATCAAAGTCTTCAACGTAAATGGGAAAACGGGAATATCCGTTTTCCTTGACAGTCTTTATCACTTCTTCAAAACTGGAAGTGATTTCCAATCCACACACGGCTGTACGTGAAGTCATTATTTGAGATACTGATACATCGTTAAATTTGATGATACCCTTCAACATTTCAACCTGATTGGAATTGTTGATTCCATCACTTACCGCCAGATCAATGGCTGCATCAAGATCTTCTTTGGCAGTACTGCTAATGCCCATCTTGCGTTCAAGAAGATGCTTTTCGACTTTTGTGCTCAGTAGCACCAAGGGATATGAAAAAGGGAAGCAGAAAAATTCAAGAATTCTCAAAGGCAAGGACATGTTTTTCGCAAATCGGATATTGTGAATTTGGCTGTAAATCTTGGGCATGATTTCACCAAAAAAAATGATGATCGAAGTGGCTCCAATGACCGCAATGATAAAATTAAAAATCCCATTGATACTTTTTGATTCCACCTGGACCATCCCAAATTGTGAAATGATCCATTGAGAAATTCCCTCATAACTTTCCGGTGGGATATACCTGGAAAGAAGATGTTCCAATAACAAGGCAATCCCTATGTTGACGAATGTATTGCATATCAAAATTAAGGCAAGGAAGTTCTTGACCCTATGTCGCAGACGTATTACCCTTCTGGATGATTCACTTTCCTCTTCCTTTAGATTTTCAAGATCTGCAGGGGATAAAGACATAAACGCGACTTCTGAGCCACTGAACAAACCAGATAAAATAATCAAACAAATAAAGAGGAGAATTAAACCAAAAGCATAAAAATCAAATGTCCAAAAGCCCAATAGGCCAAAAATGTAACTCCACGAATAAGGGTCTGATGGTTCCAATTTATTGTATTAAAGATAATTGAACAAAGTATCAATAGCCTGGTTCATCACTTTCGTGCAATCCCTCTTCATGGATTTCATCTGAAACATCCCGATGTTCATCCTTTTTTTGGGAATGTCCTCCGGAGTTTTCTCTTTTTTCTAAAATTCTTAATGTGTCCACAGAAATTTCAGTACCATAGTGATCTTTTCCCTCTTTGTCTGTCCATTTTCTGTGACTGAGTTTTCCCTCAATATAGACCAGCATGCCTTTTCTTAAAACCCTTGCCTTCTCAGCCAATGCACGCCAAACGACCACGTCGTGCCATTCTGTTTTCTTCTGAATCTGACCGCTCTTGTCTTTGTAGGTATCGTTTGTCGCAATCACCAAATGTGCTCTCACAATACCGGATTCGGTGGTTTTGAATTCCGGATCTTTTCCCAAATTACCAATGAGCAACACTTTATTTATCATAGCCCCGATTTAGATTTTGGTCTAAAAATAGACGAATTATTTTAGGAAAGGCAAATTTCTTCAAGTTTTTTAATGAAGCCAATTGAAATGGAAGGGTTTGTACTTGACCAAGCGATCCATTAAATTCAATCCAATAGAAATGTAGATTCAGTTTACGATGGGTTAATTGGTGATTATAATTGCTGATTTTCAACAATTTATACTTGTTTTTGCCAATGCCAATTCCATTTAAAAATTTGGCCATTTGACCTTGTTGGATTGTTCCAGATTCATCTCTTTCAAAACCAGGAAGTTCAAAGAGCTGCTTCCAAATTCCATTTTCATCTCTTTGTCTGACCAGAGTGCAACGATGGACATCCTCTACCAAAAAATAATGCAGGTTTGCCTCGAGCGGTTTCTTTCGGATTTTTTTCACCGGCAAATCTTTGATTCGATTTTCTGCGTAAGCCAAACAATTTTCCATAAATGGACAATTTCCACACAAAGGTTGCTGAGGAATGCACTGGGTCGCTCCAAAATTCATGATGGCCTGATTGTACAAATCCGGATTTTTTGCATCCAAATACCTCTTTGCCCAATCATAGAATAGTTTACGACCTTTTGTGGTGTAAAAATTCAATTCCAGACCACAAATACGCGACAAAACTCTGATCACATTGCCATCTACTACCGGACGAGTATCTTTGTATGCAAAGGAAGCAATGGCAGAAGCCGTATATTCTCCAACTCCGGGAAGGTTTAAGATTTCTTCAAACTTGGTCGGAAACTTTCCATTTAATTCTTTTTGAATATAAATTGCCGCTTTGTGCAGATTTCGCGCCCTCGAATAATATCCCAATCCTTCCCACACAATGAGCAGATGATCCAATGAGGAATTTGCCAGACTTTTCAAATCGGGAAATTCGCTTAAAAATCTATGATAATAAGGCACTGCCTGTGCAGAACGTGTTTGTTGAAGGATAACTTCTGAAATCCAGATGGGATATGGATCTTTTAGGCCAATCCACGGCAGATTTCTTGGATTTTCCTCCGACCAACGAAGCAACTTTCTTCTAAATACCACCGGAGATATCAAACCCATTTATGGAATTTGATCCAGTAGGTAAATCAGACTCGCCATAGCTGCTGAGCCCAATGCCAATTCCCGGGGATGAACCGCGTGTATCCGATCTTGTTCGGTATGGTGATAATCAAAATATCTTTGGGAATCCGGGTTTAAACCAAACAAGATTCCTTTTTGACTTTTGAGGAGACCAATGTCTGCTCCACCACCACCCTTGGTCAATTTAAGTCCATAGGGAGATAGAATATCATCCCATTTTGCAAAATAAGAAGAGTATTTTCTAATGAAGGAGCTGTCTGCATCAAATCCAAAGCCATGGGGAGTGAAGCCTCCCGCATCACTTTCAATGGCAGCAAAATGAAATTCACCATTTTTATTGGATACTTCTGCATAGGTTTTTCCACCCGCCAAACCATTTTCTTCATTCATAAATAAAACACACCTTAAAGTTCTTCTTGGTCGGTATTTCAAATTTTTAAAAATTGAAAACACTTCCATCGATTGTACACAACCCGCTCCATCATCATGTGCTCCGCCTCCAACATCCCATGAATCCAAATGTCCACCTACCAAAATAATTTCATCTGGTTTTTCTGTACCACGGATCTCTGCAATCACCGAGTAAGATGTTTTTTTACCCCGATCTTCACATTGGGTTTCAACAAACAACTTGCAAGGACTTTTTAGATGGGCTTGACTGAGAAATTCGGCATCCACTGTGCTAATCGCCAGGGCCGGAATGGGCTTGACTCCTTCTTCCCATAAGGTACCACCCGTATGCGGAAATGTATCCAGTCTTCCTGTCATCGATCGAATAATGCAGGCCTTTGCTCCGAATTTGGAGGCAATGCTGGGGCCATAAGCCCTTTGGTCAACAGCACCACCATACGCGTGAAAAGTTTTCAGTTGCCTATTGTCAAAGGGCCGGGAGAAATAGACAATTTTGTCCTTAAGCTTATTGCCCGCAGTTCTGGCTTCATCCAGGCTTGTAAATTCGATGATTTCTCCCGAGAGACCTCCTTGCGGAGAAGCACCAGAGCCTCCCAAAGCCAATGCCCTGAAGTTGCGATCCCCATACTTAGGATGTCCAATCAACCGGACAACTTCCTTATCGCCGCGATACCAGTAATTTACTTCACAGGTCTGTTTCCAAACTGTATCGGCCCCCAAAGTATCCAGTATTTGATGTGTAAATTCAATGGCAGCCAAACTCTGGGGGGAACCAGCTATCCGGCCCCCTATTTCTTCAGAAAGATAATGCAACCATTGATAGGAATGCTGCTTGGACAATGCTTCGTCATAAAAACTTTTGATAACAAAAGCTTGCTTGTCAGTATTTTGCACCTGAGATTGAAGAGAGGGAGGAAAACATAAGCTGCTTCCAACCATAAAAACTATGGTAAATTTACATGAAAATGATCGGTCCATTAGGTCCTTTATTGTAAAAAATGTAATATTTGCTATTCGGATTGAAATGTCAATCTGAGTTGGTGCGACAAAGCTAAAAATTATATCAGGATCTGCTTGATTGAATTAGATCCAAATCCCTTATGATTTTGTAAAACCTTGCTTCAAAACTGCCCTTCATGCAAAACCATTCGTGGATATAAAATCCTCAAGCGACAAAAATTTTAAAAAATTAAATCTTAACTTATGAAAAAATCGATGTTCTTTTTTTTGTTCTTATTTTCAAATGTACTCTTGTTTTCCCAAACCGAAGAAAATAGAGCTGCTCAGGAAGCAGAGAGAAAAAAGAAAATGGAAAGCGCCACGACATTGGGAGATTCCGAAGGATGGCAGTACAAATCTGCCATAGGTTTAGACCTGGGTCAATTGGTCAATATAAATCCTTATGTAGGCGCAGGATCCAACCGATTGGGTCTAGGAGGTGCCTTGGGAATCTCTGCCAAATTGAAGAAGAATCTAATGAACTGGAAGAATGATTTTATGCTAAATCTCAGCACCCAGAGAATTGGATCAGGAACGGTATCTGCTGGTTCAGATAAGAAATTACCCTTTGAAAAAGCCCTGGATATTTTAAGCATATCTTCCAATTTCGGATATCAGATCAAAGAAGCGTCGCCATGGTCCTATTCTGCAGATTTGTTTTTGATCACACAGTTTTTAGGATCTCATATGGATAGTGCGACAAAAAAAATATACCTCTCTGAAGTCAAAGAAGGCAGCTACAATACCACCTTGCTTTCAAAACTTTTTTCGCCTGTCAATATTTCATTTGCCCTTGGGATGAAATACCAGAAGGATCCCAAGTGGTATCTGTTTCTCAGTCCGGCAGCGCTCAAAACCATTTACATTGGTGATCAAAACATAGCCAATCTGGGAGTACATGGCACAGCCTTGAAAGAGAACAGCACGACGGAATATGAAAAATTATGGTATGGGCTTGGTGCCGTAGCACGAGCCGGTTATGGAGGAACCTTTCTGAAAAGATTGAATTACAGCTCTGAGCTCATTCTATTCTCAGATTACCTGGACAAACCAAAAAACGTGGACCTTAGCTGGTTTAATTCTTTGGGTATTGAAATTTTCAAAGGCCTTAATCTTCAATTTAGAACGGATATTTTTTATGACGACAATAAGCTCAATCTAATCACAGACAATAGTGAACCCGGTGGAGTAAAGGCATTTACCGGAAAGAGAACCAATCTCATCCAACAATTATTGATCAGCTACAACCGCAACTTCTAAGACTGATATAGAGTATCCAGTGTTTGATGTGGATCAAATTTCAGGTTTTAGAGCAGCTCTTTGATAAATCATGTTTAATCAACGATATTGGACATATACTTGCATGCGACATTTGAAGCAAGGATTAAAAATGATTCCTTTTAGCTGGTGTAAAAGCTTCTCTAAAAACAAAATGATATTGCCTTTTTACCACACGGTCAGTAACAGGGACCTACCCCATATCAAACATTTATACAAAGTCAAGACGGTTGAACAATTCAAACAAGATTTGGATTTTTTGATGAAACATTTTAATCCAATAAGACTGGACGAATGTTGGACCTTTGATCAAAATCTAACCCATAGATTTTTACTTAGCTTTGACGATGGTTTGAGAGAATGTCTGGAAACAGTTGTTCCTATCCTGCTGGAGAGAAATCTACAAGCCATGTTTTTTGTCAACTCAGCCTTTGTTGACAACCGGAATTTATTTTATCGATTTAAAATTTCCCTTCTATGGGAGGAATTGATAAAAACGAAAGTTCAGGAACAAAAATGGAGTCAGGCCAAACAACTTTTAAAGTGTAAGAATATCGAGGATATCCATCGGGTATTGTTTTCCATCAAATGGGAAGAACAACAACTTTTGGATCAATTGGCCAAAGTCCTTGATTTGAATTTTGATGAATTTTTATTAAGCCAAAAGCCCTATCTTAGCTCTCAGCAAATTCAAAAAATGTACGAACTGGGTTTTATAATCGGTGGACACAGTCATTCTCATCCTCTTTATTCTGAAATTGATGTAAGCGAGCGAATAGCACAAACTGAAAAATGCATGGATTTTATTAAGCCATACAAGTCTGATAAATCAGTGTTCTCCTTTCCATTTACCGATGAAAATATAGGTACAATTTCATTACAAAAAATAATGGAAATTGGTAAATTAGACCATTGTTTTGGTTCTGCGGGCTTAAGGGATGAAAAAATGGCTTTTCTACACCAAAGGATCCCCATGGAATCGTCAGGATTGGATGCAAAAACTGTTCTTACTTATCAACATATCAAATATGCATTGTTAAAAACAATGGGTAGAAACTTCATCAACCGAGAGAAGTGGAATTAAAATGGTATAACAAATTAGAATTGTTGTCCTACACCAATTCTCCTGAATTCAAAGCTGCGGGCAATATTTCCATTTCTAGACACAGGGCACTGTCCTATTTTCACAACCCAAGATCAGATGAACACTCTATCGTGATGATTCATTGTCATGAGAACGATCAACTGATCGGATATTTGGGAATCTTGCCTGATGAATTGTATGGTTATGATTCCAATGGCGTATGGAGTAGGCATTCTTCATTTGGTTGGTTGTCTTGCATCTGGGTGCATAGAGAATACCAAGGTAAAGGAATTTCGAAATTATTGCTGGAAAAAGCAAACGAATTTTGGAAAGGTAATTTGATGGCCACTGAATTTGTGCCCGGATTAAAAAATTTTTACAAGCGCAGTGGAATATTTCATACCAGTCTTGTTATTCCTGGTATTAGAATTTACTATGGAAGCACCATCGCAGATTGGTTGCCCAGAAGAAATCAAATCTTACATAAAATCAAACCCATACTCCATAAGATCGACCAAAGTATCAATCAATTGCTCCGATTAAGATTCAAACCTGGCAAGGATCATAAGAAATTGATTCAAATGGATGGAGCCATTCCAAAAATTTCTGAATGGATCGGGGTTCAAAATAAATCGAATCCTTTCTATCGGACATCTTTGGAATTTGAATGGATGCAAAAATATCCTTGGATCAAAGAGAAGGTTTCGGATGAAAACTGTGACGATAGATACTATTTTTCCAGTTGTGCGAGGCGGGTCAAATTCGAACAATATTGTGCCACAGATTCGTCCGGAGAATACAGCATTTATATGATTTTATTTGTCAAAGACTTTACATTAAACATTCCCTACCTACTTGTCGGTAAAAATGCCAATCCATCAGACATCAGTAATTTTATTTCAGAATACATGATTCAAAATAAACTCGAATTATTAAAAATATTTGGTGAGAAAAGTTGTGAAATTTTCAGCCCGCGAATGAGGGGAGAAATATTCCGCAAAAAAACCAGCCGCGAAATTTTGTCACCGGATGCATTCAAACCGCTATTAGAAAAAGGGCTGGATAAAATCCAGGCTGGTGATGGTGATTGCGGGTTTACATAATTTGCATAAAAAAACCCGGTTACCTTATTCAGACAACCGGGTATTATTTAGGTATTTCTTTGATTGATTAATCTATTTCTACCACCATCTTATCGTGTGGCAACACTTTGATTTTATCCCTTATGACTTCAAAATTTTCATAACCTTTTCTGACTCCTTTAATTTCCCAATCAAAAGAATAGCTTCCCGTACCTTTCCTCAATTCCTTTACTTTAAATCCTGTGGCCGTTTTTTCAACCACTGCCAATCCTTCAGAATCCGCAGATCCCGGAGTCAATTGGATGGTTATCGTAGATGGATTCACTGTCAGACCAAAATGCTCACTAAACTTAACTTCAGCCACCCCATTGGTCAACAGTGCAGAGCCTCTTTCATAAGCAGCTGCTTCTGGTCCTTCGACGCAGGCATACCATATTTGTTTGCTTGGATCTGTGGGATGATCTTCCACAAAATTTTTCACTTGGGCAACCATCTGCGCCTGACCTCCGGCATTAAACCAAAAACCAGCTACAATACTGTTGGGATTGTTTCTGGCGTATAGACCAATAAATGGTGTAAGTCCAATTCCTCCAATATTGAGCGCGCCATGCGTACTCGCTCTTGCACCTCCAATAAAAGCGTGGTAATTACCAATACCACCAGATCCTTCCGCCATGGTAGAAAGCACTCTGACAGGTTGGTTGTTATTGACAGCCTGACTGAATATTTCATCCTGGGTGATAATTCCTGGAGAAGAACCGGGGATAAATGAATAACCATAAGAGTTTGTCCTCCACATGGTATCATTGTTCATTCTTAAATAATGTCTGTTAAGTGTCACAGGATATTCAATAATTTCTGAACCGTATGCAGTTGTTTTACCTAAATTGGTAGGCAAGGTCGTGTATTCTTCTCCCCACTTGTTGGTAAAACTGTTGAAACTCTTTTTTGAAGTATTGCTGAATGAAACTTCGTACTTGGCAGGATTAAAAGTTTGATAAATCAGGTTGGTGTGATTGTAGGACAACTCATTGCCTGTTTTCTTCCACAAACTGTTGCCGCTGGATGGCAATAGGATGCTTCCTCCGCCCCTGCTCAATAAAATTTCATTGTTGGTGGTATCCAGACTAATGGTTTGAATTTCGTTGGTCGGATCAAAATCAGCGTCGTTCTTTAATCCTGTAAGATCCACACTATTTCCCATTGAAATGGCTAAACTATTGTTATTCGGATTGAATGTCAGAGATTGGAGCTCATTCGTGGGGTTCCCATCATTGTCGCCGGCAACAGATCCGGCAGTCATGGCATACGCAGCAACAGGCACGGTCAAAATGGGTGAATTCCCCATGTTGATATAATTGCTGCCTCCTGCAGGATCCAATTCTACTTTTAATTGAAATCCGCCAGCTTTCCAATCAATGGTGGCACAGCTTCCAACAGGATTCGCTCCCTGACAAACATTGACAGAAACGATCCCGAGTTCTGAGGTAGTTGCTGCATGGACTTCAGAATAAACCGTTGATCCACCTGTATTCAGAATGGACAATCGCAGGGAAATATTCTGATTTAGCAAGGGAGCATTTTGGGCATTGCGTGCAACAGCCTGATATTTAAAAGCTGGAGATTGAGCCATCAAAAGACTTCCCATGATGGAGAAAAGAAATGTGATAATTAAACTACTTTTCATGATCTAATTTTTTTTGAAATTGACTTATTTTATTTTTTGAATTTGATGTACAGATTTTTGTTTTCCGGAAGTAATTTGAATCAGATAAGTGCCGGGAATCATATTGGATGTCTCTGCCTGATGGATCCCATGTGCCATTTGTTTTGTGGAAATCAACCGACCATTCATATCGATCAATTCAAAACGGACTTCTTTCCCTGAATTATTCTCAACCACCAATTGCTCACTGACAGGATTGGGGTACACTTTAATACCCTCCAGTTCAAGATCACCCACAGAACTAATCAGCAAATTACCCTGGTGAAAACCCTGAGTGAGTTTGGAATTGCCGCTGGAAAAGGATTCAGTAGCCATTTCTCCCAAAGTCCATTCAATGGAAAAATTGCCCGCTTTTTGCACGGCCCCTGCATTGGCAACAACTTGTGGGGCCAGTTTTTGTCCCTGGGCCAACAATGACATTAGGCTGACAGAGATGGTAAAAAATAGATTCTTGATCATTTGTATTGTATTTTGAGAGGCTAAAAATACAAGGAAAATCCCAATCCACAAAATGCGGTGCATTCGGAAACACCTCATTAAAATAGTTTTCAATATTAAATATTGAAAATAGGCCAATTATGGCTTATTCTCAATATAAAACTTTGATATTTAAAATAATACAAAATTAAATACTAAAACTTTATGAACTAAATCGGAGGATTTAGGCGGGAGTTTCCCCCTCTTGAGCCACGATTTCCTGATTAATTCTCTCCATTTCCTTGTCGATGTAATACAAGGTCATCGGTCCTTCTCCAATCAAGTTTATCTTATCCAGAATTTTTCGGATCATAGACTCTTCCTCCCTTTGTTCAGCCACATACCATTGGAGAAAATTTTGGGTGGCATAATCGTTGTCTTTATTGGCGAGGGTAATGATGTTATGAATGGATTGGGTGACAGATTGCTCCTGGGCAAGGGTTCTTTCGAAAATCGACTGCACGGATGGAAAATCGTTGGTAGATACTTGAATGGATGGAACCATTGGATGGGTGTCCATTTCAAGCATATAGCTGATGAGCTTCATCATGTGCAATCTTTCTTCGTTGGCTTGTCGGTAAAAAAAACGGGCACTTCCTTCCAATCCTTTGTGATCGCACCATACAGCCATACTCAAATAGGAAAAACTGGCTTCTGCTTCCTTTAAAATTTGCTCATTGAGGGCTCTTTCCAAATCTTTGTTTAACATAATCAGCTGCTTATGGATCGTATAAAGAACCATAAAACAGCTTGTAAATCAGTTTTGTTTACAATAACTGTGGATGATTCCGCCCACACCCATTCTAATTCTTTGGTATGCTTCTTCAAAGCCATTGTCATAATACGGATCTTTTACTTCTAAATGTTCCTGATCTTTGGCAAACTCCATGATTCTCCTAACTCTGCTTAAATTTGGATGTCCCTTGAAAGTATTCAAAATTTGACGCTGGATCGAAGAATCCATACACACGATCAAATCAAATTGCTCCAAATCATTCGCTTGAATCTTTCTAGAAATTTGGGCTGAAATATCAAACCCTTTGTCCTTCATGGTTTTGATGGCTCTTGGATCAGGAGCTTCTCCATCATGATAACCATTGGTTCCTGCAGAATCGACCAACCAGTCCAGTCCCAAGCGATTGATTTCCTCTTCCATCAACCCATGTGCCATTGGAGACCTACAGATATTTCCAAGACAAACCATTAATATTTTCATAGCCATGCAGAACAGATTAATCCGCTGATCTGTTGTAAAGTATTATGTATTTATTGGCAGGGATTTAAGTCTGCTTTAACCAACAAAAAAAACGATCTTTACGTTTAGAAGCTGTTTTTACAAACTCTTAGGTTTTTGAGAAAGTTATTATTGGTGATATCGGGTCTATTACTAGCTCAGCTTTTTGTGTTGGCTCAGAGAGATACAACCACCATTTACCTAATCAATGGATCTTTTGAAGGGTCCCCCAGATGTTGTAGTACCCCGGATGGATGGATCGACTGTGGATTTAAAACAGAATCTCCTCCGGATGTCCAGCCAGCACCTCCCCCGGCTGAACCATTATTTGGTGTAACCAAAGATGCCTATCACGGACAGACATACCTAGGGATGGTCGCCCGGGAAAACGACACCTATGAAAGGGTATCTCAACATTTATCCGCACCCTTGCGGAAAGGGAGATGTTATGTTTTTTCAATTCATCTAATGAAATCCCCCATTTATCTAAGCGGTTTAAAAGGTGATGCTTTCAATACACCGCGACCTTTTACCACTCCCATCGTTCTAAGAATTTATGGCGGAGATGGTTATTGTCATCAAAAACAATTGTTGGCGGAGTCTCCTCCCGTCAAGGATACGGTTTGGAAAAAATATGAATTTGAGTTCCAGCCCAAATCCGACATGGCTTATCTGGAGTTGGAAGTTTTTTATAAGACTCCAGTTCTTTACCCATACAATGGAAATATGCTGCTGGACCACGCTTCCCATTTGACCATAATTCCTTGCCCTCAGGATTCAACTGCATACAAAGCCTACAAAAAGCAAAAAAAAGATTCACAGCAAATCAGAACCTTGGCGACCGCGCCCCGCAAAGTACCGGACAACCGCGGAGTCGCAGATCCACCCAAAGCTGCCGCCAATGTTCCGGACAAAAGCAAGATTATGAAAGACCTGAGCGCAGAAAAAGTAAAGCTGGGTCAGGTTGTCAAAATTGAACAGTTGTTTTTTGATGCAGACAGTACAAACTTCAGGACGGAATCGTACCCTTCACTGGATGAAATTTATGAATTTCTGATCGGGAATCCCAGAATCCATATCGAGGTAGGTGGCCATACCAACGGCCAACCTTCCCATGAGTTTTGCGACAAGCTATCCACAGAAAGAGCAAAAGCAGTCAAAAACTATCTCGTTGGTAAAGGAATTGCTGAAAAAAGAATCAGTTATAGAGGATATGGTAAGCGCCAGCCCATTGCTTCCAATGACACCAAGGAGGGTCGAAATAAAAACCAAAGGGTCGAAATTAAGATTATCAGTATTTAATATGATTTACTGATTTTTTCTTTGATCCAAAATCTCACCATTTGATAATTCTCGCTGAGGACGATTGATCCTGATTTTTCAAGGTCAAAGTGTAGACTGCGCCCTCTCGTAATCCGGAAGGTCGAATACTGGTTGGACCTTGAGATTCTATTAAAATATTTGACCTCCAAATTTGTTTACCCAACACATCAAATATGTCCACTTGCACGGGTCCACGGAATTCTTTGGTATCAATGGACAATTCATCCGTAAATGGATTGGGATAAATTTTTACATTTTGGGAAATAGAAGGATCAAATACGTCCAACGAAAGATCCGCTTTTATCAAAATTTTAATCATGCAGCTTGCTCTATTTCCTTTATGATCGTGCACCCAAACTTCAATGTCATGAACAATCCCCGTATCGCTCAAAGTAAATGTCTTAAAAGTATCTAAAACATTTCTGTCAAAGGTATAAATGTTGATGCCACAGTTGTCGGTGGAAGTGAGTCCCAGTTCATTTGCATTCACATTCAATAAATTCGATTTTGGCAAGACAAATTCAATGATCCCGGACGGGCATACAATGCTGGGAACTTCCTGATCGTCAATGTCTATTAAATGAATAATTTGAGGATATCCTAAGATTTCACCTGTGCACCAATCAATCACCGTCCACTCCCTTTCAATTATTTTTAGACTGTGGCAAGAATCCACTTTATTAATTTCTAAAATTTTGTCATTATAAGTTTTTGACACATTGGAGCAGGACCATTTATCAAAAAAATTTAAACTTGTTTCAGCACCATTTGGATGATTTTTTTTATCCCGAACCCAGCTTTTATCCTCAAAATCAAACCCAGGGTTTTGGACATTATCAAAATTGGGTAATACCAAAAATGAATCAATTCTAAATTTAAGATAGGTAACGCTGTCCATAAAGAAATAGGTCTTTTTATCAGGCCAGCTGGTTGACCAGGTTCTATAATACTTCGCTCCAAAATCATATGCACAACCTCCGGGATTCGTAATTTCTCTGACGATTTTTAGTTCTACAGGACCACACTTAGCCCAATCATAGGCCAATATTTTTTTATTTTCAATCACTATGCTCACGTGTTCGGGCACATTGAAGGGAATATTTTTATAATTGGAAAATTCTAAACAAAGCAATTCAGAAAATTTATTAACGCCTTTCTGAGGGGGCTCATTGGTATCACAATCTATAAAGCTTAAATTTACAGTACCATTGCAACCTTGGTGAAGGTTTACATCAAAAATATTATAATTGAATTCAGCAGGAAAATGGTAGCTGATTTCAGTAAGGGGCAGATACTTTCCATCTTTATAGATGGTCAACCTATAGTTGTGATCGGGACATACGCCATTCACTAAAAAATCGGACAGATCGATGGGTCTAATTTCGCCCCTCTGGATGGTGAGATTGACATTTTTATGACATTTAAAATCATCGCACGGCGAAGGCTGGGCTGAAATAAAATGGGTTGAAAAAAAGAAAAATATTCCAATGCACAAAGAGGTAAATCTGATCGAAAAATTTGAAGACTGTTTCATATTGGGAGATTAGAGATTACAAATATAATAATAATATGTCAAAACAAATAATATTTGCTTAATTTGTTTATTAATAAAATAAAAATACCTGATGATAACCTCAATAAGGATATAGAAAAGACTTATATGTTCTTAGAATCTTATCCGGATTCTCATTTTTCAAAAACATTTTAAAAGCATTCCGATTTGCCAGGAGGACTCTCCAGTAGGAGTTTGTAGTATACTTGCGGGTTGAGACCAAGGTATAATTGGGCATAATCCGAAGTTTGGATTTCTTGCGCAAACGTCGAAGAAGTTCATATTCTTCCATGATCACCATGGTTTCATCATAACCATTCAGCTCATCAAACAATTTTTTCTGCACATACAAGGTTTGGTCACCACCTCGCGTCCATTCGAAATCGAAGCGTGTAAAAAATGAATTGATGTTTAAAAGAAAACTTCCTCCTTCAAATGTCTGGCGGTACATTCCAAATAAGTGTCCAGCTTGATAATTGGATTTAATATCAGAATAAAAACTGTCAGGTGGAAGCACATCGGCGTGCACAAAGTAGAGAACCTCTCCGCGGGCCTTCATCGCACCATGGTTCATTTGAATCGCCCTGCAGGCCGGCAATTGATCAAGTATAGTAATGCATCCAAAATTTCTAGCCAAGGCTACAGTTTGATCGGAACTGCCTCCATCGCATAAAATTATTTCGCAAGATTTTGGATCTGTATGTCTTCTTAAATAATTCAATATGCGGAGAATGTATCTTTCTTCATTCAATGTGGGAATGACGATGCTCAGATACATTTTTCAAACTTTAATTGGCAGTCGCTCCTCCACAACTGCTGCCAGCTCCGGCTGTACAACCATAGCAATGTTGATTTATTACAATGCTCCGTTCCTGTAAATCTGACTGACTAAAATTTCGGACATGTTGGATGTTATGTTCTACTTTTAAATCCAGCATTTGGTTAAAATCGCAATCGTACAAATAGCCATCCCATCCTACCGAAATCGTATTTCTGCACATGACATTGGCTGCCGCTATCGGATTGTAAGCCTGAATGAGTTTGTCCATGTATTCCTGATAGTTGCCCGAATCCATCAAATATTCCAAGAATCTGGAGATGGGAAGATTGGTGATGGTGTACAGGGAATTAAATGATACTCCAAATTGCTCCAAAAGCCTTTTTTTAAATTCTGCCTCCAATGTTAATTGTGAAGGAGGTAAAAATGCTCCGCTGGGATTGTACACGAGATGAAGATTTAAGCCGCTGCTTTCTATTCCATATCCCACTGCATTGAGCATCCTCAATGCTTCTATGGATTTTTCAAACACGCCATCACCCCTTTGGGCATCGGTCCTGATTGAATTGTAAAATGGGAGTGAAGAGACCACTTCGACCTTGTGATTTTTAAAAAATTGAGGCAGATCGTGGTACTTCTTATTGGCTAGAATAATGGTGAGATTGCATCTGACAATGATCTTTTGGATGTTCAATTTGGACAATTCTTCCACCAACCATCTGAAATGTGGGTTCATCTCGGGAGCGCCACCCGTGAGATCGACGGTGTGTACATCGGATGCTTGAATGGCCTGAAGACAAAGTCGCATCGTTTCTATGTCCATGATTTCTTTGCGATCAGGACCAGCATCCACATGACAATGTTTGCAGGTCTGATTGCACATTTTGCCAAGATTCATCTGAAAAATCTCCAGAGCAGTAGGCCGAAGGGGAAAGAGTCCGGACTCTTCCAGCTTGTGGGCGAATTGCTTGTGTGAATCCCCATTTTGAGCGGTAGACGCGATTACCTGCAATTGGTAATAAGAATCTGACAAGGCATTGTGCCTACTTTTTAAAGACTTGGTCGATGAATTCATACGATGTTTTAAGCAAAATAATTTACATGCTTACTTCTTTCACCTTATTCATCATTTGCACGCTGTGTACCAAAGAAGCGCCTCCTCTGATGGCTACAGCCACATGCACCGCTTCCATGAGTTGTGTTTCATCACAACCTTTTTCAAGGGTATCCACCGTATAAGCATCAATGCAATAAGGGCACTGGATGGTGTGTGCCACTGCAAGTGCGATTAAGCTTTTTTCCCTTTCGGTCAGAGCTCCGGTTTTAAACACATCTCCATAATAATCAAAATACTTTTTTGCAAGATTGGGTTCAAATTCTGAGACATTCCCAAATTTCTTAAGGTCTTCCGGATTGTAGTATGTTTTCATAACAGTTCAGTTTTATAAAGAATGAATCGCAAATATAGAACTTGAATATTAAAATCCAGGAGGTTTTTTTTCTGCAAACTGGCTGGTTTGCATGTATTCTTGAAAGAAAAGCTTGAGTAATAGACATTGAATCCATATGGCACATTGTACATTTCATCTAAAATCCACACAACCATTTTTAATTTACGTTGTCTAATCTCGTAAACATGTTGGAATGATTTCTCCCAAATGGACTTTAAGCTGCATAATGCTTCTATTCAGCAGTTGGAATTCCTTTTCTCAACCCCAACATAAAGAATGGACCCGTTTGTTGCAAAAATATGTTTCCTCCGATGGTGTCGTTGATTATAAAGGATTTCAAAAAGACAGCCATCAACTCAATCAATATTTAAAAACACTTGAGTCCACACCACCCAGATCCTCCTGGTCTGATCAAAAAAAGATCGCTTACTGGATCAACGCCTACAATGCCTATACCATTCAACTTGTAATTCGTCATTATCCCATCATGAGCATAAAAGAAATTGGTGGTAAAATTCCATTTGTCAATTCGAGTTGGGATATCAAATTTATTACCATTGGTTCGGAGCATCTGGATCTAAACAACATCGAACACAGCAAACTTCGTAAAAACTTCAAGGATCCCAGACTGCACATGGCCTTGGTTTGTGCATCCAAATCATGTCCGATTCTTCTCAACGAAGCTTATGATGAAAATTCGCTCGATGCGCAATTGGATGCCCAAAGCAGAAAATTTTTATCCGATGCTTACAGAAATTCTTTTACCAATAATGAGGCCGAAATATCCATGATTTTTAAATGGTATCATTCTGATTTTGGCGGCAGCACTGGGGTAAGAAAATTTATTAAAAAATTTGGCCCTGCTTCTGTTCATACAAATCAGCTTAAGATAAAATACAGAGATTATGATTGGGGGTTGAATGGAGGATGACTTAGACTAAGACTTAGACTAAAACTTAGACTAAGACTTAGACTAAGACTTAGACCAAGACTTAGACTAGGAAGAACTTAGACAAAGACTAAGATGACTTAGACCAAGACTTAGACTATGACTTAGACCAAGACTTAGACTATGACTTAGACCAAGACTTAGACTATGACTAGGATGAACTTAAAGAGAGACTATGACCAGGAAGAACATTGACTAAGACCATTTATTACCGATAAAATTTAAAATTACAACATCCAAGAATATATTCCGTTTTGCTTAAGTATCCCGTTTTTTTCGCAAATGGGTCATAGTCAATGTCTAGGTCATTCTTTACTGCAAATGAGTCATAGTCTTAGCCATAGTCTAAGCCGTATTTCATGACTTTATTTAAAATTTTAAAAAATTAATTTATGCGTAATTTTAGAAATTATGATATTTGGAAAGATGGAATAACTTTATGTAAATTGGTCTATAAATTGATAGAAACATTTCCAAAAATTGAGAGATTTAATTTAACAAGTCAGATCATGCATTCAACATGTTCTGTTCCCTCCAACATAGCAGAGGGAACATCAAGGTCATCTCAAAAGGAATTAAACCATTATTTAGAAATATCACTTGGTTCACTATTTGAGTTAGAAACACAATTAATCATTTGTTTGGAATTTGGTTATATTTCACTAGAACAATTTCATAGTATAGAAGAGCCAATCCAATCTTTGCAAAAACGAATTAGTGGCTTTATTTCTACAATTAATAAAAAGGAATGAGTTGTTGAGGAATGACTAAGACCGAGACTAAGACCGAGACTAAGACCGAGACTAAGACTAAGACCGAGACTAAGACTAAGACTATTTAGTACCTAAATAGAAAACTCCAACCCATGAATTTATTCCGTTTTGGTTGATTCTTCCGCTATTACCGGAATTGAGTCAAAGTCTATGTCAAAGTCTACGTCAAAGTCTATGTCAAAGTCTATGTCAAAGTCTACGTCAAAGTCTATGTCAAAGTCTACGTCAAAGTCTACGTCAAAGTCAAAGTCTATTCCCTACCTCACCAAGGTCAGCTCTCCATACATTTCCTTCTCTTCTCCTGAGAAAGATCTTAAACTTAAATGCCAGACATAGACTCCGGGTAGTAGATCTTGGCCTTTGCTGCGACCATCCCAAAAGAAAGTTGCGTTGCTGCTGTGAAAAACCTCTGAGCCATAGCGATCATAAACGGACACATAGCGGAGAGTCCATGCATTGCCGATGACTGGTTGCCAAAAATCGTTGATATGATCTCCGTTGGGAGAGAAGGCATTGGGAACATAAATTTCAATATTTCTACGGATGCGAATCAATAATTTCCTTTCGATTTCGCAACCCTGATGGTCAATAAATCGGATAGTGTACTCGCGGTCAGCCTGTCCAAAGATCCTTAGTTCTGAGCCCTCCATCACGATTCCGCCATCATCAGGTATGATTTGCAGATTGCTGAGAAATCCTGCAATAGTCTGGTATTTAATCAATACACTCGACCCTTCATCCAGTTCTACCTTATCGGTGATGTCCACATCAAACGCAGACGCAGACAATATTTGAATGGTGTCGGCTTTTTCACAACCCAACAAGTCGGTTATTCTTAAAATATACAAACCAGGAGTCAACTGATCAAACCATCCTGATCTGGATTCCATTCCGTTTAAGAAAAATCTGACCGGCGCTATACCTCCCGATGCTTGTACAGCGATGCTCCCTAAATCTCCATTGCACATTGGATCATACAGCTCTGCATCATACAAGATTTCTGGTGCTTGTTGCACTTGATGTACTGCCGTATTGGTGCAGCCATTGACGTTCGTGACGGTCATTGAATATTTGCCTTCAGGTACACTGATACTGCTACTTGTTTCCAAAGTCGACCAATTAAAATGCCCATTTCCTAGGCCGGTTAGATTGGCTCTTGCTCCAGGGCAGATTAAACTATCTCCTATAATGGACAGGGTAGGTTTTGCCAATGCAGATACTTGAATCTTATATATAGTGTCACAACTATTCATAGATGAAATCGTATCATGCACCGTTTCACCAGTATGATAGTATTTACCCTTGTAAAGGAAACTATCTTCTACACAAATTTCGATTTTTATTTCTGTGAGAAGATTTGGTAGAAATTGAATAAAAATGGAATCTTCAATTTTACAACCTAATTCGTTCAAAATTTGGACGCTGTAAACTCCTGTTTGGTAAACCAAATATTGATTGGACTGTGATCCATCCTGCCAGATCACTTGAAGACTATTAGGTACCTTCAATTCAACTGTATTTCCTTCACAAACTGCGATATCTGGACCTAAATCAAAGTTGGGAGGATTTAAAAACTCAATTAAAATATGTGAGGTATCATATCCACAGATAGAATCCCCAACAGTATATGTATAAATCCCGGAAGAATCAAAAGCTGGGTTATATATTCCAGTAACATTAGACCAATGTCCGGCAGATGAATAACAAGAACCCAAGTGAGATTCTAGAATGATCAGGGAGTGATCATTTCGACAAATGTAGATCGTATCATTTTGTCCTGCATTGTAAAATGGAGTATCCAGATAAATAGAAGCAAACGCAGTATCAGTAATTCCGTTCTTGTAAGCAATAAATCGAACTTGTCGCAGCCCAATCGTAGGTGAGCAAGCTTCATTGTGATACTTTACAGATCTAATGATTTGCCAAAAATCTCTATTGACAGTGGATGGAAGTGGAAAAATGCGAATACTATGAAGACTAGAGATATGCGTGGCAGCAGGCCAGAATGAAATACTTAAAAACTCATCTGCTGCATCTAAAGGATTGAGCAAACTGATCTGAATAGAATCCATGATGCCATAATCAGAATATACATCCACATCCTGGTCCGTGATATATATTTCCTGATCAAAGCATCCCAACTTTGTAGTATACCCATTAAGCATATCCCCACTGCTATTGTTGATATCCAGATCAATAAATACATCACAGTCGTTCGGATCAAACATCCATTCTGATGCACCGCCAGTAGGTCCTAAAAAGCCTCCTTCTTTTTTAGGAATCTCACAAATAAAATAGTATTGTCCGTCATGTGGATCTAAATAGTAAAATGTCGAATTACTGGCTCGATAAACTAAAAAATAGCTAACACCACAGCTTAAATGAACTGGTATAAAGCCACTGAAACCCCAAGTTAATCTTTTTTGGGTAAGTATTTTTCTTGTAATAGAAGCATCTGTTGTGTCAATCTCAAAAAAGTACTCTTCATCAATAAAGCGGTTTTGATTTGACATCAATGCATAAAACTTGCCGTTAATGAAATTACCATTTACGTAATTATAATCTGCAAGATTAAAGGGTCCCTTGTATTCATAAAAGGTAGAAGGAGGATCAATTTTTACAATTCCATCATCACCGGAGATCCATATTTTTCCAAATCGATCGCTAGCTATATTTATGTGTAAAAACAAATTTTGTATGGGCCTAATAATGATCCTATTCCCATTAAAATTACAATTAGAATCGGCTTTATACTCTGACAATTCATTTATTGTTCTAACAAAGATTAAATCCGACGTTCTGGGTCTAATACTTATACTTCTAGCAGTATTTTGAATATCATCACAATGCAAATCAAGAATGCACTGATTTAAATCCATTTTATATATGTCTCGAGATCCTGACATGGTGTCAATTGCCCGCAAATAAACAATCTGAGAAAAGGATGGGGAAAATATTATCCCCATCCAAAAGGAAAATATGATAAATCTTAGCATAAGTCTAGTGAATCAATAGTTTCATCATCCTTTCTTCAAAATATGATTTCTCTGAATGAAATAAACTCCTTTATGAAGATGATCCCGGTTCCTCCATTTCAACATTTCCAATTGTTAAACCAAAGGTTTTGTTAGCCAAATGGCATGTTCAAGGGAGGTAGAATTTAGTACTACGAGTACGTCTCTTTGGCAGACCTTGTCAGATTTTGAGAATATTGAGTTGTATAAAAACATATAAAATAAATTTACAATGCTTATAACAACTTCCAGCTCAAATAAAATTCATGAAGAGTCCTATTTGCAACAATTGGAAGCAGTCCGTTGGCAAATATAATACATTTTATTCCAATTTCACTAAATTTTTATTTTGGAATTTATATTTTTTTATTTTTTTAATGGATATTGGAGATGCAGTTTTAAGTGCTAAGTTTAAAGATTCGTTATTCCTAGCACAATTGATGCTTAAATTTGATATTATGTCGATTGTTAAATTTAAATGAAGATTTTGCCAGATCAATTGATCCTGTCTAAAATCATTGGTTGAAGTTCAACTCATTTCTTCTAAGAATCAATAATTGGGATCATTTAAGAATTATATGGAAAGTGATTCTATATTTTACCAAATGTTATTCACTTGCTCGCATCACCATAAAATCAAATACTTTGACAAAACTAAGAATAGATCAAAACTTCCATCTTTCCATCGACATCAATGCTGGCGCGATACATTCCTTCTGTATTGAAGGGCATGCAGATATTTCCTGAAGAGTCGATGGCGATTAATCCCCCGTCACCACCCATCGCTACCAATTCTTTGTGGACCACCTGATGACAGGCTTCTTCGAGCGAAAGGCCTCCATACTTCATCGCAGCATGCACCTGGAAAGCTGCACTGCATTTGATAAAATATTCTCCGGAACCGGTGCAGGAAATCGCGCAGCTCGAATTGTTGGCATAAGTGCCAGCACCAATGATTGGGCTATCTCCGATCCTGCCATATTTTTTATTGGTCATACCTCCCGTGGAGGTGGCTGCAGCTAGATTTCCAAATTGATCCAATGCAACAGCGCCGACCGTGCCAAATTTTTTTTCTTTTTCCTGATGGTCCAACATGGTATTGCCGGTGTGACGAATGGATTCCAATTGTTTCCATCTGAATTCAGTGTGAAAATATTCATCCGGCCACCTCGGAATGTTCATCTCTTCTGCAAAGCGGTTGGCTCCTTCACCCACCAACAACACATGATCTGTTTTCTCCATGACCAGGCGTGCCAACAATACGGGATTCTGTATACCGGTACAAGCTGCGATCGCTCCTGCATCGAGATTGGATCCGTCCATGATCGAAGCATCCATTTCGATCTTGCCATCGTGGGTAAACACTGATCCGCGACCTGCGTTAAACAATGGACAGTTTTCCAATTCCATCACCGCTCTGCATACCGCATCCAGCGAACTTCCTCCAGATTTTAAAATTACATTACCTGCCTCAAGCGCAACCCTAAGCGCTTCCAAATACATCTTTTCCTTTTCAGCGGTCAGACTTCCTCTCGGAATCGTACCCGCTCCTCCGTGAATGGCGATCGATGTTATGGACTTATTCATTGCAATGATTTGCTGGGTGGAATTTTATGGCTTAAATCAATTTTTCCTTTAAATAATGCGCAGTATGGGATTCCTTTATCTGAAGAATTCCTTCCGTTATTCCTTCATACAATAATTTTCCGCCGGACTTTCCTCCATCCGGACCCAAATCAATCAGCCAGTCACAAGTTTTGATGACCTCCATATTGTGTTCAATCACCAACACGGTATGTCCTTTTTCGACCAGAGCATGCAAAGCATACAACAATTTGCGGATGTCTTCAAAATGAAGGCCAGTCGTGGGTTCATCAAAGATAAAAAAGATTTTTTGAGCAGAATCTTCCAATCCAAGATAATATCCCAGTTTTAATCTCTGAGCCTCCCCTCCGGAAAGTGTCGAAGAGGATTGTCCTAGTTTTAAATATCCAAGACCTACATCGTAGAGTGGTTTTAATTTTTTTACAATTTCCTTTTTGTCATGGAAGAAATGGAGTGCTTCCTCAATGCTCAACTCGAGCACTTCAAAAATATTTTTGTCCTGATAATAAACCTCCAGGATTTCATTTTTAAATCTTTTTCCCCCACAATCCTCACACAAAAGACTGACATCTGCTAAAAACTGCATTTCAACCACGATATGTCCGTCTCCTTTGCAGGCCTCACAGCGACCTCCTTCCACATTAAAAGAAAAATGTTTGGGCAGGTATCCTCTGATTCTGGAAAGTTGTTGGTTTTTGTAGATCTCGCGGATGTCGTCGTAGGCTTTTACATAAGTGGCCGGATTGGATCTGGAAGAACGACCTATCCCTTGTTGACCCACCATCTCCACCTGTGACAAGAGCTGCACAGGACCCTGGAGACTCGCTCCCAAAAGAGCATCTTCGGGAATTGCGTCTTCTAAAGATTGCTGAAGCAAAGGAAATAAAATGTGTTTGACCAATGTGGTTTTTCCCGATCCGGATACACCTGTTATACAGATCAGATTTTGGAGGGGAAATCTGACGTTAATATTGTTTAGATTGTGCAACTGCGCTCCACGCAAACTCAAAAAATCTCTCTGGGGTCTTTTGTAATCCGGCTTCTCAATTTTTTTAAATCCAGTCAAATATGCTGCGGTCAGGTTTTGTAGAGATCCTGAAATAAACTCTTTGTATTCACCACTGAAATTGAGAAAACCACCATGTATTCCTGCACCCGGACCAATATCTACAATATAATCCGCCCGACGAATTACTTCTTCTTCGTGCTCAATAACGATCACCGTATTTTTTAAATCCCTCAAGCGAAAAAGTACTTCGATCAATCTGGCGGTATCCTTGGGATGTAAGCCAATACTGGGTTCGTCCAGTATATAAAGCGATTCACAAAGGTTGGATCCGAGGGTTCTCGTGAGGTGAATCCTTTGGGACTCGCCTCCACTCAAACTTCCGGACAAGCGATCTAAAGTAAGATAAGACAATCCCATGGTGCACAAAATTCTCAGTCTAGATCTGATTTCCTCCAGGATTCTGGCTGCGATCAATGCATCATTCGAATCCAACTGGATTTTGTCAAAAAATTCAAGCAACTCTTCCAATGGGACAAACATCATGTCCCTGAAAGTTTTTCCATATACTTTTACATAAAATGCCTCAGGCCGCAACCTGCCTCCTTTGCAGGCATCGCAACTGGTGCGCCCGCGAAATCTGGCAATCATAATCCGGTTTTGGATTTTGTAGCTTTGCTGTTCGAGTTCTTGAAAAAAGGCTCTGATTCCGCGATAGCTCCCTTGACCGTTCCATACAATCTCTTTTTCAGCTTCTGAGAGATCTTTGTACGGACGATGGATCGGAAATTTTTTTGAAGATTGATACAAAGGACTCAACCATTCCTTGCCCCTCTCTTCATTCCAACAGGCGATCGCTCCTTCGTACAAAGATTTGGAAGGATTGGGAATGACTTTGTTTTCGTCCAATCCCAAAATTCTGCCGTAACCTTCACATTTTTGACAGGCTCCTAAAGAATTGTTATAATTAAAAAGAGCAGGAGTGGGTTCAGAAAATTCCATTCCATCTAACTCAAGCCTGGTATTGTAATCATGCAATTCCAGATCATCCGTGATGATTTTGCAGCGACCCATGCCTTCTGCCAAGGCGGTTTGTACCGAATCAGCCAGTCTCTTGTCAAATTCTTCATCTAAATCATTTAGTACAAACCGATCAACCAGGACAATGATCTGTTGACCCTTTGCCGTACTTTTCAAAAAGTCATCCTTTTGTGTAGAATCAATACAATCCTGAATCTCCAGCAATTTGCCATCAATCCAAATACGGGTAAATCCCTTTTGCAATAAAAATTCAAGTGACTGAATCACCGATTTCTGATTGGGCTGGATTTTCAATGTGAATCCCAAATAGACCTTTGTGCCTTTTTTCAGACGAGTAATAAAATCAACGATCTCGGTGACTGAATGCCTTTTCACCTCCTGACCTGAAATCGGAGAATAGGTTTTCCCTACTTTGGCATAGAGCAAACGAATAAAATCATAGATCTCTGTCATGCTGCCTACAGTAGATCTTGCATTCGAACTGCTCACTTTTTGTTCGATGGCTATGGCAGGACACAATCCTTTGATGTAATCGACATCCGGTTTTTTCATTCTGTGCAAGAATTGTCGGGCATACGATGATAAGCTTTCTACGTATCTTCTCTGCCCTTCTGCATAAAGGGTGTCAATGATCAGGGACGATTTTCCTGAACCGGAAAGTCCGGTGACGACAATCAGTTTATGCTTGGGAATCCCGAGGTCAATCCCTTTCAAATTGTTGGATCTGGCGCCCTTGATGATAATCTGATTGGATTCGGGAGGATTGGTCATGGATTGAATTAAGCATTAAAAACACCAAAAAACCACATTTTGATGACTTGAACAAGTCCTTTCTTTCATTTGGGATAAAATAATCTTTGTACACAAGCAAAATAAGTTATAAAATTCTGATTCACAATAATATAAAAATTATTTTTGACCGGACTTTGGTTCTTTTGGTATGGTTTTTGATCCATCTGAATAGAGTTTATTTGGTTAAATCTGAGTTAAACAACAAATTTTTTGTTCAAATTTTAAAAAGAACCTATCTTTACAGGGTCAATTCATTAAAAAGTATTTAAAACAGAATTTCGCCTATCGAGTAAAACTTCTACACTTTTTTATCAGATTATTAAAAAAAGTAGTATGCAAGTATCTCAATTGTGCGATCAGGAGTTGATCTCCCACTATCTAAATGGAAATGATTCAGCTTTTAAGGAGCTTCTCGAGAGACACCAGAAAAAAATCTATACTACCATTTATTTATTTGTCAAGGACAGAGAAATGGCCGAAGATCTCTTCCAGGAGGTTTTTATCAAAATCATAGATACTTTGCGCAAAAAAGCCTACAATCACGAAGGCAAATTTTCTCAATGGGCAACCAGGATCGCGTACAATATGTGTGTAGATCAGTTCAGAAGAAATAAAAAACACACCAAAGTTCAACCATCTGATGAGTTTGATATATTTAATGTATTGGAACTCCCGGATCACAACAAAGAAGATCAGATGATCCTCAGTGAAGTGCATGGAACAGTCAGAAAATTGGTGGATATGTTGCCCGACGAACAAAAGGAAGTGGTCATTCTGAGACATTATGCCGATCTCAGTTTCAAAGAAATTTCCGCACTGACGAATGTGAGCATCAACACGGCCCTTGGCCGTATGCGTTACGCACTGATCAATATCCGTAAAATGATGGAAGAAAAAGCCATTGTTTTACATTGATCTTTGGTCTAAGGATTGCACATTCTTTCTCCAATTAAGGTCAAATTTCGAATTCTGATTCTGCATTTGAATTGAATTACAACAGGCGGTTTAGTTATTCTCCCATTCAGCCAAATTGAACTAATTTTGCCGAATAAAGGCAATTTTTGAATTCTACCACACGATCCATTAACAGCACATTCAGATGGCAATTTGCCTCTTCTGTCTTTATTACCATTGTTCAGGTAGTTGGTCTGGTGTTATTGGGAAGATACCTTGATTTTAAAGAACTTGGCGCTTATGCTTTGTTCCAGATTGCCTTCCGATTTGCACTTTATGTTTTTGAACCGGGAATGTATTTTTCCATTGTACAAAAGCACAGTTCAAATTCTAAACTTTTGGGTTTACTTACCAAAAAGCAGATTTGGTATTTATGGATTCCCGTAATCCTTGTATTTGCAGGAAGTATTTGGAGTGAAGATGTGCGATCGTGGAGAATTATTATTGCAGCTATTCTGGTCATTTGGTGCATAGGACTGGGTTCCCTTTTTCACAACCTTCTTATATTATATAACAAACAGAAAGAAATTGCAAAATTTCAGTCGATTGCTTATTTTTTAGAATTCATTTGGATCTTATCCTTGATCCGTTGGATTGATCCCCTGACTGTTTTTGTTTTTGGGGTTGTATTGAGGTATATCCTGTTTTATGGATTTTGTTTTTGGGAAGAGAAAAAAGTGCAGAGAATACAGCTTGAAATTTCAGATGAAGAAATAAAACATCAGCATATTCAACCTGGCAAAAGTAATATGTTGTCTCAGGCATTGAGCTTTGTACAAGGTCAATACGATACCGTTTTGATCACGGTTTTATTTGGTCTGAATGTTCTTGGTCCTTACAATCTTGCCACAGAATACAGCTATCTTGCCTTTTCAAAGATCAATCCACTTTTTCATAAAGCATTTTTTCCACATCTGAGCAAAGCCCATAAAAACAAGGAAGATACAGCGACTCTTATACAGAAAAGCATCACTCAATTCCTTTTTGTGATGTTACCCATTTACATGTTACTTTGGGTCAACAGAAATACCCTATTGAATCTTGCATACGGACAAAAAAGTGAAGAATTGGCTTGGATGGCCGGGATGATTCTAATGATCGCATTTATTAAATCAGTGAACAATCAATTTACGACCTTCCTTTTAGCCTTGGGTAAAGCAGGATTTATATTAAAATTGAATTTATGGATATTTATAAGTAATTATATCATTTGCATTCTCTTCTATTTTCTAAAGATAGAACTTGGTGTGTTTCTGATTTTTAGCATCCTTTATTCTTCGCTGTATTTGGGTATTGGAATCTATTATCTTCAATCTATATTAAAGTGCCCTCAACTCCTAGTAAATTCATCAACCCTTCAGGTAGTCTTGAGTGCATTTATTGGATTTCTTATTACATTTGGATTGGTCATGTGGCAAGGAAATAATCTTTTCAGCTTGTCTTTTTCGGTGATCACATTTGCCCTCTTGCTTTATATTCTAAACAAAGATCGGGTGACAGATCTTCTGCAATTAAGAATTCTATCATGATCGACTTTTTACTGACAGATGATCTATTTAAAAATTCAAAAGCAGCAGAATTTCATTTTGACGAAATATTGGATTTAAAATTGCTCAAGCTGGGATTTCAAACAAACATTCCGGAGAGCAACTTAATCCGTAAGACATCGGAGTTTGAACTTTATTTAATTGGAAATCCATTGTTTAAAAGAGGATTTAATGCCATTTGGAATTCAGTGGATCTTAATAAAATCCAAAATGACAATTCATTCTTAGAAAGCATTTTCAATGAAATTTCTGGAATTTGTGGAATTCTGGTAGTGGACTTTATGCAAAAAAGGGTGCAAATAATCACGGACCCCTTGGGTATGTGGCCAGTCTATATTTACCATACATCACAGAGAATTGCCATGACTACCCAGTTGAAGCATTTTATCTGTCAAGCCTATCCACTCCAATGGGATATAGACGCCATTCAAAAATTTGTTGAGGACGGATATTTTGAAAATAGTGCTTGCTGGTGGAAAGAAGTCAAAAAATTAAAAGCAGCCTGTGTATATACCTACGATGGTAAAAGTGTACATTATCGAAGATATTCTAGCTGGAAGGACCTAAAACCCCTTATAAAAAACACCCAAGAGTTTTGCCGGGAGTCAAAAGACATACTGCATGGTCACATTGCACAATTTGATCCCAAAGAGCAAATATGCACCATAGCACTTAGTGGAGGGCGTGACAGCAGATGGATTAATTGGGTGACAACACAATTTCATTTTACCGAGTCTTTTTCATTTGGCGAACCAACTTGTGCAGATCTCTGTATCGCTAAAAATGTTTCTCATGTATTGAATCAAAAACACAGGGAATACCATTTAAATTACTCCAGCTGGTATGAAGATCGCGTGGAAGGATTTTTAAGCTGTGGAGGTATGTTGAGTCTCGAACATTTTCATGAAGGAAAATTAAATGCTGAAATTCAAAAGTATTCCAGTATTGTCCTAACAGGTTTCATGGGGGGCTTTGCTCCAAACAAAGGTTATGATGAAAAGAAAAGAAACGAATTGTACCAAAATTATTCCATAGAAGATGTTGAATTTTATGGTCAGCATAGTTTACATCCTTACTTCATCGATCAAAAGCTGCGCAACTTAGCCGCACATCATTTATACTTTCTATCGAGGTATTATATTTTGGCCACTCCTTTCTACCATATACCATGGTTAAAACACTTTTATCGTGCCCACAAATCATTTTTCCAGGAACAATACCGCTATTCTAAAACCATCCATTTGGATCTGAGCAAAGAGTTATCAAAAATTCCCTGGCAAAAAACCGGATTCCCTATTTCGTTTGTCTTTTTAAACACTCTTATCCAATATACCAAAATGGATGTTTTGTTGAGAAAGATTAAATTGTGGATTGGATACAAAATAGATTTTTACAATTACGATAAAATTAAGCCGAAAATCCAAAAACAAATTGACATCCATTTGTCAAAGTTAAAGCCTTTGCTTCCGCTTCGCACCTCAAAAGAAAAATCTTATCTTCTAAGATATTTATCGGTACTCAGTTGGCAGCATTATGTATCTAGCTTGCAAAATATGGCTGAATGAAAGTGATGCACATCTTAGATTATTACTTACCTGTAACGATGAATTGGATCGCTCGATTAATCGACATTACACAGGACAATGCTACACATTATATCTGTTCTAAATATTACAATCCTGAACAAGCTAAACTGGATTCCCGATACAAATATTTCGGAATTGCCAGTTCCTATCCTGTTAAAAGTTTAAATAAGATAATCCACTTATTCTTCAAACGATCATTCGAACATCAAATTGAAAAATTTATTCAACAAGAAAATATTGATATTTTACATTATCATTTTGGCAATATAGGCATCGAAAACATACGACTCATCAGAAAATTTGGAAATCAATCCATTGTCTCACTTTACGGATTTGATTATGAATATTTGTATCATCTTAATGCCTCCACCAAAAAATACTATCAGGAAATGGCATCCTGTGGGGTGCATTTTGTGGTGGAAGGAAACTATAGCAAAAGCTGGCTTGAATCCATTCAAATTCCAAAATCAAGTATCAAGAAGTTGCATATGCTGTTTCCCCATGAATTTAGAAGAGAAAAATCATTCTTAAATTCCAAAATTCTGTTGTCTCAACCAGCCACTTACACGGAAAAGAAAGGGCAGGATGCTTTTCTAAATGCCCTGGCCAGTTCTAAATATAGAGATCGTTTTGTGGTCCAAATGTATGGTGAAATAGGAGACATTCATTATTACAAAGAATTACAGAAAATAATCAAGTTGGGAAATCTAAAGCAGGTGACATTGGGTAATAAAATTTCCTTTGAGGAGTATGGAAAATTATTGCAAAGAGCTAATTTTATCGTCAATCTCAGTCAAAGAAGTAAAACTCATGATACAGAAGGCGGGGTACCCATGGTATTGAAAGATGCGCTTGCTTCAGGAACACCTGTCTTTACGACTGCACATTGTGATATTACGGATTGGATTTCTCATGAATACAATGGATTTATTCATCAGGAGCGAGATACCTCCGGCATGATCGATTCATTGGAAAACATCGCGTCTCTTTCTGCATCTGACTATCATCGACTTTGTTCATCAGCATTCGAATCCGTTCGATTGAAGTTAGAAGGAGAAATCACTAAAAATGAATTGATTGGAATTTACCATGATAGAATCCAATAGAATTGTATTGATCAGTCCAATCGTCAGATCTGAGCGAAATCCCAGATTGATCAGAATGAATAATATATACCATTGTTTAAAAACTGAATATGATGTTATATGGTTTAATAAGGCGAAAGTACGGTTAAAAAGTGGAGTTCCCGGAATGCCCGCTTTTCTTCAATCCATAAAAGGATCTGGAACGACTCTTGCGTTTCTTAGATTATTTGTATTTCCTGATCGCTATATTTTTAAGAACTTTATTTTAATGCTTAGAATTTGGAATGAATATAAAAATCAACCCTGCCTATTTATTAGCTTTTCTCCACCATTTAGTACACATTGGATGTTCTATTTGATTCAAAAACGGATGCCCAAAGCCATCTGGATTACAGATATTGGAGATCCTTTTCACCACAACCCCGGCAATCATTTTTTTAAGTTCCTGGAAACATGGGCTTTTAGATTAGAAACTAAAATTCTCGGATCTGCACATCAGATCGTGGTGAATTCCTTGTCCATTAAAGAACATTTTATTCAAAAATACAAGATTCCTCCGGACAAAATTAGCACCATTTACAATGGTCCTTCCATCGATTTTAAAAATGTAATTTCCAATCCATCGGATCATATTATATTCCTTTATGCCGGCAATAGCTATACTCCGATCAGAGAAGGAATAAAAGAAACTCAGATTATTCTGGATATTATCCATCAACTAAAAAAACAGGATTACGACGCCAAATTTATTCTATTGGGTGATCAGCACATATCATTAAAGGAGAAATTCAAAGACCATAAAGACATCATTTTTTTTAATCATTCACCTGAGTCAGAACTTATCCATTGGTATCAAAAAGCAAGTTTTCTGGTGAATTTTGCAAATTTAAATTATCCGGGAATGCCGAGCAAACTTTCCGAATACAGGGCTACAGGTTTACCAATTCTCAATTTTAAATATGAAGACCACTTAGCCATTGAAAGATATTTGGAAAATTATCCGAAAATATGTCATATTAATATATCAGAACCTCGTGTGAAAAATATACTTGATTATATTTTAAAAAATAGAAATGCTAAGATTGAACCCAATTTGGATGAAATAAAAACTATTCAAAATGAATGGATCAACTTGATCAATTGCTTAAAAAATAATCAGACGAAAATAGATAAATAGAGTCTAAATTTGAGATTAATTTAATGGACCCAAGCATGAATATTATTTCAAAATTACCCAATGTAAAAGAATCCGTATTTGCCAGAATGACAGCCTTGGCCAATCGACATCAAGCCACCAATTTGGCACAAGGTTTTCCTGATTTTAACCCTCCGAAAGAACTGATTGAAAATTTATACAACGCCGCTTCCTCAAACTTTAATCAATATGCTCCGATGCCCGGGGTTTTAAGTCTGCGAAATTCTATTTGTGAACGTTTGCTGGATAGATATCATTTCAAGGCGAACCCTGACAGTGATATCGTAATTACGGCAGGGGCCACCCAAGCCTTATTTACTGTCATCAGCGCTTTCATTTCTAAAAATGACAAAGTGCTCATCATAGAACCAGCTTATGATTCATACGTGCCTGCCGTAATTTCCAATGGTGGAGAACCGGTTTTTATATCTCTCAAATCACCTGATTTTAAATTTCCATTACAAGAATTGAAAGACAGCATTGAAAGACATTCCATCAAAATGATTTTGATCAACAATCCTCACAATCCTTGTGGTTGTGTATTGAGTAAGATAGAAATGGAATCACTTAGGACTATTCTTGCAGAATTCCAGGGTATCATTGTTTGGGATGAGGTGTATGATTATTTGGTGTATGACGATTTGCAACATCAGAGCGCATTATTGTTCGAAGATTTGATGACAAAAAGTGTGGTGATTTATTCCATGGGAAAAACACTGCACAATACTGGATGGAAAGTTGGTTACACTGTTTCTAGCCCAGAGATCGCAAAAGAAATTAAAAAATTACACCAGTTTACAGTGTTCTCTGTGAACACCCCTGCCCAACAAGCCATTGCTGAATTTATGTCAGCCCATCCAAGATTTTTTAATGATCTTCCAAAATTCTATCAGGACAAAAGAGATTTTTTTCTGAAATGCATGGAAGGATTAGCGCTCCATTTTCACATACCACAAGGTAGCTATTTTGCTTTGGCTGATTTTAAGTCCTGGTTTCAGGGTGACGATGAAGAAGCTGCTATAAAATTGGTCACAGAATGTGGTGTCGCTGCAATCCCGCTTTCACCTTTTTATCATGATTGCTATGATCCGGGAATGCTCAGATTCTGTTTTGCTAAAAAAGAAGAAACCATTCTCCAGGCAGCAGAAAAGTTACAGGGAAAATTGATTTCCAAATTATAAGCAAGCAATTCATTAAAAATTTTTCTGTATCAGATGCGATTGACTGGCATAGGTGGCCGATATATTTTCCTTAGTGAATGCATCAGCAGTAGAGCCATGAGCCACCAAACGCTGATTGATCAGGATCACTTTGTCAAAATAATTCTGGACTGAATCCAAATCGTGATGTACCACCAAAATGGTTTTCCCTTTTGATGCCAAGGATTTTAGAATTTGAATAATTTTACTTTCGGTCTTGACATCCACTCCCACAAAAGGTTCGTCCATCAAATAAATTTCTGCATCCTGACACAGGGCCCTGGCTAAAAAACATCTTTGTTGTTGTCCACCGGACAATTCACCAATTTGCCTGTTTCTAAAAGCTAGAATATTTAGTTCATTCATGGCAGATTCTGCCAACTGATAATCCTTTGAAGTCAGTTTTTGATACCATTTCAAATGTGCGTATCGACCCATGAGAACAACATCTTCAACAGTCGCCGGAAATTGCCAATCCACATGATCTTTTTGAGGTACATAGGCAATGCCGGTGATGGAAGCATGTAGATCATTGTTGAGAATCCGAATGTTGCCAGCATTGGGTTCAATTTGGCCCAACAAACATTTAAAAAGGGTTGACTTTCCTGCACCATTCGGTCCGATTAATCCGTAGATATGTCCGGGTTCAATTTTTAAATAGATATTGGACAGTACTCGTTTATTGCCGTAGGCTACTGTAAGTCCACTAATCTCGATGGTAGGTAAATTGTGCATCAGATCAAGACATTATTTTCTATTAATGAAATAGAGGAGCGACAAGGTGATCAGATAAAATAGTCCGATACCAAAATAGATAAACTTTGCATTATTTTTTGAACCCGTATCTGCCATTTTACTTTCCAGCAACAAACCACTTACAATGGTTCTTGCGTTGTGTTTCATCATTCCGATGTAAGATCCGCTTTCTCCTTTCGGATCTCCCAATGAGTCCGCGTATAATTTTCCTCCTATTTGGATCTTGTTTTCTTGTCGGATCTGCTGGATCAATTTTGGATTGATCGTGCTCTCTGCGAAAATTGACTGGATCTTTGATTTGCGGATCAATTGATTGATTCTTATCATTGTTGCAGATTGAACATCTCCCTCAGTGGATGTACCTTGAAGGGGTTCTAATGTTAAACCATAGGCATTTCCAAAATAACGAAATCCATCATGGCTGGTGATCAGAATTCTCTGGTCTTTGGGAATTCTGTCAATTTCCTTTGTAATATATTCATGAAGCTGATCCAATTCCCGCAGATAAATATCCAGATTAAATTTATATTCCTCTTTGTGCAACGGATCGAATTCTGAAAGACTTCTAAAAATATTTTGACAATAAATTTTCGCATTGCGCACATCCATCCAGGCGTGCGGGTCTGTGGCATTTTGATGTTCTTTGTTTTGAATGGGAATAATCCCTTCGGTCAACAAAACTGATTTTGAACGAGCCCCACTGCTTTTGATTAATTTGGACAACCAACCTTCAAATGTCAAACCATTGATGAGAATCAAATCTGCATTGGTCACTTTCCCCAAATCGGAAGGTGTGGGTTCGTACAAATGAGGATCTGATCCGATGGGCACAATATAATCCAATTCGATCAATTCTCCACCTATTACGGCTGCCATATCTGCCCATATTGAGCAAGTTGCCAGAACCCTCGGTTTGTCAGACTGGCCAAAAGAAATCATACCAAAGGACAGAAATATTATGATCCACTTTATCTTCATGATCCACTTTCTTTAACCAAGATGTCTTTGGTGATTTCAAATCCAAGTGTCATTGTCTTGTGGTTTTCGTTGATGAGCGTAATTGATTTGTTAAAATGCGTGTAGTCGATGACTCTGAGGACAACTCCCGGCTTGATGTCCAAACTATCCAAAAATTTTAAAAATTCCTGATCTGAATTTTTTACACCGAGAATGGAAACTGTAATATCCTTGGATTTAATATTGGACAAAGGCACCTGAGGTCTGTAGGTAAAACTTCCGCTTTGACTGGGAATGGGATCACCATGCGGATCAAATTTAGGATGACCCAAAAAAACTTCCAGGCGATTGATCAACTCCTCGGAGCGGACATGCTCCAACTCTTCAGCCATTTCATGAATTTCATCCCAACTAAAATGAAGTGCATCGTGAAGAAAGACCTCCCAGATTCTGTGTTTGCGGATTAGCTGAAGGGCATTTTTCAAACCTTCCTTGGTCAGACTGGCCCCGTAATATTTTTCATAATGAACCAAACCCTTGTCAGCCAGCTTACGAAGCATGTCGCTCACTGAAGCCGCAGTGGTACCTATTTCTGAAGCAATCGCATTGGTGGAACTATTTTGGTCGCTCGTTCGTTCAGAAATTTTGTAGATAGCCTTCAGGTAATTTTCTTCGGTGTTGGTAAGTTGCATGATAAAATTTAAGCAAAGTTAAAATATTTTTTAAACCAGTTTAAAAATGAATGTAAAGTTTGAGTTGCTTTCAGAAATTATCCGTACCCGCAGGTCGGTATTTCCCAATCAATACAAACCTGGTTTGATACCGGAAAGATTGATTGATCAAATAATTGAGAATGCAATATGGGCTCCTACCCATAAAAAAACCCAACCCTGGAGATTCGTTAGAATTAAGGAAGAGAAGCTGGTGGTTTTGTCTGCTTTCCTTTCAGATTATTATAAAAATAACACTCCACCGGATCAGTTCTCTGAGCTCAAGTGGCGCAAAGCTGGTGAAAAACCATTGCAAAGCGCTTATATCTTGGCCATCTGCATTGAAAGAAGTCCAGCCGATCTCATACCCTCCTGGGAGGAAACCAGCGCTTTGGCGATGTCTGTCCAAAATATTTGGCTGAGCTGTACTGCTTTGGGCATCGGCTCATATTGGAGTACACCTGTCGCAATCAAAGCCATGGGACCGTTGTTGGGATTGAGGGATACGGAAGAGTGCCTGGGAATTTATTACATGGGTTGGGCACCGGACGTATTGCCTGCATCTGACCGAAAACCCGCAATCCAAATATCGAGATATTGGTAGTCGTTGAGACCAAAATAAAAATAGTGCCCGGGGAATCTATCCCGGACACTATTCGAGCAATTAATTTTAGTTCTTTAGTTTCTACCTAGCCACCACGCAACGACACCCCCGACTATTCCACCCATTACTACACAGATGGCCACGTCCATCAAGGCTCCATTTAAAGTAAAGGCGTTTGAAGTTGCGTATCCTACCATGTCCCAACCCAAGCCCATGAAAAAGGAAATAATGGCTCCGGCTCTAAGTCCACCCATGAAAGTGCTGATGTTGGTCCAGGTTCCAAAAATATAGGCATACATCATCCCCAGGGAAAGATTACCGACCACAAGAGCCCACATAATCATTTCTTCATCCGGTTTAGTCACACCTGCCATACCCTCCATTCCTGCCATAGTCGATTTGAAAACGAAACCATACAAAATCCAGCCTATTAAAAAACTGGCCACTCCGCCCAAAAGACCTGCGATCATTGTTTTTGTTGACATAAAATTTAATTTAGTTGGTTAAGAATAATTTGTTTGAGGGATAAAATTACAAAATAGTACTCTGAACTTTAAATATATTAATAAAAATTAATTCAAAATTTATTTTGCCTTTTCTCACCGATCAGGCCAAAGCAATGTATTTTTGTCTGTAACATTATACAATGCTCTATAAATCATTTTCCGCCGCGGTGCATGGCGTCGATGCGCGCACCATTACAGTTGAGGTCAATGCAGGAGGTATCGTTGTGGCTGGCAAAAACAATTACTTTTTAGTCGGCCTGCCTGACAACGCCGTCCGCGAAGGATACCAACGAATCGAAGCAGCCTTTAAGAACTCGGGTTTCCAGTTTCCAAGAGTCAAATTGATTATTAATCTGGCTCCGGCTGATTTGAGAAAGGAGGGTTCTGCCTATGATTTACCCATAGCATTGGCCATTCTTGCAGCAACCGGACAGATTAACGGAGAAAATTTGAAAGATTTCTTAATTCTGGGGGAATTGTCTCTTGATGGTGGAATAAGACCTGTCAAAGGGGCACTTCCCATCGCAATTCAAGCCAGAAAGGAAAAATTTAAAGCGATTTTACTTCCGGAACAAAACGCAAAAGAAGCAGCCATAGTCAATCAATTGGATATTATTGGCATCAACAATCTTCATGAAGCCGTTGAATATATTCAAGGCAAAAGAAAAATATCGCCCACAGTATTTGATACACGGGAAGAATTTTCACTCCAAAACGATCAATTTGCAAAAGACTTCTCAGATGTAAAAGGTCAGCAAAACATCAAAAGATCCCTGGAAATTGCAGCTGCTGGTGGTCACAATGTGATACTCATTGGGCCTCCGGGTGCCGGAAAGACCATGCTCGCTCAGAGAATGCCTTCCATATTGCCACCTCTGACGATTCATGAAGCCCTTGAAACTACTAAAATTCATTCCGTAGCAGGAATATTGCCCGGCAGATCCGGGCTCGTTTCAATACGCCCTTTCCGTGCTCCACACCATACCATTAGCGATGTTGCTCTTGTTGGTGGTGGCAGCCACCCATCTCCGGGCGAAATTTCCCTTTCACACAATGGGGTACTCTTTCTGGATGAATTGCCAGAATTTAAAAGAACCGTATTGGAGGTTTTGCGCCAACCCATGGAGGAACGGAAAGTTACCATCAGTCGTGCCAAACTAAGTCTGGATTATCCCGCGAGTTTTATGTTGATTGCTTCAATGAATCCATGTCCTTGTGGATTTTACAATCATCCGGACAAAGATTGTGTCTGCGGCCCCGGAGTTGTGAAAAAGTATTTGTCAAGAATCAGCGGACCCTTGTTGGATCGCATTGACATCCATGTTGAAGTAACTCCGGTCTCCAGTACCGAATTAATGGACAGTCCCAAAAGCACAGAAAGTTCTCAAATAATCAGGGAAAGGGTAATAAGGGCCAGAAAAATTCAAGAGATCCGCTATAAAAATTATTCAGGTGTGCATTCGAATGCAATGATGACCGCTAAGATGGTGGACGAGATCTGCCAGATTGGCCCGGCCGGATTACAACTGCTCAAAACTGCCATGCAGAGGTTGCAATTATCAGCGCGAGCTTACGATCGGATTCTCAAGCTGTCAAGAACAATTGCAGATTTAGATGCAAGTGAAGAAATTAAAGTAGAACATTTGGCAGAGGCCATCCATTTCAGAAGTCTGGATCGAGAGGGTTGGGCTGGATGAAATTGATTTGCATTTAAACCTGGGTGATTGAGTTCTGTTTGATTTTATTTAGTTCAATTTATTTCAATGTCGCACAAAAAGAAACAAACTTTTTTCGAGGGCGAAATCCTGACTCCCGTTGATAAATGGCTTATAAAACCATTGAACGAATTTATTCAAAACAGCACCACCTCCGGGATCGTTCTTTTTGGATCGGCATTGATTGCAATGGTATTGGCCAACTCAGCCTGGGCGGATGGATACCATTCATTTTGGAAGCATCGCTTTGTCATTGGTTTTGATCAATTTGTCATTGACAAAGATTTACATCACTGGATCAATGACGGTCTGATGGCTGTATTTTTCTTTGTCGTTGGCCTAGAGCTCAAAAGAGAAATCGTCGCTGGAGCTTTGAGCAAACCAAAAGATGCAATTCTGCCACTGATAGCAGCTGTAGGTGGAATGATCTTTCCAGCATGCATCTACTTGCTCTTCAATCCGACCGGAGAGGAATCCAATGGTTGGGGAATTCCTATGGCTACGGACATTGCTTTTGCCTTAGGGGTCTTGTATCTCCTTGGTAACAGGGTCCCTGCGGCTGTTAAAATTTTTATTACTGCATTAGCAATTGCTGATGATCTGGGTGCAGTTTTGGTCATCGCATTTTTTTATACTTCCAATATCAATACCGAAAGTTTGGTATTTGCAACGGGTTTTTTAATGATATTGGTTGCTTCCAACTTACTGGGTGTCAGGAACACACTTTATTATGGCATCATTGGAATAGGAGGTCTCTGGGTGGCATTTCTCCTTTCTGGTGTGCATGCTACCATCGCTGCAGTACTTGCCGCATTCACCATTCCAGCTTCTGTAAAGTTGGATGAAAATAATTTCAGCCTCCATCTTTCTAAATTAATCGCAAGATTTGACTCAGAAAAACCCAACAATCTACCCACCGTCAGTGACAATCAATTTCAAATATTAGAAGAAATTAAAGATCTTTCACTTAAAGCCCTCACTCCCTTGCAAAGACTTGAGAACGGAATGCACCCATTTGTTGCATTTATCGTAATGCCCATATTTGCATTTAGCAATGCTGGAATTTCCATTGATTTGGAGATTTCTTCAATTTTAACCCATCCTGTGACTTTGGGGGTGATGCTGGGATTGCTCTTGGGTAAGGTGGTCGGGGTCGCATTTATTTCCTGGCTGGTCATTCGATTAAAACTAGCATCGCTTCCGGAAGGTATGAAATTGGCCCATTTGCCGGGGATTGGCTTTTTGGCGTCCATAGGATTTACCATGTCATTGTTTATCAGTGGTCTGGCATTTAATTCTGATGATTTGGTGAATACCGCGAAGCTAGGCATTCTGATCGCTTCAGTGCTGGCAAGTTTGTTGGGTTATTATCTGATCCGAAAGGCTTGCTGAACGCTTTAAAATCCCATGGCCATGGTTGCCATCCTGATTGAAGCGGGATTGGCTTTATAGATTTCCATCGCACAAGACTCCAGGGTTGCTCCGGTGGTCAGAACATCATCTACCAACAATACATGTCTATTGCTTAGTTCCTTTGGGTTTTGAAGTTGAAAGACACCCTGTATGTTTTGTATTCTTTCTTGTCTATCCTTCGTTGTTTGTGTCTCTGTAAAACCAGTCCGTATTAAGTGATCCCGGGAATATCGAAGATTCATTGATCCAGCTAGCCCCCTGGCAAATTCCTCACTTTGGTTAAAGCCTCTGACCCTCAATCTCGATTCATGAAGTGGAACAGGAATAATGAGCTCAGCCTCATGAAAAAATACAGATTCTCTGAGCATTTTCCCATAATAACTCCCCAGCTGTAGGGCCAAATCCTTTCTGTCTTTGTACTTGATTAACTCTATAAGGGTGGCAATAATACCCTCTCTGCTGTAATAATACAAGGCTGAACCAGCTGCAATTTCAATTCTCCCATCAAAATGGCGGGTGAATTCGTTGGGTTGACGTAAATGTAAATCGGTGGGAGTGGTTTTGCTCCGGCAATTAAGACAAAAGATATCTGATTCGGAGTCATTCTTAAGACCACAATAAAGGCACAAACTTGGATAAACCAAATCTAAGAAGGCGTTGCAATTGTACTTCACAAAATCCAGGAGTGATTTAATTCTCATAAATTCCAACAAAAAAAAATCCTTCCCTTTCGGGAAGGATCTTCAAACAAAACGAAAAACCAACTTTATAGAAAGCTACAAAAACCTTGGTTTACAAACCTTTCCGAATCTTAACTGGAATCTCTTTGGAGCTTCCATCTCGGATAATCTTCACTTGAATGGTCTCACCAACTTTGGTCAGGCCAACCTCCTTTATGAGGTCATCATAATTTTTCACCGACTTTCCGTTAACACCTATAATCACATCCTTGGGACGCAATCCGGCGTATTTTGCAGAGCTATTATCCTCAAGTTCTTCTATCACAACACCATCTTTCGAAGAAAGGTTTAATTCTTTTAAATAATTTTCATCAATCTCAGAAACCACCACACCAAGTCTGCCCCTTTCGAAATTTCCATTGGCGATCAGCTCCTTCACAATCTTGTTCATCAGGTTGACTGGAATGGCAAATGAATACCCATTAAAATAGCCAGTTTTCGTGGCAATCGCAGAGTTAATACCTACCAATCTTCCCATGCCATCCACCAAAGCACCTCCGCTATTGCCCGGATTGATGGCTGCGTCAGTCTGAATAAATTCTTCAATGCCTTTTTGGGAAGGGTTTGCTGGATTTCCATAATAAGGGGAATAATCCCGGTTATCATCGATTATATTTAGATCTCTTCCCTTGGCAGAAACGATACCGGCTGTAACGGTCGAGGTCAGATATCCAAATGGATTTCCAACCGCCAAAACCCACTCTCCGACTTTCAACAAATCAGAATTGGCCATGGGAAGTACTGGAAGTCCATTCTCCTCTATTTTAAGTACGGCAAGGTCTGTTCTTGGATCAGTCCCAATTTTACTCGCTTTGAATTTTTTACCGCTCTTTAAAATAACTTCTATGTCATCCGCAAATTCCACCACATGATTATTGGTAACGATGTATCCGTCATTGGAAATAATTACCCCGCTACCGCTGCCTTTTTGAGGCTGAAAACCATAACCGAAAAAATCTCTGAACATCGGGTGATTAAAAAAAGGATCGTTTCCAAAATACCTTTGTTCCTTCTGTCTCACTTTTTGTTCGCTTTCCTGGGCATTTATCTGAACCACCACCTCCAATGCCTTACTGGCAGCCAAGGTGAAATCCGGTCCGGTATTCGGGGAAGGCAATCTATTTACGAAAGATTCATTGTTGACATGCATCGCCTTTTCATTCGGATTTTCATGCATGGTCAAATATTCAGGAAGATAAAAATAGGCCGTGGCTGCGACCAATAATCCTCCGATCAATCCAGCCAATAAATTTGAAAAAATATTCTTCATAATAGTGTATTTTTTTCTAACTTAATGCTCCATTTAACGCAGACACTTTTCAATCAGTTTTGTACCTATTTCAATTTAACATAGTTTTAACCGAACTCAAAAAGTAAATAATTATATCCATTCATTTACCTGATCAGACTGAGATCACCCTTTAATTCAATGATTGTTCCATCCAATCTTTTTGCCTTTACAAAATATATAAAAACACCGGGATTGACTGGTTTGCCATTCATTTGTCCATCCCATCCCGAATTAAGATCGTTGGGAGGAAAGAAGCTGTTTTCAAACATCAATTCGCCCCATCTGGAATAGATCCTAAAATTTTCGATTTCCTTAAAGGCTTCCGTTCCGAAAACCGTTATTCTGTCATTGACCAGATCTCCATTCGGACTAAAAACATTGGGCACATAGATTTGTCCATCCAAGTCCAGCTTCAATGCAATCTCGAGAAATATTTCGCATCCATTCTCATCCAAGAGTTTTAATTTGTACAGCATATCGCGTAAAGGACTTGCATAGGGTTCCAAACAATCCGTACAACTCAATCCTTCAGCAGGACTCCACTCTATCAAGCTTGGAACAAAATTGACAGTGGGTTCTAGTTTTACCATATCACCCAAAGAAATTTGGATTTCCGGAGCAATAGAGACCAAAGGAATAAATGGTTCTGGCAAGATGGCAGACAATGATTTTATACAACCGAGAGAATCTCTAACCTGAATGCGGTAAGAACCCGGAGAAAGTTGATCAAACCGCACATTGTTGACCCAATTTTGGTTTGGATCAATGGAATATTCAAACGGTTCCAATCCATTTAGTACCTGAATTACAATGACACCATCATTGATGCCATAACACTTGGGTGGAAAAAGCAGTGGATTAAAATGGATGCTGTCCTTTTTTAAATGGGTCTGTATGATGCTATCGCAACCAAATCGGTTAGAAATGGTATCAATATAAGTTCCGGGCAAATGATACACTTTATTTCCAATTTGTATGACATCATCTTCACAAATAAGATAATTTTGATTCATTCTATCCACTGGATTTATCTCAATCTCAGTGATCAATACACTGTCACAACCCATGATGGTCTGAAGGGTATCCCGGTAAACACCTAGTTGTTCGTACCGATTCGTACCTACCTCAAAATATTCTCCTTCACAAAGTGCAATATTTTGCAAAATGGAATCGGCAGCCAACAATTGAAGATGGGTGACCACGATACTATCACAGGCCAATGAGCTTTTTAAGGTATCCCAATAGTAACCCTCCACAGAATACTCTTTTCCATGAATCTGATAAGAAGCTCCGCTACACAGACTTACCGGATTTGGTACAACAATCTCCGGTAAAACATTCAGAAAAGTATGGACTACACTATCACAACAATGAATATTCTGAAACACATCTTTATAAACACCTGATTCAAAATATACATTGGCATTAAATGGAAAACTGTCTCTTGCACAAATCTCAACAAATTGTGCCGTGCTATCCTTTTGCTGAAAATCTTCTACGATAAAATGGAGACTGTCTGAAGTGCAACCAAACTCATCCCGGACCACTATAAAATGAGTTCCAGGTTCAAGATTAGAAAATAGCGGTTCATGGACCCAACGTTGCCCATTTAAACTATAATAATAAAACGGGAAGGTTCCGGATGCAGAAACAGAAATATAGTTTGTTCGATCACAACAATTGACCGACAATTTTGAAGAATCTACCTTTAGATTTATTTTCCTTCCAAAATTTACTATTTCCACATCCCTAAATACTTCACATCCCAATGCGTCTCTGGTGTAAACACGAACAAGGCCAGGGCTTAATTTTTCAAAATGACCATCAGTATTCCAGTTTGTTCTGTCCAAACTAAATTCATAGGGAGGCAGCCCACCAATGCCTTGAATCACAATAATTCCAGAATCTTTGCAGGTAAGTGATTGGGTAAATATAATGCTATCTCTTAGTGGAATTCTTTGATCCCTTAAATCCAAAATGCGGGGTATGATGCAGTTTCCTATTTTGGCATAAACAGTGACACTGGAAAGTGACCTAACCCTAAACTGGTATTCAGGACCAAATTCCTGACCGTTTAAAGAATATTCCGCACCGGGAAAATCTTCCGGATTGAGTACTTCGAGTATAATTTCATCCAATGAGCTACATGAATCCTGCAAACTTGCTTTGACTTTAAGGTCAGCCTGTTTTACTTCGATAGTAACAGTATCGAGATAGATCAAGCCACATTGGTCATTCATCCTCAAAAAATAAGTGGTAGTACTGTCCGGTGTAAAAATGGGATTTCTGGAGGATGGATCAGAGACTCCATTCGTCGGAGACCATAGGTAGGTATTAAAAACAGAAGGGGCAGACAACTGAATGGATTCTCCTGCACAAATTACCTGATCTGCAATGTTGTTGATGCCTGTGATGTAATTGAGACAGACTTGATGCACATTTACTGCACCACCTGTAGCAGAAGTAAATCCAAAAAATACATTGGGGTCATTGCGAAAAATATCCTGAACCAGATCAATTCTTAAGCTCAATCTACGGTTACAATCCACATATACTTCCAGGGTTTTACTGATTGCATTCCATCGGATTAGACCTTTATGCCACATACAATCTTCTGCATTGGCCAAAGTAGGAAAAATGCCAACTGGTCCTGCAAGATTGTCTGGTGTATTGTGTCCTACAGTGCCATTTCTCATGATGGCCAGGTGGTCGTAAAAAGGATCATTAAATTCATTGTTGTCCCAGGTATCAAATTCAACGGCAAGACTTGGGACTATCCCCTGGTAACCGATTCCACCTCCAAATATTCCAATGGAAGTGGAAATGGGTTGTAAAACAAAAGCCATCCCATCCGCACCATTCCGGTCAATGCAACCCAAATTGAAATCAAAAAAGACATCAAAGCTATTTGTAAAATCTACTTTGTCCTCATACCACATTGAGCCTGCCTGATTGTTCAAAGCTTGGGTAAGTCTGTAACAATCTCCCCCGGTACTCACTGCATCATTGTTAAGAATAAAATTTTTATTGGTGGTAGATTTACAGCTATCCGGAACAAACACACTAATGGTATCGGTACATCCATTCAAGTCAGTTACTGTAATGGTATATCCACCTGCAGTTAACAATTGAAAATAGGGATCATTCTGGGCAAAGATTCTATTGGAAATACGATAGGAGTAGGGTGAACTACCATTTCTCGTTTCGACAGTGATGGTTCCGTCGCTCCTGCAGTTTGTTGGTGTTGTAGCAAGAAGACTTATTTCCGGTTTTGGAAAATTTGAAAAACTCAAAACTTTCTCATTGTTGTCTGAATATAAATCATCGGAAGGATTTGGAAGTTCGATTCTAATTTTGATGGAATGTGTACCATAGGGTAAATAGAAACATTGAAGAGAAATGCTGTCTTTCTGTCCCGGTGCAACAAGGCCATTCCAGCTTAAATTCAATTCTGGCGATCCATTTACAGAATAATAAATTCGTAAGCTGCTGATATTTCTCAAACCGGCGTTTCCAAAAATCAGAGAAGGGCAAACTGTATCCAGACAATAATCACCAGAAATATTAAACTCATGTATGACGGCATCGTATTCTCCTACCAACAAACAACCGTCAGAGCCAATCAAACCATTTCTTGAAATTTCCAATGCAGAAATCATTCTCGATGCTTGACCTGATGTGAAATGTGCGGGTCTGCAATTGGAATAGTCCATAAAATTGTCGTTGTCATCTTGTAAATCAGGGTTGTCTGTATTGCACGAATTGGTATTGCATGCTGCAAAAGAAGCAGAATTGTCCGGAGGAGTATCACACACCCGATCTCCATCCAGGAGACAATCCTGGTTATTACATCCTCCATTAAAAGTGTGGTGAAGTCCCAGGTAATGACCCATCTCATGGGCAGTGACCACAGTACCGCCAACGGTATTCCAATATCGTGCTTCTTGTACGATCCCATCAACAGAACAAGGTGCACCGGGAAAATAGGCATAACCTGCTAATCCGCAACCAAACGTTCCATTAAAAAGATCGGTGACCAACCAAATATTTATATACTTCCTGCAATCCCATGAAACCAATTGCTTAATCAAATTATCAGAGGATGAATTCGTACCGGGTGAACACATTGGATCATTCGTAAGCATACTCTCCGTACGCGTGATACCACTGGTAGGTCTGCCCAACGGATCCCTTTTGGCAAGACAAAATTGAATACCAACATCAACACCCTTAGCGGCAGCAAAAGGGCCAGAATTGGAGAAAGCCTGGTTGAGAAATTGCATTCCTTGTTCCACTTGTTGATCTGTGAGATTGTTGCCAGTACCAATGCTTGTTCCAGGTGGAATGACCAGGTGGATCACTACAGGCAAAACATACATAACTTGTCCGGAAGATCTTGCATTTATCCCTTCCTTTGTTCGCAAATAAATTTGTTGATTTAATTGCTCTACTTGATTGCGATAAGCAGGGTTCTTTAAAATAAGTTGGGCATGTGCGCTATCAAAAAGACAGGTATGCTGTGCCAAAATCAAATTTGAAGATGAATAAACCAGTTGAATCGTCAACAATAGCCCCAAAATTCCTGTATAGTTCATTTTTCAGTATAATAAGCAAAAATAGTAAGATTACATAGATACTAAATCATATTCCATCAAAATCTTTCATTGCAGGACCGAAATCACGATTAAATACGTAAATCTTAATTGATAAATACCTTAAAAATCAACCATACATTTCCATGAACGGTTTTTGAAATCATTCAAAATATAGGTAATCATTTATTATATTTGCATGTTCCAGCTAAATTCCGAAGCCTCAATCGTATAATTTAATATATGTACCAATTATTAAATGAGAGTGTTCGATCTAAATTATTCATCCAGAAAGAGCACAATGATCCACATTCTTATTTGGTGAAAACCTGCAATTCTGCCAGACAATCCAAGTCTGAATTGGTCAATGAGTTTGAAATATGTAAAAAATTAGATCTTTCCAATGTCAGAAAAGCCATTAAAGAAACGGTTTATCTAAACAAGGATGCATTTGTCTATGAATTTGTGGAAGGTTGTTCCCTGTCAGAGTTTATAAAAACAAAAACACTGGATTTTGAATCCTTTTATGCAATTGCCAAAAATTTGATTGAAACTTTGATTTCCATCCATGAAAAAGGAATTATTCACTTAAGATTAAATAACCATAATGTTCTAATCCATCCAAATGATTTGAATACCTGCATCATTGATTTCAGTCTTGCCAGTTATACAAAAGAAGTCAAGTCCATTCATTTTGCAGAATGGGGATCAGAATTGGCATACATCGCGCCTGAACAAACAGGACATCTGAACAAAAAAGTTGATGAAAGAACTGATCTTTACTCCATTGGGATCATTTTGTATGAAATGTGGTCTGGGAGACTTCCTTTTACCAGTGAAAATGCTCCTGACATGGTGCATGATCATCTCGTTAAAAACGCAACTCCACTTGTACAAATTCGATCAGAAACGCCCAAAGTTCTTCAACTCATCATCGAGAAATTGTTGTTAAAAAATCCGGATAGGAGATACCAGAGTGCAAAAGGATTGATGCATGATTTAAATCAATCCTATGAATTCCATCAATCTTCACAATCCGGCATCGATTTTACTCCGGGAGAATTGGACGTTCCTACCTACTTAAGCATTTCTACGGGATTTTATGGTCGCAAAAAAGAATGGCAAGAACTGACTAATATTTTTACAAAAATTCGTTCAGGTCAACAGGAAGATGCTGTTACATTTCTCACAGGACCCAACGGAATAGGTAAATCTAGACTTGCGAACGAGTTTTCGAAGTTCGTCATACAAGAGTCTGGTTTATTCCTGAGCAGCAAATTAAGCCAACACCGAATTCCGATTCCCAATCAGATTGTCGTCGACATCTTAAAGAATTTAGCAAGCTATATTTTGTCACAATCAGATGAATCGATGTCTGAATGGAAATCCATCATTCAAGATTCTGTACAGGATATTGGTCAATTGTTGATTGAATTGGTACCTGAATATTCATGGATCATTGGTGATCAAGATCCTCTTCCTGCACTGAGTATCACTCAATCAGAAAGCAGGCTTAATTTTCTATTTCACAATATAATTTCAACCATTGCTGCCGAAGATCATCCGGTCGTCCTTTTTATTGATGACATGCAATGGACTGATAATGCATCCTGGAAAAATTTAGAAATTTTATTGAATGGAAAAGGTATTCCTCATCTAATGCTGTTGGGAGCCTTCTGGAACGGTGAATTAAAAAATGAAACCCAGTTCAAAGAAAATATAACACGACTCTTGAAGGATCAGGTAGATCCCAGACTGATTGAATTAAAAAATTTGATTCCTGAAGAAATCAAAGATTTTCTTTCAGATTCTTTTGAATTGGAAGATCTTCCTTCGTTGGTGGAAATGTCCTATCGCAAAACACACGGAAATCCATTCTATTTACAAAACTATCTGGACAGTCTATTTCATAAAAAGTATCTTAGCTTCAATAGCAAAACGCAAAAGTGGTCTGTTCAAACAGAATCCATTAAAGATGCAGAATGGGCTGAAAATGTAATTGCCTATCTCAACGAACAGGTAAAAAAATTGCCCATTGAGTGCATGAGAATTCTTGGAATAGCATCCTGTCTTGGATATCATTTCAAAAAGCGAGATTTAATTGAATTTTCGGAAGTAGATCCTTTTGAAATTAACCGAATTTTAAAAATACTGGTTGAAAACAATTTACTAAATGACTATTCCATAGATGAATATCATTTTGAACATGAGTCTATTTTTCAAAATGCACTCGAATTGCTGGAACCAAAGAAAAAGGAATTAATTCATTACAAAATTGCCTCAAAATGGAAAAATAATCTGGGAGAAAATACCTCAGATACCATGCTTTTCCAGTTGACCAATCAGTACAATCAATGCAAAAGTCTTTTACAATCTGCTGAGAAAATCAATGTTGCAAAGTTGAATTTCCAATCGGGACAAATTGCCAAAAAAGCAACTGACTTTGATTTGGCGTTCAATTTTTTTCTTCATTCCACCAGTTTGATTAGTAAGTCCGATTGGAGAACTAACTATGAATTCTGTTTATCGGTACATCACGCTGCCGCAGAATCCGGAATGAAGATCGGCAAGTACAAGCAAGCACATCAGTTCTTGGATGAATCCCTGAACAATTCAAAAGATCCAATGGATCGCATTCTCGCACATGAAATAAAACTATTGCATTTTTGTGAAACCCATCAATTTCCTTCAGCCATAGAATATTTACTGGATGTCTTAAAAGAAATTGGTTATCGGGTACGGAGAAACCCCAGTAAGCTAGAAATCCTCAAAGAATTTATTTATGTCAAATGGTTTTTCATTGGAAAGCAAGTAGATGAATTGATACACTTGCCTGAAATGAAGGAAGAAAAGCCATTGGCATTTATCAAATTGACCGGAATGGCTCAAGTTGCTATTTTCGGAAGTGCTCCGGACATCCTTCCTATCATAAACTTCAAGCAGGTTTCACTTTCTCTCAAATATGGTAATTCACCCTACTTACCTTATGCACTGGCAGCCCATGGATTCGCCATTACCGTTTTTATGGGTGATTTGGCAAAAGGACATGATTTGGCAAAAACCGCTTTGCAAATGACAGAAAGACCGGATGCACTGTTGATCAAGGCAAGGGTGATGGTGATATATTATGGCTTTCTTTCGTATTGGAAAAACCCAATCGTGGCCAGCAAAGCGCCACTCAAGGAAGCTTATCTGCTCGGAAGGCAAACAGGTGATTTGCTTTATGCTTCTTTCGCTTTGGCCTTTCACAATGAAATTCGCTTTTACATAGGCGATCACCTCTCCCAATTATTAACCGATCAATCAAATGATTGTCTGCTGATTAAAAACTTAAAACAAAACCTGGTTTATATCATTGCTGAGTATCAGAGGCAACTGGTTATCAATCTTACTCAACCCTTTGATGAACCATGGGTATTCAATAGCGAGGGTTTTGATGAAAAACATGCCATTCAGGAATTGGCAAATTTAGGTGACAAAGCAAGTACATTTGGCTTATTTCACAATAAATTGGTGATCGCATGTATCTTTAACCGATATGATATTGCTGAAGAATTTCTTGAATTTGCATCTACTTATGAGGACGAGTCCACATCGCGACAAATAAACTACTCATCCTACTTATTCTACTCCGGTATCGTTGAAATGATGAATCTTTCCAACAAAGAAGCTTCTTTGAGAACGAAAGCAATAAAAAACATTCGTAAAAAGTTGAAAATTCTTCATTCTCATTCTTCCGATGCTCCTCAAAACTACAAAAATAAATTGCGTCTCCTGGAGGCATTGATGGCAAAATTTGAAGGGCGAAACAAAGATGCATTTAGCTTCTTCTTAGAAGCCATTCAGCTGTCTAAAAATTCAGGTTTCATAGGTGAAGAGGCTATTTGCAGAGAATTATTTGGAAATCATCTTATTGCCAGTGGAGAAATCGAATATGGTGAAATGATGATCAATGCAGCTTACCAATGTTATAACAATTGGGGTGCCAGAAACAAATGTCTTCAAATGCTGGATGAGTACAAAGCCATTTTAGGCAACCCTGCAGATTCCGGATTTGAAAATTCCATTGCCAGTTTTCAAAATATTTTTGATTTAAACACCATCATCAAATCCAATCAAATTCTCTCCTCTGAAAATAATCTGGACAGACTTCTCTTTAAAATGGTGGAACTTGTAATGACCAATGCAAGCTGCAGCAAAGTAGTTGTTTTGTACAAGGATAAACATGGACAATTTATTCCTTACGTTAAAGCCGTACAAGAAGAAATCAATATTTTGGATCCCAATATTCATCAATTGACCTTGCAGGTTCCTCAATCTGTTATTATGTATGTCTCTCATTCCAAAAATGAATTTGTTAGTCCTAATTTGAGCAATGAAAAACCATATTACCAGGATCCATACGTGAACGCTACACAGCCCATTTCTGTCTTGTGTCTGCCCATAATTTTCAATAAAAATATCTTAGGAGCCATTTATCTTGAAAATAACCTTACTGAAAATGCTTTTGACAAGAAAAGAGTAGAGTTTTTCAAAACGATTGTATCACAACTTGCCATCTCAATGGAAAATGTTGCACTCTATGAAGGAATGGAGGATAAGGTGATCGAGAGAACTTCTCAGCTTCAGCAAAAAAACGAAGAATTGACCATTGAAAAAAATAAGTCAGAAGAGTTGTTGTTAAATATATTGCCTGAAGAAATTGCCATTGAGCTTAAAGAAAAGGGTAGTTTTAAGGCCAAGAAATATGATAAAGTCACTATACTATTTTTAGACATAAAAGATTTTACTGAAATTTCAGAGTGGATGGAACCTGAGGAATTGGTATTAGAATTGGATACCTGTTTTAAAAAATTTGACGAGATCATTGTCGAATATGGATTGGAAAAAATAAAAACAGTGGGTGATGCTTATCTTGCCGTTGGAGGGCTGCCAGATAACAACAAAGCAACAGCAACAGATGTGGTTAATGCGGCAATGAAAATGGTGGAATTTACCAAAAACCGAGCTGAAGAAAGAAATAAAAATGGTCAGAAAGGCTTTGAAATAAGAGTTGGAATCAATACGGGTTCTGTTGTTGCGGGAATTGTTGGTATCAAGAAATTTCAGTTTGATATATGGGGAAACGCCGTAAACGTAGCTGCCAGAATGGAACAAAACTCTCAAGCCGGAAGGGTCAACCTTTCTTCTACCACTTATGAATTGGTAAATACATCCTTCATTTGCGAATCAAGGGGTAAGTTACCAGCCAAAGGATTGGGTGATATAGAGATGTACTACCTGATCGGCAAAAGTCATTAGATCTCTAAGTGTAAGTTTTGTGATTTGGTCTTTTCTATTTTACATTGGTGAGACCCCAGATGAAATCAGCGTTGTAACCATAGCCATTTGTTGAGGTATCTGATGTCATAAATCTGGCCTGGCTGTGACAACCCATACAGCTGGAAGTCTTTTGATCAAAAGTCTCCAATACAGTATTGGCCATGAGTGTTGGAGTATAGCGATCACCGGAGGTAAATAAAGTAGGATCAAAGGGCCACTGAGTCCCCACCAACTGGTAATATTGCCAGGGAGAATTTGGATTGACAGCTCTTATTTTTTCCCAGTATTTTTGGGTGATCTCTTGTGTACTTGCAGCGATCGGATTGATTCTGACTACCTGATTTGGTGTTTTCTTTTGAACATCCTGGTGCATTTTTATCGTGAAGGCTTGGTTATATGTTGAAGTATCCAAATTTTCTTTGTTATAATAGCTGTATTTCATTGAATCAACCACCATAGGCTTTCCATCGGGACCTAATAATGGTGCATTGTCGATGTGCTCAAAACTACTCCACACCCATTGGGTAGCCTCAGATACTTTCTGTGCAATATGAATACCAACAAGTCCGATCTCAATGATTGTATTTGAGTCATTAAAAACTTTTCGAATAAAATACCTTCTTTTGTCGTCATTTGGAGTCATGATTCTCCATGCAGATTTAATGATAGACGAGTTGGGGTTTTTCAAAAAGTAATAATCTCCACCCAACAATTTAAAAGAAGAGTCTACTGAATTTCCAATAGAGAAATAAGCTCTCTTGTATCTCTCTTCTATTCCAATCTCCTTTCCATTTTCAATTACCTTTAATCCTCTTGTGGCCGAGGGCCAATTTTTAACAAATTCTTTCTGTCCATCTAAGTTGTACAATTTAGCCCGAACCACATATTCGAATGCCTCCCTGTTGTAAAAAACTTGATAAAGGGTATGGTTATGATTTTGATCTGTCAGTAAATGATGGTCTGCCTCCTTATTCTCAAAAGTATTCAATTTTGCGATTGTTCTTAACTCAGAGGCAACATAAGCAACAATGTTATTCCCCCTTGATCCAATGTGCTCCTCCCAACTCTGAGGTATTCTACCATCCTTTGGATAGACTTTTGCTCCGGGCATCCAATACTCAAATACAACATGATTTGATTCAAGGGCAAAACTGGAATTGGTATCTGGCTTCCCATTTTCATTGGAAGGCCAGCAAATCGCAACAAAAGTCCTCCATGAAAATTCATCTGCGTTGTTTTGTAAATAGAGCACTAGGCTGTCCTGATTTCTGAAATTAGGTACATTCTGGATGAGGGGAAGTTTTAAATCCGTAGGCACCTCAAACATGCCATAAAATGGATTCTGTGTTCCTAAGACATTGGGTTGATTTTCCTTTATCTCAAATTTGCATTGGCTTAGAATCACAATGGCCATAAAAATTGAAATGGCGATGTGATAAATGTTTATAATTTTTGTCATTCCAAATATATTTTAAAAATCATTCTTGAATTTAAATCCAGTATAAGCTTTCATTTTAGCCCCATTCATCGGGTGGAAAACAATTTTAAAATGGCTAAACCAAATATGATAAGGATTGTCCTGTTCTAAAAAATGGAGCGCATTCAATTTTAAAAATTCTTGCGCCAATATACCATCACAGAGCTTGTTAATCATACACTGCGTAAGAAATTCCTTTGATTTATCTACGTTCTTAAAATAAAATTCCAAACCTATTTTTTCAGAGAGTTTTTCTGTAATATCCACATCTAATGCAATAATTGAATTACAATTTGTGGCAAGTTGAAGAATTGATTCCAAATCTTTGTATTGCTCAATTGAATGAGAAGCTTTGTCCAAAAATGAGACAATATCTGAAGGATTCAATTTCTCGATAAAAAGTCTCAAGCCTGCTTGATTTCTTGCTTTCATGAATCCAATTTGAGAAATGATTCCTACCCCATCCAGAAGAGAATAACAATCCAACAATTTTTGCAAACAATCCTTTTGAATGTTTTCAGCCATAATCATCTTAAATATTTTTTCACAGGCCAATAATATTTCCAACCTGTTGGATGAGAGGGAAGGGCCAAAGAAAAAACTGTATGGTATAAGTTTGGTCTGAAGATCTTTTGCATCAAATTCAAACCATATATTTTGAATGACCCCATTCAAATTATGATTCCAATACCGATGCAAACTAGCAAGTGATTGTAAATTTACAACAAATTTATCTTCGTGTAAGGTCCTATTTTCAAATGTTTGAATCCATTGGATCAATTGATCAGGTTTGTGAATACAAATTAATAAGTCAGGAGTGAAATTTCCTTCTGTTAAATGGAATTCGAAGCCGAAATAATCGCTGACACTGCACGGTATGTCCTTCAACAATAGATGAACATGGGCAAAATAATCATCCTGGATGCGAGCGAAGGGACCCCAGAATCTAAAATGCTGGATAATGTCCTTAAGAACAAGATCGTCGCATAGAGTACTACTTGTATTATGTAAAGTATTTTTTTCCAAAACAACTCAATGGTTGAGATGTCAGGATGATAAATTGGAAAGTATCAGGTGGTGGTATTCCAATATGCCTGATTCTTGTCTGGAGTCGTATTCCAATATGCAGAATTGGAGTGGTCATCATGATTGGCCATATAGGCTGAATAGATGGATTTGATATCTTCAATATCAGAAGCACTGAGATCAGAACTAGGTGGCATATCGTATTTGGCGATATTAATGGCTTCCTCCATAGAGACGTCCAGAACTTCAGAAGGATATTGGGATCTCATGTCAGATGGCAGCACTTCGCCTAAGGTCAAATTTGATTTGTCCATGGTATTTTTGTTTTGTTTGTGCAAATATAATTTTTTATTCCGAAAGGGCTAAGGAAACCACCATTCTATTTGAAAACCGTTGAAAATAAATATTTTATATATTCCAATTGTAACTAGAGGACTTAAGTTTTGGAACAGGGTCAAGGAAAATGAAAGCAATCTAGCGGAGGTAAAAATGTAGCGTGGGGGAGGCTTGAACTCCCGACCTTGCGATTATGAATCGCACGCTCTGACCAGCTGAGCTACCACGCCATTTAAAGACCTGATAATGAACTGCTTAATAGTTTAATAGTTCAAAACGGATGGCAAAGATAGGAATTGTTTTGTTATAGTTTAAACCGGCTTTCTATTTTTAAAAATTTCCAGTTTCAGACTTTCATGTTTTCTATGGCTAAAATTTCTTAAGCCCTTTTTAACCAAAAAGGATTGGACAAACGATTATCTGCTTTGTCAAAGTCTCAAATGCAATTCCTTATGAAAAAGTCGTTCCTTAATTCCACCAGAAGATTATACATTCTCTTGCTGTGGGCGGGTTCATTTACCTTGTTGACATTCTGCACCAGAAAATCTCAAAATCATGGCAATGCTATAAAAGGTAACGATAAGAGCCAGACTGTAGCAGTTCATAAAGTAAAAAAGAGTGTTACAAAAAAATCCAAAGAATATGTTGTGAAAGATCCATCTGGTACAAATACCAAAGAGCTGGCGGATTCCATGGATCTAGTGGATTTGAAACTTACCAAAATGGATTCACAAATTCATCACAACAATGAACTCAACAAGGATAGTTTAGAATTAGAAAACTATTTTGCAGAGTTGGAAAAAATTGAAATTGATAGCTCGGATTTTGTGCTAATCGATGCAAATTAATCTGGTTCAAAGCCAAGAATAAAGTTAAATTGCGCGTAGCTTTTGATGGATGAATTTTGATCGGTCAGCCAGGGTTTGTCAAAGCCCCAACCATAATCAAAACCCAACAAGCCAAACATGGGTAAAAACACCCTTGCCCCAAATCCAGCAGCCCTTCTTAAATCAAATGGATTATATTCTTTGAAAGAATACCAGGAATTTCCTGCCTGATAAAAGCTTGTTACAAATATGGTAGCACTGGGATTGAGTGACAGAGGATATCTTAACTCTGCAGTGAATTTGTTGAAAATGGTAGCAAAACCCCGATCGATTCTGTTATTGTAATCATTGGTGGTGCGATAAGCGATGTCTTCAATCGAATATCCTCTCATGGCCACAATATCCCGGCCCAATAGACCGAAAGCCTGGTTGTTTAATCCGTTTCCGCCCATCTGAACTCTTTCAAAGGGTGGAGGACCTAATTTTTTGTTGTAATAGCCAAGAAAACTCATCTTGGCATTAAAACTAAAAACCAATTTATCAATAATATTGTAATACCACTCACCATCAAATCTCCATTTGTGATATTCTACAAATTTAAATTTTTCTTCCAGTGGAAGATCGTCGTAATTGGTGGTTTTTCTAAACAAAGAATATGGAAGGGTCAATTGTGCGGATAAACTAATTCTGGAACCTGTCCGTGGATAAAGGGGCTCGTTGATTGTGCTTCTTGTAATATTGTGTTTTAGAGATAGGTTGTAAAATGTCCCATCGCTTACTCCAAATTGAGGATTGTCCACCAAGCTAATTCGCTCCAGGTTTACAGAAGTAGATCGGATAAAATTGTCATCTGGCCAACGCAATTGTGAACCCAGTGCCGAGGTAAGTCTCATGCTGGTAAATTTTCCACCCTGTATGGTGGTTTGATCAAAGGAAGAATAACTGGCCGCTATGGTGAAAGAATTGGGTTTTTTACCTCCCAGCCAGGGTTCTGTAAATGAGAAGTTGTAGGTTTGAAAAAATTTCCCGTTGCTCTGGGCTCTCAAAGATAACTTTTGTCCATCACCCTGTGGCAAAGGTCTCCAGGAAGATTTCTTGAAAATATTCCTGGTGGAAAAATTATTAAAAACGACTCCAAGCGTTCCGATCAAACCAAAGGCACTAAATCCCGCTGATAATTCCAATTGGTCAGAGGGTCTTTCTTCCACTTTGTATTCCACATCTACAGTCCCTCTTCTTGGATTTACCGGTGTGTTGATTCCCATGGATTCAGGATTAAAAAAACCCAGGGCCATAATAGCCCTTTGAGAACGGATGATATCTGACCGACTGAATTTTTGTCCCGGACGGGTCCTCACTTCTCTTCTAACCACATGCTCATGGGTCCGATCATTCCCTGAAATTAAAACGCGGTCAATGGTAGCCGGCGGACCTTCTGTAATTCTAATTTCCACATCTACCGAATCTCCTATTATTCCACTTTCAAATGGCTCTGCTCTGAAAAACAAATAACCTTCATCCATGTACAAACTACTCACATCACGACCATCCTGACTAAAACTCAATCGTTTGTTTAAGAGTTCCTGATCGTACACATCTCCTTTTTGAATGGCAAGCACGTTGCGTATCTGGTCTTCCGAATAAAGGGAATTTCCCTTAATGACAATATTGCGAAAATAATACTTGTGACCTTCATGCAAAGAGAGATGAATGCGAAGCCTCTTGCGGCTTTTTCTCCAAACACTGTCGCTAATAATCCGGGCATCCCGATATCCTTTGTTGTGATAATAGTCGATTAGTTTCTGCTTGTCCTCTCGATAGAGATCTTCCTTGTACTTGGATTTTGAAAAAACCTGCCAAATTCTTTTGGTTTCCTTCAGTTGTTTTCGAAGTCTCCAGGATTTAATTTTCTCATTTCCATCAAAGCTGATGTTTGAAATTTTAAGCCTTGGTCCTTTGTCGATGTCGATCAACAACCTGACTGCATTGTCCTTCTTTTCATCGTTAAACTCAAAAATATTCACCCTGCAGTCCCAAAATCCTTTGTCGATGTAGTGATTTTTAATGCGGTACACAATGTTTTCCTTTACATCATCTGTAACAATGCTATTTTTTGATAATTGACTATTAACCAATTCATTAAGTTCCTCATGAGCACCTTTCTTTACGCCTTTAAAAGAATGTTTTACATATCGGGGCTTTTCGGTGACTTTTATTTCGACTATAACCGATTCGCCAGTAATATTTGAAAAGACAATTTCTACATTGCTGAATAATTTCTGTTTGTAGATTGATCTGATGGCCTGAGGAATTTCTGTGCCAGGTACACTTATTTTTTGCCCGGGTCGAAGGCCTGAGATGGCAATTATTGCTTTTTCATCACTGAAGTTATTGCCCTTGACCAAAACACTGGTAATTTCATAGGTTTTTTTATTGTAATCCAAAAACTCTGTTTCCTGAGCCATTGCAAAGCTGCAGCTTATTAAAAGAGTTAAAAAACCAACAATCCTCATAGATTCACAATTAAAACAAGCCATATAACGAAAAAATGGTACTTTGATTATCGCGCAAAGGTATTAATAAAGATCTTGAAAAGGGCAATTAGTTGCTCAGCAGAAAGCTTTGAGGATCAGCCAAATGATTAATTTTCATCCCTAAGGCATGCTTGGATTTACTAAAATTTGGATCAAAGATTTTAATCGTTTAGAAAGAACCGGCTATGATCTCCCAAGTCTCTTTATTTTTGCAAAAATTTGACATTGAAGTTTGTTGCCAAATTATTTTCCTATTTGTTTCATCCATTGTTTGGTTTTCCCTTCAGTTTTTTCATGCTTCTGTGTTTAAAACCACACTGGTTTAGCATAAGACATTTTAGCGAAGCAGGTCTTTTGTTTTTCTTGGTTTTGATCTACACCTGTTTTATTCCAATGATATCCATAGGATTGATGAAATTTGTTGGGCTGGTCAAAAGTTTTGAGATGGTGGAAAAAACGGAGAGAATACTTCCCCTCATGGTATGCTTCATTTTTTACCTCTGGATGTACATTAATTTAAAAAATGACACGACCCAACCAACTGCTTTTTTGGCTTTTTTATTGGGATGCATTATTGCCATAGGTTTGGCTTTTGTGATCAACAACTGGATTAAAATTAGCCTGCATGCCCTGGTCATGGGAGCTACTTTGACTTTCTGGTGGAAAATTAGAACGGGTGAAGGTTTTTTGGCAGATCATTATTTTCGCTTCAATGAAAGTTCAATCAGCGTTTTTCATTTAAATCACTGGATTTCCTTTTGGCTCCTGATGTGTGGAGTGGTCTTGAGTTCGAGATTGTATTTGGGTGTCCATAACAGGATGGAAATTTATTTGGGATTCGTATCCGGAATAATTGCAATTTTGCTGGGGTTTTCACATTGGAGCTAATATGAAAGATTTACAAAAGAGCATTGAAAAAATATGGGAGGACAGAAGTCTTTTGCATCAGGACGATTCAAAGAATTCTATCCGCGAGGTAATTGAACTTTTGGATAAAGGGCAAGTAAGGGTTGCCCAACAAAAGGATACTGGTGTATGGGAAGTCAACGAATGGATCAAAAAAGCCATCCTTTTGTATTTTCCTATTTCAGAAAACAAGATTATTCATGCAGGTGATTTGAAGTTTTATGATAAAATCTGCACCAAAACTGATTTTGATCAATTGGGTGTACGCGCAGTACCTCACGCCATCGCCAGGTATGGTTCCTTTGTAGAGAAAGGAGCCATTTTAATGCCGTCTTACGTCAATATAGGTGCTTATGTTGGTAGTGGCAGTATGGTAGATACCTGGGCAACGGTAGGCTCATGTGCCCAAATTGGAAAAAATGTACACCTCGCAGGTGGGGTGGGTATTGGAGGTGTACTAGAACCCCCCCAGGCTCAGCCCAATATCATCGAAGACGATTGCTTTATTGGTTCACGTTGCATTATTGTGGAAGGTACCATCATCGAAAGAGAATCAGTGCTTGGGGCCAACGTTGTTATCACTGCATCCACCCATATAATTGATGTCACTGGCAATGAACCGGTGCATTATCGGGGAAGAGTGCCTTCCAGATCAGTCGTTATACCTGGTAGTTATACCAAGGAATACCCAGCTGGTAATTTTCAGGTTCCATGTGCCTTAATTATCGGTAAAAGAAAAGAAAGCACCGATAAAAAGGTTTCCCTGAATGATGCATTGCGTGATTACGGGATTGGTCAATAAAATTTAAAACATGTCATTAAAATCAGAATTTGACGAATACAGATCAAGAATGAATGATCTGATTTTATCGCAGGATAATCTAGCACTTAAGCGTTTTTTTTCTTTGGACCATCAAATGTATCAGGAAGGGGCACTGGACGTGAAAACCAAAGAGTTGCTTGGATTGGTGGCTTCCATGGTTTTGCGATGCGACGATTGCATCAAATACCACCTTGGTAAATCCTTTGAATTGGGAGTCCAAACAAAAGAGATATACGAGGTATTTTCAATTGCCAACATGGTGGGAGGATCTATTTGCATTCCACATACCCGAAGGGCCGCTGAATACTGGCAGGAGCTAAGTCATTCCAACGAGTGATTGTATTTTTCCATTCAGCGAGAACTCAATCCCATGAAGAATTTAAATAATATCTCGTCTGAAGTCAACGCATTGAAAGAATTTCAACTTTCAAAAATCCCATTTCATCCTTCAGTTTTGGGATTTCATGGATTTGTACTAAAATTAGAACCAACCACCGCAGATCTATTTTTATTTCTTTGTACCTTTGATATTTATACCTCAATTTTCGATATTCTTGTTAAGTGATTTTGAAAGTTTTTCTACTTTATGGGACCTATTTTAAGTTATTCAAACTTTACCAATGAATTGTGCCATTTTGACAAGAATGGTTTTTAAATATTATCAGTTTTAATAATTCAATTTTAGCTTACAAAAAAATGCAAACATCTTATACAAATGTTATCGGATCGAATAAAATGAGTTTGATGGTTCAAAAACAACTACTCATTTTTGTATCTGCCTGTTTTATAACAAGTGGTTCCTGCAAGCTGGAAGACAAGAAAAAGGAAGATTCGAAGAGCATCGAGCAATATATTTCTGAAGTCAGGAATCAATTTAACCACAAGTCAAATACCTATGCATTAGATGCTATTATAGCCCACTGTGACGCCCAATTACTCACCAATTTGAATATGCAGGATCGATTACAAATGGAATTGAATCGGGCTGATGCACTCTTAAAAAAAGGCCTCAACAATTTAGCCATTGAGTCCTTGAATTTTATTATTCAACAAATTAAGGATCCATATAAACCCGAATACCAGGTGATTGGTCAGATGTATGCCTTGGCACACCTGCGTCTTGCCGAACAACAGAATTGTCTCAATAACCATTCAAATGAATCCTGTATTCTTCCAATAATGGGAGAGGGCATTCATAAAGACCAGTCTGCCAACAAAATTGCGATTGAAAGTTTTCTTAAATTACTAGAGCAAAATCCGACAGATTATGCTTCCAGATGGTTATTAAACATTGCCTATATGACCATTGGTGAATATCCGGACAATGTTCCGAAAAAATGGTTGGTGCCGGGATTAGACCAAAATCTATCCAAAACACCACTGAAGGCATTTGAAAATGTAGCGCCGGAACTTGGTTTGAATAGAAGAAATATGGCCGGGGGAGTCATCATAGAGGATTTTAACAATGATAAATTATTGGATATTGTGCTTTCAGATTGGGGATTGGATAGTAAACTGGAATATTTTATAAATGATGGTGTCGGTGGTTTTACAAAAGTTTCGGAGTCATCTGGTTTATCAAAAATAACAGGGGGCTTGAATATGTTGTGTGCGGACTATGACAATGATGGAGATTCCGATATATTGGTCTTGCGTGGCGGCTGGTATGAAAAATTAGGCAAAATTCCCAATTCACTGGTCAGAAATAATGGCGACAATACATTTACAGATGTCACGGTCGAAAGTGGAATTTTATCTTTTCATCCTACTCAGACAGGTGTATTCCAGGATTTTAACAATGACGGATTTCTTGACCTCTTTATTGGAAATGAATCTTCTCAAATGGACGATCCCCAACCGTGTGAGTTATTTATCAATAAAGGGGATGGTACATTTACAGAAGTGGCTAAAAAAGCAGGCTGCGATATAGTTCATTTCATTAAAGGCACTACTGCCGGAGATTATAACAACGATGGCCTTATGGACATCTTTCTATCCAGCGCTTATGGTGAGCGTTTTCTCTTGAAAAATACAGGAATTCAAGATGGTATTCCACAATTTACAAATGTGGCAAAGGAAGCAGGTTTACTTGATATCGTTATTCGGTGTTTCCCCACCTGGTTTTGGGATTTTAACAACGATGGCTGGTTGGATATTTTTATTAGTGGATATGAACCTGGAATAAACATTGCACATGCTGCTTGTACAGAAGCACTTCAGATTCCCAACGAAGCAAGCCATTTGTATTTATATAAAAACAATGGAGACGGTACTTTTACCAATATTTCAAAAAAGGCAGATCTACATAAAACTGTTTTAACGATGGGTGCAAATTTTGGAGATATTGACAATGATGGACATTTGGACATGTATTTGACCACGGGAAATCCAGGATTGACTTCACTGACGCCCAACAAATTATTCAGAAACAAAGGGGATGAGACCTTTGAAGATGTCACTTACGCGACCCGACTTGGAAACCTTCAAAAAGGTCATGGGGTATCTATCGCGGATATTGACAATGATGGAGATCAGGATATTTTTCATGAAATTGGTGGAGCTTATCCGGGAGATGCTTATTTCAGTGCCTTGTATACGAATCCAGGACAAAATAAAAACAACTGGATTAAAATCCAGCTTACAGGAAAAGAAACCAATGCCTCCGCAGTTGGGTCCAGAATAAAATTGACCTTCAAAGATAGAGGAAAACAAAGGTCTGTTTACAGAGATGTCAATACCGGTGGTAGTTTTGGCTGCAGTCCCATTCGAAGGGAGATTGGTATTGGGCAAGCGAAAATGATCGATGAAATAGAAATTACCTGGCAAAAGACCCAAAAGACCCTCAAGTTGAAAGATATTCAACCCAATCAGTTTATTTCCATTACGGAGGGAGAAGAAGGCTATAAAGTGCTTGATCTCAAAACCCTCACATTAAAAGGTGACAGCACCAAATTATTGATTTGTAATCCTGTTGTTATTCCATAATTGGCCTACTAAACCGAAGCAACTTCCCAAAACTCTAATATTTGAATGGCCATTTTGGCTTAAAGTACTTTTATTCCAAGCACCAGGCCATGACATCTTTTTACCATTGACTCTAAATTGGTGGGATACAAATTATATTCCAGAAAGGCTAAGAACAATGGAGCAGCCTTTCACCCACTTTATTTGCATCCTTCCATAAAATTTGATTGAAATAGGAATTTTCAATCGTCTGACCATTTTAGCATAAGCTTCGTATCAGTGGCAGCTTAATACCTGCAAAAAAAAAGCCCAAATTTGCACGGCGCAAATTCAGGCTCTTTCGACTAAGGTCTCAAAATAAGAAAACTACGATCTTTATCCAGGAAATGAATCCATTGGAATAATTTCTTTATGGTTTCGGCTTGTGACCAAAACCTCTAATTAAGTCTAATATAAATTTGAAAATCGGGGAGGTGTCCATTACGTTTAAAGACACTGTATTGGGATTTGGCGTAAAGGTATGTCACGCAGCTCAAATTTACAAGCATTTGGACTAAAATATTTAAAAAAAATTTATATATAAAGAATTGATATGTTGTGCATATTGTTCAACAATAAACCATAATGTATATATATAATTGATATTCAATATATTACATGTATTTCTTAGGGCGATGGCGTTTGCGGGTTCATTCTGGATTTGGTTTTCCATTTTCTTGTGGGATTTGCCCAAATGCCATAACTTTGCATTTCTCATTGCTTACCCGGGTGGTGGAATTGGTAGACACGTACGTTTGAGGGGCGTATGCCGCGAGGCTTGCAGGTTCAAGTCCTGTTCCGGGTACAATTTCCAATTTTAATGTATTTTTAAATAAATTGACTTCCATTTTGATGTAACCAAACTGGAATTAATCAGATCTAATCCTTTGTATCTATCCTTTAATTGAAATACTTTATTCATGAGATTTGTAATCCTTTATTTTTCATTCATTTTATTTTTTGGTGCCTGCACCTCAGCCCACAAGTTGATCGAAACGGGTAATTATGATCAAGCCATCCAGAAGCTATGTAAAAAACTGGCCGGGAGCCGAAATAAAAGCAGGGAGGATGTGGTTGATTTGGAATTTGCTTTTAAAAAAGCACAGGAAAGGGATCTCAATCTGGAGTCTGAATTCTTGTTGGAGGACGATGATGTAAAATGGGAGAAGATTTATAACATCCATACGAGAATAGAAGACAGGCAACGAAAGGTAGAAGCTCTGGTTCCTCTTGTTTCCAAAGATGGATACAAAGCTGGTTTTCATTTTATCAATACCAGCGAGAGAAAAAAAGAATCAAAATCAAATTCTGCGGAATACTTTTACAAATCAGCGGTGAGGCTACTCACCGAAAGCCAAAATACTGGAGATAAGCAGTCAGCCAGGGAAGCATACGATTTTGCGGTTAAAATACAAAATCTGTATTCCAATTACAAAGATGTCAACAACATTAAAAGACAAGCACAAGAATTGGGAACCAATTATTACCTGGTCAGAATGCTCAACAATACTCAGACGGTGATGCCGATACAGATGGAAAATGCTTTATTAAATATATCTGTGGCTGAACTGGATAAAAACTGGAAAAAATTTGATATGAGACCAAACCCCAATATCAAATATGACTATCATATTATCATGAATCTGACCAATCTAGATTTTAGCCCGGAAAGAGAAAGAATAAGACTAATAGAAGATGTATTTGAAATAGAAGAGGAAGAGTTGCTTGTTGATAAAAAAGGCAAACCCATCCTGGATAGTCTCGGTAAGAAACAATACACCAAAATTAAAGTGAAATATCCCTATACTGTTGAAGAAATCACCCAACTCAAATCTGCCATTCTGGGAGGAAGATTGGAATGGATTAATCTAAGCAATAAAAACATTGAATTTACAAGACCCCTGAATGTTGAAGCTGTATTTGACAATAAATTTGGAAGGCTAATGAAAGGAGACCGAGAAAAGATCCACGAAGAAGTTCAAAAAATTTTGCGCGGCAGAGCGATGCCATTTCCTTCCAATGAAAATATGATTTTGGATGCTGGTGAAAAATTAAAATTCATTGTAAAGGATTTTATCTTTGAAAGAGAAAGATAGACCACAAAATCACTCAATGAGAAGCCGCGAAGAACATCTGAAGAATTTTGAAAGGGAATATGCGAAGCTGAACTCTGCTCAGAAAAAAGCAGTGGATACCACAGAAGGTCCTGTCATGGTGATTGCCGGACCGGGTACCGGTAAAACTCAGATACTGGCTAGTCGCATCGCCAACATCCTTTTGAATAATACCGTTTTGCCATCCAATATTCTCTGCCTGACTTTTACCGATGCTGCAGTAGGCAATATGAAAAAACGCTTAAATGCAATGATCGGACCTGAATCTTATGATGTCGGTATTTTTACCTATCACTCTTTCTGCAATAAGGTGATTGTAGAGAATCCACATCTTTTTAATTTGTATGGGGATCACGCGTTGGCTGACGATTTGGATATCATTGAGTTGTTTTTGGAACTCTTAAATGCGCTTCCATCATCCAACCCTTTGTACTCATTGAAAGAAAACTACCATGACACGATTAAAAAATTAAAAAATCTATTCAGAGAAATCAAAAAAGAAAACTGGAATGCGACAGAAATGAAAAAAAATCTGGAGAACACCATAGAACTTTTACATCTGAATCCAGATCTACAATACAAGAGAAAACATCAAGAATTTGCCAAAGGCGAACTCAACCCATCCAGATATAAAAAAGCCCGGCTCGATCTCGAGAAAACACTTGCTGCTGTGGACCTTTATATTCATTATCAAGATGCGCTGAGTAAGAAAAATCTATACGATTTTGACGACATGATTTTATGGGTTATTGAAAAATTCAGCTCCAACCCAGACCTATTGGCGGATTATCAGGAGAAATACCAATACATTCTGGTAGATGAATACCAGGACACCAATGGTTCGCAGATGGAAATCGTGCGTTTGTTGGCTTCATATTGGGACTCGCCCAATGTTTTTGTGGTAGGTGATGACGATCAGGCCATCTTTCGCTTTCAAGGGGCCAATCTCAGCAACATGTCCGAATTTATCAAACAATATCAAGCCCAACTCATCGTATTGCAAGAAAACTACCGTTCCTCTCAAACGATTCTGGACGCTGCATCTCATTGCATTTCTCACAATCATCAAAGATTGGTTAATTACATCCAAGACCTTAGTAAAGATTTGACAGCATCCGGCAAATACCAATCCATTGAGCACAAGCCCGTGATTCTGCAAAATACAGATCCGCATTCTGAGGTTCATCTGGTGTGCCGAAAAATTAAGGAGTTAATCAGTTCAAAAGGAATCTCTCCTGATGCCATTGCTGTTCTGTATAGAAAGAATGCAGAATCAGAAGCCTATGCCAAAGCACTTGGTTCCATGGGTATTCCCTACCAAACCAGCAGGTCAATCGATGCATTAAAAGAACCTTTGACCGGGTCCATCATTCAGATCCTACAATACATCGAAAATGAAGAAAATACTCCCTTAACCAATGATCACATTTTATCCCATTTGCTGCATCAGCCTTTTTTAGGACTGGATACGATTGATCTTGCCAAGTTATTCTGGCGATTCAACCAACTCAAGGAAGAAACTTATGCCGATCCATCGCAGGATAACAAGCCGCTCAGTTTAAGACTCTGTATCGCGGAAGAAGATTTTCTTAGATCTGCTCAATTGAAATTCCCTCAAACTGTTCTTGACTTTTCACGATCTATTGAAAAACTCATCGCGGAAAAAAATATTTGCACGGTACAGGTATTGATAGAAAAAGTTTTGTATGAATTAAAAATCCTGGAGTACATTCTTGCCAATGAAGATAAACAGCATCTTTTGCAAGTTTTGAATGCTATCTTTGATTTTGTAAAAAAAATAAGCTCAAAGCAAACAAACCTTGGTTTGAAAGAATTGCTCCTGATTTTTCAAAAACTCATTTCCTATAATATATCTCTTGAAGTATCTTATTTTTCAGGATCATCACAGAGTGTCTTCTTAGGTACGATGCACAGCGCCAAAGGCCTTGAGTTTGATACCGTATTTATCGTTAATCAGACAGAAGCTTCCTGGAAACCTTTGCCCAATAAAAATTTTATTTTGCCCGATAAATATCTATGGGAAGAGACGCATTCAGCAGAAGATGACCGAAGATTATTTTACGTGGGAATGACCAGAGCTGAGAGACAGCTTTACATTTCCTTTCCAGACAAAAACATATCAGATAAAACAAGCAACCCCTCCAGGTTTGTCAACGAACTCTTGGAATCTGGTTTGGTGGAATTGAGGAAGGAGACCATTTCTTCTGAAGAGCTCACGGATCACATAGGACAGCAGTTGCAGTACCATCACAGAAATTTTGAGCAGATCGAAAGAGCATTGCTTGACCGGTTTTTAGAGAAATACGAGATGTCTGCTACTTCTTTGCAAAAGTATCTAAATTGTCCATTGCAATTTTACCATGAAACAGTATTGAGAATTCCCGGTGCGCGGACAGCTTATCTTGGATATGGCAATGCTGTACATCAGACTCTTGAAAAGTACTTCGCTGAAAATCTACAACGGTCAGATCTCAATGAGGAGAGACTCAAATTTCTATTTGGAAACGCCATGAGAAAATACAAATCTCACTTTACGGATTCTGAATATGTGAAGTATCTGCAAGAAGGAATTGTGCATCTTTCCGGATTTTTAAAGAAAAAGTCATCTGACTGGACAGGTGTGATACGCCATTCCATCGAATTAAGTTTTAAGAACAGAAGACATTTGTCTGTGCCAATATCGGGAAAAATAGACCGTATTGATTTTTTACCAAGCGGTGTTCGCATTGTGGATTACAAAACCGGTAACCCCAATTATCTAAAATCTAAAATAAAAGCACCGAATGAAAAAAATCCCCATGGCGGTGACTACTGGTTGCAAATGGTGTTTTACAAAATTCTTCTCCAAACAGAATCTCATTTGTATCCATCCTTGCTGGATGGAGTTTTCTACAACATTGCACCTGACCAATACGGTGAATATCACAGCGCGCATTTAGCGCCCAGTGCACAAGATATTGCCTTGGTGGGAAATTTGATAAGCGAAACTTACGACAAAATAAAAAATGGAATATTTACACCGGGATGCGGGAAGGAAGATTGTGTATGGTGTCGGTATTACCAACAAAAGAAACTTAGTCTTCCCGAAACTGATTTTGAAACGGAAGAAGATTAAATAATGGATGTAAGCAAGAGTTCTAAATTGGTGTATTTAATTCCAAATCTTTTACTCAGGTATTCATTGGTTAAACATCCTTTGTAGGTATAGATTCCATTTCTCAAGCCCTTATACTGATACAGTATTTCTTCAATACTACCTGCATCTCCGGCTCTTTGCAGAATGGGTGTTATAATATTGCTAATGGCAATAGAAGCGGTGCGGGATACCTTTGAAGCGATATTGGGAACTCCATAATGAATCACTCCATGCATTACTCGTGTGGGCTGGTCATGCGTGGTTAATTGACTTGTTTCAAAACAGCCACCTTGATCTATGGAAACATCAATAATGACAGAACCTGGTTTCATTTGCATGACCATTTCTTCAGTGACCACGACAGGAGTGCGACCTATTTTCGAATGGATGGCACCAATCACTACATCGGCTGAAACCAGTTGTTGAAGCAATGAAACCGGATTTAAGGATGAAGTGTACAAGGGTATTCCAATTCTGCTTTGAATACGAGTCAACTTGTGTATTTCGTCGTCAAAAATACGCACCGAGGCTCCAAGGGCCAACGCTGCCCTGGTGGCAAATTCTGCCACCACTCCGGCACCCAGGATCAACACCTTGGATGGAGGCACACCACTAACTCCTCCTAACAATACCCCGCGTCCCTTATTGGTATTGGTGAGTAGTTCTGCCGCAGTGTGAATCACCGCCAATCCTGCAATTTCGCTCATAACACGAACCAAAGGAAAACTATTGTCTTCTGATTGCATATACTCCATCGCCAACGCTGTGACTCTTTTCTGCCGAAGAATTTGTATATAATCGGGTTGAATCATTGGAAGATGCAAAGGGGAAATGAGAATTTGATTTGTTTTGAAGAGATTCAAATCTTCCAGGGTAGGAGGAGAAACTTTAAGTATCACATTGGCTTCAAATACCTTCTGTTTGGATGAACAGATTTCTGCCCCGGCTTCCGCATAATTGTGATCGCTGAAATTGGATTTTTCGCCTGCCCCTGCTTCCACCCAGACCTGATGGCCTCTTGCCACCAAATTGTGAACCGAATGCGGTACCAAGCCCACTCTATTCTCGTGGTAAAAACTTTCTTTAGGAATACCGATGCTTATTGAATTTTTGGCCTTTAGAAAATCCTTCATTTCTACTTGTGTCTGGGTAAAATTCTTTTCAACCGGAAAATAAACTGGATGACTCATGATATCAAGTTTAAAGTATATTTTCTAGAGTCAATTCCAACCGGGGAAATTTGAATCCAGGCATATTTTTCATGTTGCAGGTATGACCGGATCAACTCGGGCCATTCAATAATGATAAGGCTATTCGCAAATAGATATTCCATCAATCCGGAGTCATGTGCCTCCTCTAAGCTATTTAGTCTGTATAAATCAGCGTGATAAATGGTTTCAAATCCAAAAGGATTGGGCTTACAGGAATATTGATTCACGATGGAGAAAGTGGGACTACTCACTTCGTGTTCAAAGCCAATCATCCTTCCAAACTGTCTGACCAAATGAGTTTTTCCACCTCCAAGATTTGATTCGAGACACCATATTTTAAAAGGCAGCATGATATGAATCCATTCAGATAAAACAGCATCCGGTATTACAGGACCTGACTCAAACTCGTACATCAGTACAAAGGTACAAACTAGATTAAGAACTACATTATAATTGAGTCAAGCCCTTAAGGTATTGCGATTTTGTCGATATATTTTTCATCCTGGCCTTGAATCGAAAGAAGTATTGTACTTCCCCCTAATTTTTGTAGATCAAAATCCAGTTCATTCAATCCTTGATTCAAGCTATACCGATTGCTTGTGAATAATGTTTTTCCTTCAAGACTCAACAAAGTGATATGGCAGATTTGAGAAGTTTCTGCATGAATCAATATTTTGTTGCTTGTGCCTGTTGATCCAATCCAAGAATGAAATCCGGCTTTCTTTTTTCCAGACCATTCTAATTGGCCACTGGGTGATAGCTCAGTAAGCACAGTCATCACAGAATATCTGTCGATCATTATACGTGATTCGTTATTTTGTAAAGTTACCGTTCTAGATTGCCAATAGTTGTTTTCTGAAGAATAAAAAGCCCTCGGATTGTGAAAGTTGGCAGGCCAAAGGATGCTCAATGCCTGCTGAGTAGAACTTGCATTTATGATTACGGTAACTAAAGTTTTGGAGGATTCATTGTAATAACTGGAGGAATGGATCCCTTGTGCTGCGTTTAGCTGGGAACCCAATAATACCGAACCGGGTCTTATGAATTTGAAAAAATGTTTTGCCGCCACATATTTCGGTGAGTTTTCTCTGAGAGTTGGACTGGTGAGGCCCTGATCAGAAACATTGCCGTTGGCATCTACATCAGAAAAAGTCCAATAAATCCATGCACTTTCCACCCCTGTCGTCAGCGCTTGATGAATTTTAAGGGCTATGCTAAATCCTCCTTGCCCGGGGAATCCAGTTTTAGGAAAGATCCAATCGTAATGTTCTCCGGAGGTCTCTGTCATCCAACTTTTCTTGCCAAAATGGGTAAAGCCATTTACATTGGACGGGATTCCGGCTGCAGGACTGCTGGTCCAACCATTGGCCCACCATTGCCAGGTTCTCGGGTCAGATCCGGCCGAACTAACACCATCTGAAGCATACCCGTGAATACAAAAAAAATCGAGTGCATTTTTTGCTTCCTGATCGTTGTCAATATTTCTGAGATATTGAAGATTTTTGTGGATTGGGCCACCGTATTCCCACAAACCGTACGCATCTCCACCCAATAGGTCTTCCGGGCCCATGATCTTAATGTCTTTCAATTCCGGGTATTTGTCAAACTCAGTTCTTACCAACTTTAATGCCGCGATATATTGGGAAGAAAGTGGATACGTAGCGCTGTTGTAAAATTGTTCAAAATTCAATTCATTCTGAATACTGATGGAATAGAATTTTACCTTGTGAAATCTTTGGTATCCTGCAATATAAGCTGCGGTGCTTCGGGCAAATTGAGTCAACGCACTGGTTGGACCACTGCCTCCCATGGATTGATCATTAAATACTTGCAATGGTGTATTGGACACATCCAATCTTCCTCCTGCAAAATTACCTCCCCATACAAAAGGCCAGGGTGTATTTTGTACCGGACCAGGCCACCAATTTTGGTTGTATCGATTGCCCGAAGATATTTTTACCCAAGGTAATGGAGACCAAATAGATCCTGTCAGAATTCTTGGATTCCCAGCCGCTTGTTCTTCCGAAAGTTTGAGGAGAGCCTGATTGCTTTGATATCTGAACAAAGGAATATTCCTTTCTAAATCTGGTCCCATGACTGCTATTGGAGCTGATCTGCCTCCAAAAGTTCTCCCATAATCCTGTGCGCTGGTATAAGTTCTGACCCTGTTTCCTTCAGGTCCATTTGGATTGGCTGGATCTTCCAGATTAAAAACCGAACGTGTCTGAGATCCCATAAACCAAGGAGAATAATAACTGAGATCAGAGTAAGGCGACACAAGCACAGGTGTAAGATCCACCCTAAAAATACTGCAATCCATGTCTTCGAAAAATAACTGGTTCCACCAACTTTGATTGAGCACCTCACCAGATTGGTGAGCTCCAAATCCATCAATGGTGTGCAGGCGTCTGTTAAAATCCAAGGTGAGGATGTTTGTTTGAGCCAGAAGGTCTGAGTTCTTACAGCAGAAACTAGTAATTAAAAAAAGGATTATTGTGTTTTTCATCATTGGATATTTTTAAATAGGACCTTCTTTTTGATCAGATTGCTGCAAAGGAAAATAAAATTATTTGCTTCGCATAAAATATGCCGATACGGCGGATGTCAAAGTTCCCATCACCGGAGTTGAAAATGTAGCCTGGTACATGTAAACTTTGAGATTAAAATACGCTTCAGCGTCCGTGCGGGAAGTTCCTTTTCCAATGCTGTATTCAATGGCATTTTGAAAATATGCTGGAGTGATCCATACTGAAATGATGTATTGGCTCAAAGGCGTCAAAAGGGTGATAAAACCCGTGATCCATAATCCAGAAATAAAACCATCCATGAAAGTCATTTTGCCGCTGAGCATATTCTGTTTTTTCTCTTTCAAAGCAAGAAAATAAATTAACAATGAGGGTGCAACTATCAGCATCGTGATCCTTGGATGGACATCAATATAACGATCATGCAGACCGGCAAGTCTTTCCAAAAACATCCAGATCCAGGTCATAAAAATAAAAAGCAAAGCCCACTTAAATTCAATTTTTAAATTCTTCAACTCCATTGCATCATTGATATATGGCAAAAGTAATCTGAAAAAACCAAACCAAGTTTCTCATCCATAGCAATTCCCAAACAATCATGAAAGTATTTAAATAGAATCCTCTTTATCTTTGGGAATTCAAATCAAGGCATTATTTGAATCATTTGATTTGGTCTGTTCTTTGTGATTATCCAGGATTATTTAAAATTGAAAAAGTTATTATTTCCAATACCTTCTAAAGGAGATTTCTTCGGCGGTCTGACTGCCGGAATAGTTGCATTGCCATTGGCGTTGGCATTTGGGGTACAATCTGGTTTGGGCCCTGCCGCTGGTTTGTACGGAGCTATCATTTTGGGGTTTTTTGCGGCCTGGTTAGGTGGCACACCGGCTCAAATTAGTGGGCCCACGGGTCCAATGACTGTCATTACTGCTGCTACGATTGGTTCTCTGGTGGGTTTAGTCGGAAGTGTTGAGAAAGCCTTACCCGCTATCATCGTTTGTTTCGTTTTAGCAGGCCTAATACAAATCATTTTGGGATTGATCCGACTTGGTGACTATATCAAGTACATTCCATATCCGGTCATTTCCGGATTTATGAGCGGGATAGGTTTGATTATCATTTTATTGCAAATTTTTCCGGCATTTGGAATGGAATCTCCACAGACCACGGTTGAGGTTATTCAAAAAATCTCCCAGATCCCAAATGGATTTAACCCTTATGCCATATTCTACACTTTTCTGACCATTGTCATAATCTATCTTTTCCCTAAACTAAAAACCGGAGTGCCCAGTAGTCTTGTGGCATTGGTCGTGGTCTCCTGCCTGGCTCAGTTGACTTTTTGGCAGGTACCAATCATCGGGCAAGTACCAAATGGATTTCCATCACCCCGAATGGGTGGTTGGTTCGATATTCCTTCTCATGCATGGTTATTGATCATTAATTCCGCTGCTACACTGGCTGCTTTGGGTGCCATCGATTCTCTCCTGACCTCTGTGGTGGCAGACAATCTGACGAGGACACGTCACCACAGCAATCAGGAGTTGATTGGTCAAGGAATCGGTAATTCCCTTGCTGGCTTGTTTGGAGGAATACCCGGTGCGGGTGCAACCATGCGGACACTTGTCAATGTGAGCTCCGGAGGCAAAACCAGATCTTCAGGGATGATCCACGGTCTGGTTCTTTTGTTGATTTTATTGGGATTGGGTAAATATGCCGCATTAATTCCCAAATCGGTTCTTGCTGGAATTCTATTTGCGGTGGGATTGTCAATATTGGATTACAAGGGAGTCCGCCATGTTTTTAAAGTACCACGACATGATGCCATCGTAATGGTGCTGGTTTTCATTGTAACCGTTTTTTTGGATTTATTGGTGGCTGTGGGTATTGGTGTCGTCATGTCGAGCATCCTTTTTATGATTCAGCTGGGTGAACTAATGGAAGAAAGGAGCACCTTAAAATCCATTGATTCAGCCCATCCCGAAGACCAATTTCTGATACGCAATGAAATTCCAAGCCAGCATTTGCCAAATATAGTAATTGATTATCTAGATGGGCCTTTGTTTTTTGGATATGCCAATTCATTTCAAAAGAAATTTGCCAAAGTCCCCGAGGCCAGATTTATGATCCTGAATATGGAAAAAGTGCCTTTTGTGGATCAATCTGGTTTGTACGCCATGGAGGAAGTCATATTAAGCAGCGAAACCAAAAGTGTGGACATCCTGTTGGTGGGATTACAAGCCCAACCCAAAGCCAGGTTTAGATCCATTAACATTATCCCTGATTTAATTAGCGATGACAATGTATTTGAAAATATGGAAGCTTGTGTAAAATGGATAAAGAATTACTATTTGAAACTTGAACTTACAAAATCCAAATCTGATATCGGAGCAGATTAGATGTCAATTCTTGCATATTGCGCATTTTTCTCAATAAATGCACGGCGTGGAGGCACGTCATCCCCCATTAACATACTGAAGAATTGATCTGCTTCCATTTCACTTTCTATAGCAACTTTAATCAGAGACCTCTTTAATGGATCCATTGTGGTTTCCCAAAGTTGTTCGGCATTCATTTCTCCAAGACCTTTGTAACGTTGAATATGGACCGAGTCCTCTTTGCCTCCTGAGAGTTTTTCTGTAATTTCTTTTCTTTCTTTCTCATTCCAGGCGTATTCAGATTTGTTGCCCTTTTTGATCAGGTACAATGGAGGTCTGGCAATGTACAGATATCCCTGCTCTATCAATTGTCTCATGTACCGATAGAAAAATGTGAGGATCAATGTCGCGATATGACTGCCATCCACATCAGCGTCGCACATTATGACAATCTTGTGGTATCTCAACTTGCTGGTATTTAATATTCTCTCGCCCTCTTCATTTTCCTGAATGAAAACCCCCAAGGCAGTAAAGATATTTTTGATTTCTTCGTTTTCGTAAATTTTGTACTCCAGGGCTTTTTCGACATTCAGAATTTTACCTCTAAGCGGCATAATGGCTTGAAAGTGCCGATTACGGCCTTGTTTGGCCGTGCCACCTGCTGAATCCCCTTCCACCAGAAACAGTTCTGATTCTTCTGCATTCTTTGATGAACAGTCAGCCAGTTTGCCGGGCAAACCACCACCACTCAAAACATTCTTACGCTGGACCAATTCGCGGGCTTTTCGGGCAGCTTCTCTGGCCGTCGCTGCCAGGATGACTTTATCAATGATTCTTCTGGCCTCTCTTGGATTTTCTTCCAGAAAAGAACTCAGTGCGTCACCCAGGATTCTCGATACGATTCCAACCACTTCAGAATTCCCCAATTCTCCTTTGGTTTGACCTTTAAATTGTGGTTCCGGCACCTTGACGGAGATGATTGCCGTCAACCCTTCCCTAAAATCATCCCCACTGATTTCCATTTTGAGTTTTGAAAACAGACCATTGTCATCGCCATACTGCTTAAACACTCTTGCAAGTGCTCTTCTAAAACCTGACACATGGGTACCCCCGTCTCTGGTATTGATGTTGTTGACATAGGAGAAAACATTCTCCTGATAGCCTGTATTGTACATCAATGCTACTTCGACTTCTACATTGTCTTCCTTCCCTTTAACAAAAATCGGTTGTTCTGTCAGTGGAGTTCTGCTCTGATCCAGGTAAAGAGCGAATTCTCTTAGTCCACCCTCCGAATAGAACAACTCATCTTTTGAATTTTCATCTCTGTCATCTCTCAAATAGATGTGCAAACCGGAATTCAAAAATGAAAGCTCCCTTAAACGATGAGCCAGAGTATCATAGTTGAATATTAAAGTTTCAAATATCTGTTCATCGGGCAGGAATGTAACGGTTGTGCCTCGGTCATTGGCTTCACCAATTAAGCTTACTTCTGATCTTGGAATTCCCCTTTCATATTCCTGCATGTATTTTTTACCCTCTCTTCTGACTTCAACTTTGACGTATGAAGAAAGAGCATTTACGCAAGAAACCCCGACACCATGCAAACCACCTGATACTTTGTAGGAATCTTTATCAAATTTTCCACCCGCATGCAATACCGTCATTACCACTTCTAGGGCTGATTTACCCAGTTTTTCATGGATGTCCACCGGAATACCTCGCCCATTGTCACTGACCGTGATGGAGTTGTCCTTATTTATGACCACATAAATATGGCTGCAATGTCCCGCCAAATGCTCATCGATGGAGTTGTCAACCACCTCCCAGACAAGGTGATGCAATCCTTTTACATCGGTACTGCCAATGTACATTCCCGGTCTCCGTCTAACGGCCTCCAATCCTTCGAGTGCCTGAATGCTACTGGCACTGTATTCACTTCCTTTCTGAGCTGTCATTGTATTTTTTAAAAATGCCTGCAAAGATACTGAATTGAACGCTTATTTTCAAAGAATAATACTATGAAAAAGAAGCCTTAAAATATAACAAAAATCAACAAATCCAATGAGAGAGAAATGACTCAAAGTCATTTGGTCAGGTGGGCATTCTACCCGTATAATGTTTGGAATAAATGTCAATCAACAAGATAAGGGAAGAAATTAAAATTGGACCAAAAATCAAACCCAAAAATCCAAACACTTTTATCCCAATGATTACACCAAAAATAGTGATCAGTGGGTGCGTATTCCCAATCTTATCTTGCAACCAAAAACGGAACACATTGTCCACGGACCCCACCAATAAAAAGCAATACAGAAATAAAAAAATGCCATAGTATTCATTGCAATTGTACATCAACATGATCGATAATGGAATATATATCAACATGGAGCCAATCACTGGTACAAAAGATGTAAGAAATGTCATAAAAGTCCATAACAGAGGTTCCGAAACTCCGGCAATCATATAACCGACCATGGCCACCAAGCTTTGGAATAAAGAGACCAAGGGCACTCCCACCGCATTGCTGAAGACCATACTATTCAGATGCTTTTTTAGCTGCTCGCCAACATTTTGATCCAAGGGTAATAGATGGGTGATTCTCTTTTCAATTTTCTTGGTATTCATGAGCAAATAATAGAGAATAAAATACATGATGAGCAGAATGGCAATGCTATTAAGAGTGGCAGAAATTATATTGCCGCCTTCTTTGACCAACCAATCTCTTGCTGAAACAATGGATTCTTCGGACACCACATCAATTCCAATTCGCAGCTCCAGGTCACGGGAAAATTGCTCCAGATAACTAAAGATTTCCCTTGAATTCTGCAAATGGGGCAAGAGTCGGGTACTGAAAACTCTCAGCATGGCTTGTGCCGGTAAAACCAAGACTATAAGTGTCCCAAGAATTAAAGTCAGTGTAGACAATAATGGAGGCCACTTTTTTCTGACCGTCAGATAAAAATGGGGTCTCCTCAAAAGAATGTAGAGCGTGTATGCTCCTAAAAAAGAAGGCAAAAACATCTTCAGTTCCCAAAACACAATTCCCAATAACAAAAGAATCAATCCAATGAGTACGATCTGTCGGATGAGTTGATTAGAAATGACCTGCATAAATCCAATGTATTGGTCACAAAAGTAGTGGCTAAATCCATATAAAAGCAGCCAAATCTTTGTTACTTGGTAAATTGGTTTCGTTGGTCCATACTCCACACCAACAGGAATTCAAAATGCAATGGGGCCTTCTGTAAAGCAAGGCAGCTTGCTAGTTCACGAGCTGGCCTGGTTTAATAAGAATGAATAAACATTTTGCGGGTGGTAAAAGGCTTACCATTGATGACCAGGGTATAGAAATAAATTCCTTGGGGCTCAACCCAATTGCCCATGTTCAACAAAATCTCATTGACTCCATCCTTCAAATGAAGAGAAGTGGAATGGACTATCAAACCTCGCTCATCTCTTATTTCGAGGATGGCTGCCTGTATTTTTGCCGCTTGGTGTACGATGATTGGAATAAGGGTAAATTCATCAAAAGGATTCGGTTTGTTCTGCAACAATTCAATAAAGTGTTGTGAAACATTGTCCTCTGTGGATGTGGTGACTCTGGCCTGATACTCATTGCCAAACATCGAATACCATTCTTGCTCATCAATCCCGGCGGCTGTAACATAATACAAACTTGGAGCCAATCCTTCAACGGTCAAATGGGTTTGATCTGAAAGAATCACTGTATCAAAATAGGCAGAATTGATCCGACGAATGGCGTAGACAAACCTGCTCAATCCCTGGGGATTTTCTATATTTATTTTGATATGACCACTTCCGGGGATCACAGACAGCTGAAGTGCTTGGGCTTTCGTCGTTGCAGCGTGTAATACTGTCCATGCGTTGACGAAAACATTTCTTTTCAGGTAATTGAAATCTACAAACAAACTGTCAAATTGACCATCCCCATTGAGATCTTTTCCAACAAGATCTCTGGTCGTATGTTGTCGGTCATGATAATTGGCCTGTGATGGATTTCCGTCTCCGTGTTCATAAGATGAGGTAAAACGGATGCTGGTATATCCCTGTTCTCTGAAGGGAATATGATCCCCTCCTCTGCCTGTTCGGTCTTCTGCAAACATCACATCAATGAATGGAACGGGTATCGATTCGTTTCTAATGGTCTGGTCAATGATCAATTTGGTGAGTCTTGCCTGATTTTTGGACATGCTGTTGGTAGTGCCTGATGAAAATATTCTGAGACGAGTGCTGTCCAATTGTCCGGGTCCGGGACAGCTGGGAGGAGAGCTGGTGTTGCCACATTCTATACCACCCACAATATCGTTGTTAAAAACAGCTTTGATCTTAATACCATTCTGTTTGCAAAACAAAGCAAATGCCCTTGCTCCTCCCAGACCCTGCTCTTCTCCGGTTGTCCAAAGAACAACAATGGTGCGATTCATTTCAAATTGGCTGAGGACTCTGGTGAGTTCCATGATCAATGCAGATCCGGAACCATTGTCATCAGCTCCTTCAGCCCTACAGGAAGTGTCACAAAGCGCTTCACAACGACTATCCAAATGCGCTTCCACAAGAACTATTTCATCTTGAATTTCAGAACTTCCAGGTAGAATGGCAAGCAATTGTGTATGCCTGGTTTTCCCGCACATGGTGTAATCAAATTCAAACTCGCAGGGAAAAATGGTGTTTCCTGGTATTTGATTCCATCGGATTAAAGTGTTTTTAATTTTATTTCTGGCACCCCGTATTCCAAATTCCGGCCACTCCGGAAAATCAGAAATGGTATTTCTGTTGCGAAAAGCGGTAATGGACTCTAAATGTTGGAAAAGCGAGTCTGACTGAATTTGCTGTGAAAGCAAGAATTTCGTTTGAGGGCCAATCTTTGATTTGCCAGAAGCAAATGTATCGCGTGGATATTCGCCTTTCAGCAATTTAAAACAAAATGGATCAGAAATACTGAAATTGGTTTGGGCAATCAGTGGCAAGCTTAACCCGGCCAGAATAAAACTAAAGATTAAAAAACTGTTTTTCATCTCCCTGCTTTTGATTCTGGTGTAAATATATCAAAAAAGTATGAAAGCTGAATCTATCAATACAGTTTTGTGACTGTTTGTTCTTGTATCTGAGGATCAATTAAATTTTCAGGACAAATGAAAACCAAGTATTCATCGGAAATGCAAAGCCCAAGCTTTACTTTTATAATGTTCAAAACCTTCGTCTATTGCCAAATTGCAAATAACCAATTGGAGGGTAAAAATCAAATCACTGAGAAAGGATTATTGATCCATCCAACCACTCCTATTCCTTTCCATATTTGCGGCCCTCCTTTTGCTCAGAGGCAAGATCGATTCTGAGTGGTCTTCCATTAAAGCTTGCATTTTTCATTTTTCTCATTTGCTCAGCAGATTCTCCGTCTGTGATGAAAAAAGAATAAACACCTTTCATTTCAATATCCCGCACAGCTCTTCCACTCACTCTGGTATGCTTAAAAATCAATTCTCTAATTTCGTCGTACTTCATTCCATCTTTCTTGCCAACATTGATAAAGAGTCGGTGCATTTTACCATGAGATGCCCGATCAGATCTGCCGGACCTTGTTTTGCCACCGGATTTTTTTCCTTCCCATTTTTCAGAACGTCCACTGTCTGATCTACCAGATCTGACTGTTTCATCTACATTTATATCGGTTGAATCTTTATAATTGATTCCCATTCTCATAAGTTCTGCCTGGAGCAATTTCTGAACCAATTCTTCTTTTTCCATTTCCATCAATGGCCAAATCCATTCATTTTTAAATTTTGGAATATGAACATCATCAGACACATTTTCTTTAAAAAAATCAATAAAGGCTTTAATCCTTGAATGGATCACCTGATCTCCGTTGGGTATCAGATATCTTTCAAATTTTACACCAGCGAGTTTTTCGATTTGATGCAATTTATAGGCTTCCCGGATATGCAGCAGCGCAATAGAAATTCCTTTCTGCCCTGCTCTGGCGGTCCGGCCGCTTCGGTGGGTATAATTTTCAATATCATCCGGTAGATGGTAGTGTATAATATGGGTGATATTCTTTACATCGATTCCCCGGGCTGCCACATCTGTAGCCAAAAGTGCTTTAATGGCTTTGTGCCTAAAGCGATGCATCACTTTGTCTCTTTGCGCCTGAGCCAAATCACCGTGCAGACAATCGGCTGAGTAACCATCTCTGACCAGATGATCTGAAAGCTCCTGGGTCTCAGCTTTGGTGGTACAAAAAACAATGCCATAAAAATCTTCATGAAAATCCATTATGCGTTTTAATGCGGTGAATTTGTCACGGGCCTGCACCACTGCATATTGGTGACTTATATTTTGCTGTGCTGTGTTCTTTTTCCCAATGGTCACCTCAGTGGGATTGTTGAGATAGGTGGAAGCTATTTTGCGAATGTCCGGTGACATGGTTGCTGAAAATAGTCCAGTGATTTTATCTTCTGGTGTCTGGGCCAATATGGTTTCCATGTCTTCCCTAAAGCCCATATTGAGCATTTCATCTGCTTCATCCAATACCACAGTTCTGACATCTTGCAATCTGATGACCTTCCTTTCCATTAAATCAATTAATCTACCGGGGGTGGCCACAATGATGTGAGCAGATTTTCTGATGTCTTTGATTTGCATGGTAATGCTGCTGCCTCCATAAACAGCCACGATGCCCATTGCTGGTAAATTCTTTGCATATTTTTTCAGATCTGAGGCTATTTGCATACACAGCTCCCTGGTAGGAGAAATGATCAGTGCCTGCGTATTTTTATTTTCTGATTGGATGTTCTGCAGGATAGGTAATCCAAATGCAGCAGTTTTTCCTGTACCTGTTTGAGCAAGGGCAATCAGGTCGGAAGATTGAGATAAAAATAAAGGTATGGCTTTCTGCTGAATGTCGGTTGGGTTTTCAAACCCAAGCTCTTCTATGGCTTTACAAATACGGGGCTCAATACCCAAGGTTAAAAAAGGATTCATTGATTGGCTAAAATTGATCAGTTAATAAAATGATAAACACGCATCACTGATCAGCACCCACATCATGAACCGGTCTCATTGACCGCAATTGCTGAAAAGCGACTTTCCCAGAGGCAATTAAAAAAATAAAGACCTGCCGCCTCTGGACGGCAGGTCTTCCATTTTATAAATCTTTTAATGAAATTCTTAAAATTCTTTCCGAACTACTTAAACAAAGAAGAAGAAAAAACGCAAGACTTGACCTAAAGATTTATAGCGGGTAGCATCAGTTTCTTTTAAACCTGTTGCCGCCGCCTCCACCGTGATTGGAAGGTCTGAAAGGCCTTCTTTCTCTTTGTTCTGGTGGTCTGGCTTCTGAGACAGAGATGTTGCGATCTCTGACGGAAGCTTGGTTCAGATTGTTGATGGCTGCAGTTGCTTCTTCGTCATTTGGCATTTCGACGAAAGCAAATCCTTTGGAACGACCAGTCATTTTGTCTGTGATGACTTTAACTGATGATACCTCACCATACTCTGAAAAGAGGTCGGAAATTTGTTGTTCCCTGATTGTATAATCCAGGTTACCTACATAAAGATTCATGATAAAAAATATTAGAAATAAAAAAAATTACGAAGTGATTAAATATGGTTTAGGGCTTTTCAAACTCTCAGGATAAAACAATACATTTAAACATATAGTTCCACAAAGGTAATCATTAGTTTTTGAAATCCAAATTTTTTCTACATTTTTTTGAGTCAAAAGACGGTGAAAACTACACACCAATGGGACGAAAATGATTTTATATGCCTTCTCTACAATCCGGTTCTGCAACTAAAAACATGGGTTTACAAGATTAACAGCAATATATACATATAACTAAGATTTATATATTGTATCTTCCGGTAAATTAACTTGGTTAAACTAATTTTGCCGCTTCACACGAAAATTACACGATATGGATTTAACCCAATTGCAAAAAGGTCGATTTTTTTATCCTGTCTTGTTCTCTCTCTTAAGCTTGACCCTGTATTTTCAATGCATTGGATTTGGTTATGTTCTGGACGATACCATTGTTTTGGACCAGAATCAGTTTGTAGCCAAAGGTTTTGCCGGAATTTGGGACATTTTGTCCACAGAGAGTTTTACCGGTTATTTTGGAGAACAACAACAGCTGGTGGCCGGAGCGCGTTACAGGCCTTTGTCCATTGTCACTTTTGCCATTGAACAGGGAATTTTCGGCAAATTGCCCTGGCTTAGTCATCTCATCAATATTCTGTTGTATGGCATTTGCTGTTGGTTGGTCTTTTTGCTTGTAAAACTGCTTCAAATCAAAAGAGAATCCAGTGAAATTCCATGGATGGCTCTGCTGGCAGGCATTTTTTTCCTTGCACATCCAATCCATACTGAAGCTGTGGCCAATATTAAAGGAAGAGATGAAATCATGTGCATGCTGTTTTCATTACTGAGTGTGATTGGTCTTGTTCGCCAACCTGATGGTCCTTCCACCAGAGACCAATATCAGTCTGGTGCGTGGTTTTTCCTGGCTCTGTTGTCAAAGGAAAACGCCATCACCTTTCTTGCAGTTATGCCCCTGGTATTTGTCTTTTTTAGAAATATGAGTCTTGGGACGTCTATCAGATCTTGCTTATGGCTTTTTATTCCCGCCGTTCTTTTTCTGATAATCAGAAGCTCTGTGATTGGATTTTTCTTTGACAACGGACAAAAAATAACAGACTTAATGAACAATCCTTTTGTAGGTATGAATGCAGGTCAAAAATTCTCGACCATATTACTTACACTTGCCTGGTACATTAAGTTGCTTTTTGTCCCACATCCGTTGACCCATGATTACTATCCCTATCACGTACCCAAAATGAATCCTACGGACATCATGACCTTGATCTCATTGATCCTATTAGTAACTGTTACTATAGCTGGTTATAGACAAAGAAAAAACAACAAGCCCGTTTGGTTTGCTGTTCTGTATTTTTGGTTCACCATCTCCATTGTAAGCAACCTCATTTTTCCTGTTGGTACTTTTATGAATGAGCGGTTTTTGTTTATGCCTTCCTTTGGATTTGTACTTGTACTTGTCTACATTTTACATCATTACCTCTTTGGATTATCCAGCTTGAAAAGGAGAATCGCATTGATCTTTTCAACTCTATTGTTATTGTTCTATGTTGGAAGAACCATGACCAGAGTTCCAGATTGGAAAGATAGTATGACCCTTAATCTGGCAGGGGTCAATGTTTCAAAAAACAGTGCCAGAATCAACTTATTTACCGGTGTTAGTTATTTTCAACTCTATCAGAAGGATTCGGATCTGGAAACAAAAAGAAAAAATTTAGATCAGGCATTGAGATACATTGACAGGGCATTGTTTATTTTTCCCAATTATGGCCAAGCCCTCAACATGAAAGCTGGTATCCTCGCAGAATACCATAAAATGGACAAAGACTTAAGCTTGTTTTTAGAAAACATCAGAGAGATTATACTTAAAAAACCTGATTTGGCTTTTATTCAGGAATATTTCCGATACATTATGAAAGACCCAAACAATAAACACGCTTTGGCTACATTTTGCAGAGAGATTGGATATGATATTTTCTATAAACAAAAGTTGCGGTACGATATGGGTATCTTGTATATGTCCATGGCCAAAGAGCTTAGGCCATTTAATCAGGAATACTCCAATGAGCTTGCAGAAATATACGAAGCCTGGTCCAGAAGAAGCAGTGTATCAACACAACAAAAAGCAGAATTTATTGAGAAGGCAAATCAGTTAAGAGATCCACTTTCTGAAATTCACCTGAATAAATAATGTCCAATAAATTTTATCAGATAGCCCTGCACCAGGCTGATCTGGTTGGGCCTATTCTTGCACGATCTCTCATGGCTTTTTGTGGGGAGGCCGAATTGGTTTTTAAAACACCAAAGGCAAAACTTCTCAAGATCCCCGGGATCGGAGAAAGTGTCGCTCATTCTATTAAAAATTTTAAAGCCTGGGAAAAAGTTGAAAAAGAATTGAAGTTTTGTGAAAATCACCAAATCCAGATTTTGTTTTACACCGATCAGGAATACCCTGGCCGTTTAAAAAATTACAATGACAGTCCACTTCTCTTGTATTACAAGGGCAATGCAGATTTGAACGCAAGCAGAATGATAGCCATCGTTGGCACGCGAATGGTCAGCGAATATGGAATATCACTTACTGAAAACCTGGTTTCATTTTTGCAGGGATACAATGTGACCATTGTCAGTGGACTTGCCCATGGAGTGGATACATTAGCCCACAGATCAAGCATTGGTTTACAAATACCCACCATTGGTGTTTTGGGTCATGGGCTAGATATCCTCTATCCGTCACAAAACAAATCTCTTGCCAAAAAAATGTGTCTTCATGGTGGATTGTTGACCGAATACAATGTGCAAACACGTCCGGATAAACAAAATTTTCCCATGAGAAATCGTATCGTAGCGGGAATGACTGATGCAGTGGTCGTAGTCGAAAGTAAAAAAGAAGGGGGAAGTTTAATTACTGCACAATTGGCCAATGACTATAACAAAGATGTTTTTGCATTTCCAGGGAGGGTAGAAGATATCAATTCTTCCGGATGCAATCAATTAATCAAAGATCACAAAGCCCATCTCATTGAATCCGGAGAGGATCTGGTTGAATTAATGAATTGGAACAAAACAGATTTGGACAAATTGGTATCTCATAAATCTCAACTTTTTTTAGAACTTTCGCACGAAGAACAATGTCTGTTGGATGTTTTAAAAGATAAACAAAAAGTTCACATTGATATGCTCCATCATTCACTTACCTTTACCCCGGGAATGCTTGCAGGAATTTTATTGGAGCTACAAATGAAAGGACTGGTCAAAGAATTACCGGGTAAAGTGTATAGTCTTATATCTTAATTTGCGTATGGTCTTTCGCTTTTTCGTATTTATAAATTGTTTGTTTTTCCTTCTGGGATCTTGTTCCACAGCAAAGAAACAGATAGACAGCACCAAGTCTGTTCAGAGTGAATCCGAATCAATCCAAAAAAAGAAGAACATTATTCTTCTTATCGGTGATGGAATGGGCATTGCTCAAATCAGCGCCGCCCTTTATATGAACAACAACCAATTGGCACTTGAGCGCTGCACCCATGTTGGATTGCAAAAATCCCATGCAGCCGATGACCTGATCACTGATTCTGCTTCCAGCGCTACTGCTTTTAGTACGGGACAAAAGACAAAAAATGGAAGCATAGGAATGGACCCAAACGGTCAAAAGCTTGAGACGATTTTGGAAGAAGCCAACAGAAAGGGATTTGTGACAGGATTGGTAGTTACCTCTTCGATTGTTCATGCTACTCCAGCTGCATTTGCAGCGCATCAACCAAGCAGGGATATGTATGAGAACATTGCAATGAACATGAGCCAATCTGGCTGTAATTTAATGATTGGTGGTGGAAAAAAATATTTTGACAGAAGGATTTCAGACAGTTTGAATTTAACCCAATTGATGATTTCAAATGGGTATGTGGTCACAGATTATTTTGAAAGTGATTTCAGGCAATATATTTTTCCCCAATCAGACAAAATGGTCTATTTTACTGCGGATGGAGATCCTTTACCTGTCAATAAGGGAAGAGATTATCTACCAAAAGCAAGTCTTCACAGCATCGAATTTTTAGATAGAATTCATCCATCCAATGGATTTTTTCTAATGATTGAAGGTTCACAGATTGATTGGGGAGGACATGCCAACGAAACTGAGTATGTGGTGGCTGAAATGCTTGATTTTGATAAGACGGTTAAAGTGGCACTTGATTTTGCTGAGAAAGATAAAAATACCCTGGTCATTGTCACAGGTGATCACGAAACCGGTGGAATGGCCATCAATCCTGGGTCAAGGATGGGACAACTGTCGACAAGTTATAGCACAACGCACCATACGGCTGAATTAATTCCGGTTTTTGCTTTTGGGCCAGGCGCAGAAAACTTTTCCGGTATCTATGAGAATACCGCACTCTACCATAAAATGAGAAAATTTTTGTTTGGGTTAAAGTAAAAATCTTAGACTTGGACCTCTTTCCATTTGCCAAGTTTGAAATAATACCATGCTAGCAGTGCCACGAGCGTTTCTGCAACAGGCACTGCAACAAACGCGCCTGTGGGACCCCAATTGACCTCCACCGCCAATATCCAGGCAAGCGGAATCTGGAATAGCCAAAAACCAATTAAGTTAATCCAGGTGGGAGTCCTTGTGTCACCTGCTCCATTTAAAGCTTGTACCATCACCATTCCAATGCCGTAAAAAATATATCCGGAGCCAATGATTTGCAGAGCCTGTACCGCGTAATTTAAAACCTGCGCATCTGTGGAGAAAATACCTACAATTGGTTGTGAAAAAAACAAGAACAATAACATCACAAGTGCCATAAAAAATGAATTGTACCAGGTGGTGAGTATGACACTTTTTTCGGCCCGATCCGCCTGTTTTGCACCAAGATTTTGTCCAACAAGGGTAGCCGCTGCATTGGACAATCCCCAAGCGGGCAATATGAAAAAGACAATATTTCGAATGGCAATCTGATAGCCGGCAGTCGCTTCGGTGCTTCCTGTTCTCGACACCAAATATGCCATAAATACCCAGGATCCACTCTGAATAAAAAATTGAAGGGTTGCCGGCCAGGATAATTGGATAAAATCCAAACTAAGCTTTTTGTCCCATTGAAAATAGGACGTTTTGATATCGAGCTGTGAAGATCCTTTTTTTAGCCAATACAATTGATACATGACACCGGCCGATCTACCGATGGCGGTGGCAATTGCGGCTCCTTCCAAACCAAAATCCAAAACAAAAATCATGATTGGACACAGTAAAATATTCAAAATACTTGCCAACCAAAGACTCTTCATAGCAATGAGTGGATTTCCTGCACCTCTGAAAATCCCATTGATCATAAACAATAATATGATTAAGATACTACTACCCATCATGATCCTGGTAAATCCAACTCCCTCTGAAACTACCTCAGATCTTGCCCCCATCATGGTCAGCAATTGTGGCGCATATATGATTCCGAGTATTGAAATTAAAATGGAGAGTGCAACGGTGACCATCAATGCCTGAACTGCTGAATGGGAAGCACCTTCAATGTCCTTCTCTCCCGTTCGGCGGGCAACGATGGCGGTGGCACCCGTGCTCAAACCTATTCCCAAAGTGTACACCAAAGTCAAAATGGATTCTGTCAATCCCACTGTTGCAATGGCTACCTGACTGTTTTCTAGTTTGCTCACAAAAAACATATCCACCACAGCAAAAACAGACTCCAAACACAGCTCTAAAATCATTGGAATGGACAACAATACAATGGCAGATTTAAGATCACCCTTGGTGTAATCATAATCTTCCCCCCTAAGGGATTTTCGTATCAATTGTAAGTAATCTTTGAATCCCAAAATATCCTGTTTTTGGATGTTTTGCAATTGGCTTAAATAATTAAAATTAGAATTGGAATTTCAATCCAATGAAATCTGATACCTATTCCGATTTATCGGAATCAGGATCCTGAGCAACCGTGTCTTTAGATTCCTGTGGTTCTAAAAAAGATTCCTGGGATTGATTGTCAGAATCAGGATCAGCAGGCCCTGGAATGTCATTTTGAAGAAGCAAATCATCTGATTCAGCAAGGCTGGTCTCATTGACATTCCCTATTGTTTTCTTAGATTCCATGATTTCTTCCGCTGCTTTCAGGAGTTTATCTTCAGAACCAGCGAGTTCTACCTGATGTTGCTGAATTTCCTGACTGATTTTTTCCTTTATCTTTTTTTCTTCAATTTTTACTTTTCGCTTGACTTCCTGTTTTTCTTTTTCCTTCTCTTCTTTAACCTGCAATTTTTCTTGCTTTTTCTCCAAACCCTCCCGAACTTTGAGTAGCTCATCTAGTTTTTCTTGCTTTTGCCGCATCCTTTCCTCGATCATTTTGATTTTGGCAACCCTGATTTGAGCTTCCAATTGCCCATTTGTACTCGCGATTCGCTTATTTTCAAAATCAATGTCTTTCTGATCCAGGCCAAGAGAGTGTTCAATTCTCTGAATGGCTTGATTGATACCCTCCATTCTTTGATTGACGTGGTCCTTCCATTGGTGAGAGGAAGATTGGTTGGATTTGGCTTCTCTTTTAGCTTTTATAGCCTGAAACACATGATCCAACTTGACCTTAAGCTTTCTGATGTGCGCTCTGTCCAACAGATCAACTCCTTTGATATCGTTTTGTATTTTAACAAGATCGTCAAATATATTTTTAATAACACCACCAGAGTCTAATCTTTCGGCAAGTACTTGAATCTTTTCAGTGAATTGATCTAGTATTTCTTTTGATTTTTCAAGTGTTTCATTTTTTTGACTTTCCCTTAACTTTTTGAGTTCTTCAAAAATGGAATCGGATTTCTTCCGAAGGCTGTCAATGTGATCGCGGAATAAATTCTTGTCGAGAATTTGTTTCTGCACATTGGACCATAAGTTTTTCATTTCATCCCATACCTCAATGTCAAAAACCTCTAATCTTTTTACTTTATCAGAAATTTCTTCCATTTCATTTTTAAAATTTCGATAAAGTTTTGCGGTCAAAACCGCAAAGTGCCATTCCATTTGCGCTCTTGAAATAACATCCGATTTTTCTACCTTAAGGTCATCGGGCAAGATACTATCAGCCATTGTAAGTTCTCTGATAATATGCTTTGTATTGCCTGGAAATTCAAGATCCTTGCCTTCTCTCCAATCAGCCATCATCTGGTTGTAAAATTCTTCCGTACAGTCGCGATCAGCGATCGACCAAATGTGAATTTTATTCTCGTCGGCATCCAACGCGATGGCTAACAGAACTTTGTTTTCTTCTGCATCTTCACCCCAAACTACAATCCTATTGCGCATTTCAATTACTTCTAAATTAGACCCCTTCTTTTTTACAAATGTAAGCCGAAAAAGAAAAAACGTCAGGCAGTTTTTAATTCCGGTTTTTGGTAAAGGGGTTGCAAAAATCCGATCATTTCTTCAAATTTCAATCTATTTAAGGATAAAAAAAAACAAGAAGGAATAAAAAATATTTAAACAAAACCTAATCAGTTATTTATATATGAATTATTAATTAAATAGTCAGCAATTTGTATTGCATTGGTAGCAGCTCCCTTTCTGAGATTATCTGCAGTGACCCATAAATTCAAAGTATTTGCCTGTGATTCATCCATCCGAACTCTGCCTACAAACACTTCATTTCTTCCTCTGGCTTGTAAGGGGGTTGGATAAATGGCTTGATTGGGATCATCCAATAGCTTCAATCCTCTTGTATTGTTTAGAAGCAGTCTGACTTGTCCCAAATCAATGTCCTTTTTGAAACTCACATTGATGGATTCTGAATGACCGCCATACACAGGCACCCTTACCGCTGTTGCAGTAATTCGCAATGAAGGTGCATCCAGAATTTTTCGGGTTTCGTGGACCAATTTCATTTCCTCTTTGGTGTAGAGATTGTCAAGAAAAACATCACATTGTGGAATGCAATTTTCGAATATAGGGTGTGGGTATGCCGGTAATTCAACCAATAAATGACCATTCTTTTCAGACTCATATTGTCTTACTGCCTTCATCCCGGTACCTGTAAATGATTGGTAAGTAGAAACAACAATTCGATCTATTTCAAAATTTTGATGCAATGGATGCAGAGCCATCACCATTTGGATGGTACTGCAATTGGGGTTTGCAATGATAAAACTACCGGGGTGAATGGCATTGGCATTGATTTCCGGAACTACCAAAGGACACTGAGGATCCATGCGCCATGCTGAACTGTTGTCAATGACATAACAACCCAAATTGGCAAACTGAGGAGCATATTGCAAGGAAGTAGATCCTCCTGCTGAAAAAATTGCGATGTCAGGTTTATATCGAATCACTTCGTCTATCCCAAGCAGCGTATAGGAATGACCTTGATAATCTATTTTCTTACCGATCGACTTGTCTGATGCAGTCAATAACAGCTCCTTCGGTTTAATTCCTGATTCTTCCAGTACTTTGAGCATTTCCTGTCCCACCATTCCGGTTGCTCCTACGATGGCAATTTTAGGCATATCGTTTGATTTGTTGCAAAAATAGTTGCTACTCTTTGCTCCTTGAACAAATTAACAAAGGCTTTATAAAACAATTCTATCTTTGAATCCGGGAAATTAATTATTTTGTGTACCAAATATATGGCATAAATTAACTTTAAGATCGAATTTCATCATTTTTGGAAACTATGAAAACATTTTATTTGAGATGTATTTTCTTATTGATTTCTTTGACTGGTGTAGTAATTGGTGGCTCAGTCAGCCGATTGTCCGCTCAATGGATTGACTTTTTTGAAATGGATTTGAGTCATTGGTCAGGTGATACAAACCATTTTACCATTAATTCAAACCAACAACTCATGCTTTCTGCTCCAAGCGCTGGAAGCAGCTTTTTGTACCGTAGCTACGATTATATTTCATCTGAACAAGTTTGGACTGTCTATCTTAAACTCGATTTTAGTCCATCCAATACCAATAAATTTCGCTGGTGGTTGTCGATGAATCAGGCAGACCCAATGACAGCAGATGGCTATTATATTGAAATTGGTGAAAATGGCAGCGAAGACAATTGGAAGCTGTATGTCAAATCGGGCAATAATTCGAGACTTCTCGGTGAAGGTGTCAAATCCGTCCTTGCTTCAGAACCGGCAGTAGTGCGGTTAAAAATCAAAAGAAATGAAGATTTAAATTGGATGGTCGAATCTGATTATTCCGGACACAAATCGTTTTCACTTGAAGGACTTTTTGTGGATACCATTCAGATGAATTTCAATCAATCGTTCATGGGGATCTTATGTACCTATACTGAAACCAGAAAAGACAAGTTTATTTTGGATGATCTGGGAATTGCTATTCCGGCGCTGGATACTCTTCCTCCTAGGATTATTAGAGCCCAGGCGGTAGAAAGAAACCGTTTGCAAATTGAATTCGATGAAGAACCAATTGACTCTGCAGCCCTCAAATCAGACAATTATTGGGTGGTGGATTTTGGACGCCCCTCCAGTATAATAAAAGAGGCGGCATCAAACAAAATATATCATTTAATTTTTCAATCTGATTTCGAAAACTCAAAAAATTATATTCTCAAATATCAAAATTTGGAAGATAAAAATGGCAACAAACAAACCGATGATGCAGAAATTGCTTTTCGATCTGAATGGCCAGATCTGCCGGGTATCGGAGATTTGTTGATCAGCGAATTTATGGCGGACCCAACCCCTTCAGCAGGTCTTCCTGATGCAGAGTTTATAGAATTATATAACAACTCTAATCGTATCTTTGATATAAGCAACTTTGTCATTGCAGATGCCTCCTCATCATCCTCTCCTTTTCCTTATTACCTTATAGGGCCAGGCGAATATTTGATTCTATGCAATGTGGCAGATACCACGAGCTTTCAACAGTATGGTAATACCCTTGGTATCCGATCGCTACCCGCACTCAACAATACAGGTGATGAAATTATACTGCTTAGTTCGAGTAAAATGATTTTGCATCAGCTGAATTTTGATCAAAATTGGTACGGGAATACTCCAAAAAAAGAGGGTGGTTATTCCCTTGAACTTCAAAAACCCAATCAATATTGCAAGGGATCTTCCAGCTGGGCAGTGACGCAAAGTAACATTGGTGGTACACCCGGACAAATAAATTCTGTCTTTGATCAAAGTTTTGATCTAAATGGTCCTGAGATTATCAATGTGACCGCTGTAAGCAAATGGGAAATCAAGCTTTTGTTGAATGAAGCTTTGCATGCAGATTTGAATCATGTCACAGATCTGTACATGATCGATCAGGGGATCACCATTGCGACAGCAGATGTGGATCCTGATAATCCGCATTGTGTTTTATTGTTGTTGAATCAAGCTTTATTGGATTCAGTGCAGTACAGTCTGATCTTTAAAGATGCCAAAGATTGTAGTGGAAATATGGCTCCCACTCAAACAGTACAATTTCAATTGCCTTCTGCACCATCAGCTGGAGATCTGCTTTGGAATGAAGTTCTTTTTAATCCGGTGTCAGGTGGTAGTGATTATGTGGAAATTGTCAACGTGAGTCAAAAAATAGTTTTGGTGAAGGATATCTTTATTTCCAATCCAAGGACTTCAACTTTGCTTTATAAGGTAAATCTCGATCTGACCATAGCTCCCGATGACTATTTGGTTTTTACACCAGACCGAAAAAATATACTGGATAATTTCCCATACGCAGACAGCTTTAAAATTTTTCAAATCAGTCTTCCAGGCTTTGATGACAAGGAAGGCGATTTGGTAATGAGTACCCCCATTGGAGGAAGGCAGGTCTTGATTGATTCTTTTTCCTATTCCAATTCGTGGCACCATCCGCTGGTGCGCGACGAGAATGGCGTCAGTCTTGAAAAAATCCGACCGGTGTTGAGTTCATTGGAAAAAAATCACTGGCAATCTGCTTCATCACGGGTAAATTACGGCACACCAGGATTGAAGAATAGCCAATACCTGGATACCATATCGGGTGATTCAAAAAAACCCTACAAGGACTTTGACCGGGTGATCAGTCCCAACGGAGATGCTTACAGGGACTTTCTCAGCATAGAATTTGATTTGGATCAGGCTGGATACAAACTCAGGGCAGAAGTTTTTACCCCTTCGGGACAGTTGGTAAAAACATTGTCCAATGAAATTATTGGTACCCAAGATCTGTTGATCTGGGCTGGAGACGACAATATGGAAAGAATTCTACCTTCCGGTAATTACATTTTGCGCTTATCTCTGATTCATCCTGCTGGAAAAAGATCCAATTACTCTGAACTAATTGTTGTGGACAGCGGGACCAAATAACCCGTTTCTCAGAATTCGCAGAGGCTTAATAATAATACATATAATGCAATAGATCAAATAAGTTTTAAATATCAATTTAATCCATACTCAGCTTGGATTGAGATAAATGAAACCAGCAGTGCATTGAATAAAGCTTTAGGGGGTTGGGTAAAAAATAAATTCAATAGAACCAATCATTTCTTGATCTAAATTTAATTGAATATCTTTACATTTGAACCAATAAAAATCAAAAAATGAGTTCTACTGAGCATAAAAATGATGATTACCTGATTTGTAGAGAATACGAGGAACAAATTAGGATGCGTTCTGAGAAATATCCGGACATGATTACTTTTCAGCACCACAACGGCAAGTATTATTTTGCCTGGATTAATGAAGTCGATCAAATTGTATTACGGAGTGAAGCTTATCCTTCAGCTGATTCAAGAGACCGGGGAATGGAGTCGGTCTTGCAAAATCGTGTTCTAAAGGAACGTTATCTCATGATTGAAAGTCATGGTGCCTATTTTCTGACCCTCCGGGCTGCCAATCACCAAGAAATAGGCAGATCCTGTCCAAAAAATGATGAAGCCTCCCTTTGGAATTTAATTGGAGGAGTGGCAATTACAGAATCTAAATCCGAAGCTTCCATAAATTCTTCTAATGCGACAAGTTCTTGGACCAATGAAAGCGGGGTTAGCACAGATCCTTTGGCTCCCGCATTCGGACCTACACCAATGGTAGTACATTCAACAGGTCCAAGTTTAGAAGATCAATCAGGAACCAACCATAAAAATAATGACCAGGGATTTAATTGGTGGTGGATTGCGCTCATTGTAATTTTGCTATTGCTTTACTTCTTTTGGAATAATTCAAACAAACAAAAGCAGGTTGATGTGCCAGCTCCAACTGAGCAACCAGTGATCACAGAGCCAAGTAGCCCTCAACCGCCAGCACCACCTTCGACAGATTACAAAAAAGAGGAGGAGAAAAGAGAAGATTGAAAATAGATCCTATTCTCAGGATCAAACATTGATTTTGCGATCCTTCCATTCAAGTTGAAACGGAATCCATGAGAGTAAACCGATGGTGAATAAATAAACAAAATACATTATCTCCATGGGCAAGAAATACCACAGGTATTTTCTCTTCTTGAAAAAACCCGTTGATTCATACAAGACCATAAAATCTGCGATCAGATGAAGGACCAGCAATGCAATGGATGCCCAAAAAAATTGCATATTTTGCACTATGTAGAAGTATGCAGGTGATAAAAAAGTGAAAAATTTTGAACACCAAACAAAACAAGAAACAACCATAAGGCTTAGGGTTCCAGCCTTTTTTACTTTGGAGGACCATCTCAATCTTTGGGATATGAATTCACTTAAAGTTTGAACCGACGAAGTTTGAACTATGGCATCCGTTGATTTCAAAACTACTGTTTGCTTCTTGTACAATTGGTTTACTTTTTTGATTAAGAACAGATCATCTCCAGAAGCAATTTGCATATTGTCGCCGTAAGGATCCGACTCCAGATAAACCTTTTTTTCAAAGGCAAGATTGGCTGCACTCCCCAACTGAAAAAAACCAGCATCGTGTGCTGTTTTTTGTATAAAAAAGGTGCTCATTGAATCCAATTTTTGAAAAAGGGAGAGGAATGATGACGAACCGACGATTTCGACCGGTAAAATGAGGAGTGGAGCCGGATAGGTCTCATAATAACGAACAATGGTGCTGACCCATTGACTGCCTGCTATACAATCTGCATCTGTGGTAATTATTAAATCTCCTTGCGCATGAATAACCCCATAGGCAATCGCTTTCTTTTTGGATCCCTGGATGGTGGTCTTTTTGTAAACACCCAAACGCATTACTTTCAATCGAGGATCCTTGATGTCTTCCAGAATTTCAGGTGTATCATCTTCTGATTGATCATCCACCACCAATACTTCCATCAATTCTGATGGATAGTTCTGTGACAAGACAGATTCAATGCAGGATTTAATGTTTTTATCCTCGTTTCGGGCAGCAATGACTACACTCAGCCTTGTCTTAAAAGGGATTTGGTCAAAATCAGAAGGATTTAGATTAGGAGTTAGGCGCCAATTACGGAATAGCCAAATCAATAAAAATACATAAGCTATTCCAAAAAAAACATCGATTATGAAAAGATAGATCTCCAAACCAAGACCTTATTCAAATAAATCATCATAGGTGGACAAGAGCTTTTCACTTTCTTTCCTGCGCTGTTCTGTTTTGTTGGGAATTTCAGTTGACCTTTCAAGAACTTCTTCATAAGAACTAAAATTGGTGTTCTGATCGTTCAAACCCTCTTCTTGCAAATTCCCAAATTTACGATAAGCCCAGGCCTTAAAGATCAAACCTATGGCCACAAATGGTAAAGCAATAACCTGCAAGCCTACCGTCAAAAGTCCACCCATCAGACTTGTCTGGAAGGTCCTTTGGATAACCTTCAAATGGTGAAGAATGACTCTGGGGTATAAGATCACAGCAATCAATAAAAAGACAGGACTGATCAGGTAAAGTAACTTATAGATTTGGTAAAAGAGGTAAAACACCAAGGCCACAATGGTGACAAGGGCCAGGGAGCCCAAAATCCTTTGGAAGATATTTCTTCCGGAATGCATGGAAAAAGTTTTTTGCTGGATCATGTTCAGAGGAGCAAATTTACAATAAATTTATACATTAAACAAATTAATAATGTGTTAATTCTCAATTTTTCATTTTTTATCAATGAATCATCAGAATTTGTGCACCAAGCTGTTTTTTGAATACAATGCCGATCATCAATTGTAAACAACAGTATTGGAAGCAAACACTAATTTGCCTGAGCCAACTGAAAATGGGATTCGTAAAGTCGTCTAAAATAACCCTCAGAAAGGCTTAAAAGTTCCTGCTGGGTACCACTTTCTTTAATTTCACCATTTTTAAGGTAGATAATCTGATCTGAATTACGGATGGTAGAAAGTCTGTGAGCAATTAAAATGGAAGTCCTCCCTTTCATCATCTTGGGAATGGCCTCCTGAATTATTTTTTCTGTTTGGGTGTCTATGGAGGAGGTCGCCTCATCCAAAATTAAAATATCGGGTTCGGCAACCAAAGCTCTCACAAAAGAAATTAATTGCCTTTGTCCCAAAGACAAATTGGCTCCCCTCTCTGCCAATTTGAAGTTATAACCTCCGGGTAGTCTTGTGATGAACTCATCAGCTCCGATGGATTTTGCAGCTCCTTGTATTTTATCGAGACCAATTTCTGGATCATACAAGCTGATATTTTCACGAATGGTGCCATTGAACAAAAAAACATCCTGCAAAACAAACCCTATTCTCTGACGTAGCATAGACAATGGGTATGTACAAATATCCTGATCATCCATCAGGATTTTTCCTTCCTTGATCTCATAGAGACGGTTTAATATGCTGATGATACTTGACTTACCGGATCCTGTTGGGCCGACAATGGCCAAAGAGTGTCCTGGCTCCAGGGTAAAACTGATGTTTTTCAAGACCGGGGTTTCTCCATCATAAGAAAAGTGAACATTTCTGAACTCAATTTTGCCTTTTAACTTTTGGATTAATCTTTCCTCTGACAGTTGTTCGGTTTCATCCTTGTCCAATAATTGAAATACTCTCCCCGCAGCTATGAGACCCATTTGTAAAGTATTAAATTTATCTGCCAACATCCTCACTGGCTGGAAGAGTCTTGCTAAAAACATGGGAAATGCGATCAGTTGTCCGACAGTCACTTTATCATCCAAAACACCCTGGGCCCCCCACCATATCATAAATCCCAATGAAGCCGCAGAGATGATCTCAACCACCGGAAAAAAAACAGCGTAATAAAAGATTCCGTCCAGGTTGGCTTGTGTGTATTCGCGGTTGATCTCTTTAAATTTGCGACCTACCTTTTGTTCTGATGTAAATACCTGCACGATTTTCATGCCACTGATATGTTCCTGCAAGAAAGTATTCATGCGGACCACTTGATTGCGCACCCTCTGATAGGACTCTTTTACTTTTTCTTTAAAAATATAACTTGCGATCAATAGCAGGGGAAAACTGATTAAGGTGATCAGGGTAAGCATCACACTGGTGTAAAACATTAGAAGCAACACCATCAGCAAACTTAAAATATCAGCCACGATGGTAATCAAGCCCTCAGAAAAGACGACTTGCACTGACTCAAGGTCGTTAATGGTCCTGGTGGTGTTGGTGCCAACGGCCGATTTGTCAAAATAACTCAGTCTGAAAGAAATGATTTTCTTAAAAACTTTGAGACGGATATCCTTCACCACACTTTGACCCAGCCGGTTTGTCAGGATGGCAAAATAATACCGGAGCACCGTTGTGATGATCAGGATCCCCATAAATATGAATGCCATTTTTTGGAGACCGGGCAGATCCGACCTCATGATGTATTCGTCCACCATGATGTGGGTGAGCCAGGGGGTAAGACCGCCCAAGGGTGCGAGCACCACAGCAAGAACTGCTGATGTAGCCAAAAGCATTCGATAGGGCCTTGTAAACGAAAACAATCTATTGAGAATGGAACCATTCGGGCTGGTCTGGGCAGATGGCATCATGGCGCAAAGTTAGGGTGAATGGTCAAACCATTTATCCTTTGAATACAGGATCTCCATATTTATTTTAAAGAAATGGTGCATTTGGAATAAAGCAAAGCAACTTACGCTTCATATTAAACCCAAAAATGTCATTAGGATTCGTTATGAAAGTCAAAATACCAATAAAGACTGGACTCCTCGCAAGAAATTTGCCCATGGCCGACCGGTTCCGATTATGTCGGAAAGCGAGTGAATGATTTCACTCGCTAAGGAGAGAACCAAACAAAACATTGTTTGGCCAGTATAATTTCATTGAGGACAAATTTCGAGAAGAGGACAATATTTGAAGGTATTTTGGCTGGTAATTGGATTCTAATGACAATTTTGAGTTAAATAGATGGATGTAGTTTTATCTTCTCTGTAACTTGCACCAGAACCTGCCATTGGCCAAACGAATGACAGATGGCGGGTTAACTGCAGTCGAGTCATATAATCGATCAAGTTTGTATTGTACATTAAATTCCCCTTCTGCTATGTCTAAACTGGTATCTAACTTGATAAAACGAAAAACATTCCTTCTATAACTAGTATCAAGTAGATAATACGATTCAAAAGTGTCGTGCTGCAATGTTCTATAAACAACCTTATTGTTATTGTAATAAACTGTTGGTATTTGGTTTATATTATAATTTAATTCGTATCCGCCAAAAGTGAATATTTCATAATTATAAACCCGTGGCCAAGGGTCCAATGATGTTGATCCTCCAATATAAATTTTAGCTGGTACTTCCTTGGGATAAAAATAACAATTACAAGTTGCCACAAATTTTTTGGGATGATTGTTTTTTACCGCATACATTGCACCCTTGGAGGTGTCCTTCGGGTAAAATACATTGGCATAAGGTAAGTTTTCTTCAGGTTCTTTTTGCGTGCTGTCTACAGGATCAGGATCTGACGGTGGTATAGGAATGTCAATGCCTTTTTGGCATGATAAAATTGAAAAGAGAATAATAATAACCTGTACTATTGAAATTAGATTTTTCATATTGCATATTTTATTTGGGCAAAACAAGAAATTTGCGTGTTTCTATTTTATTATTGTTACTAAAATTTACATAATACAGTCCTGCTGGCAGTGACTGTTGCATTGTGTAACTTGAAAGATTCGTTAAATCCAAATTTTTCAATGACATCTGTTGGCCAAATTGATTGAATATAGATCGAATACTAAATTCTTCTATGCTACTGGTTTCAACATCTTCTATAACACTTCCATTTGATGACCAATTTTCTTCATCAAAATCTGCAAGTTGCCTTTTCAAATAATTGATATGATCAGAACATTGAGGATCAGAATTCTTTGTGATCTGTTTTGAAACCCATGTGATACAATCATTCTGATCGTGTTCTGAACAGACTCTGACAATAATATGAAATGGCTGACTTGTCAGAATTTGTGAGACGGATAGGGTGTTGCATTCTTCATACCCGGAAAAAAACTTAAACTGCTCATTGGGATTGGGAAATGTTGTGCTGTTATTCCATGCCCATTCATAATAGTAATCTGGTTGCATTGGCCGACCCTGATTGGGTATATCCATTTCTAAACAGACATCAAATGTCCCGAGTCCGGGGCAAACTTCCTTAACACTTGGTTGGAACTTGGGATTGAGCTCTTCATAGACATCAATCCTATTCATGAGGCAGGCGTACCTTTCCATTATTCCTGCATTATTGTCAGTAGATGTACCCGTCTTAACTTCTGTAAAAATACCATTTAAATATTCATATCCAAAAATGACATTTGGATTTGAATAATGCAATACCAATTGTTCTCCAGAAAGAAACTGGATGGGAGTTGCGCTGGCTTGTTTTGTGTTGTGTGTATCATTATTGGGGATTTAGATTTGAATAAAAGTACAAAGTGAAGGCTAAAGATCAAATAATCCAAATTATTTTGAACTTTTCTTTAGTCCAAATAACAGAAGTTATACTGAAAATATATTTCTCGGGCTTTTCAAAAGTAATTGATTATTAATATAATATTGAAAGACAATAATTTTTAGAATTAAAAAATCAATATTAGATTTTATAAAAATAAATAATGTCAAAATCAATAATATCAGAATTTAATTCTGTTATTACAATTTCCCCTCATCTGCATAGCTATAATATCCTTTTTCAGAGATAATCAGATGATCTGTCATTCTGATGTCAAGATAAGCACCCGCACTTTTGACCTGATCAGTCAGTCGATCGTCCTGTTGACTGGGTTGCAGATTGCCAGATGGGTGGTTGTGCGCCAGAATGATGGAAGAAGCGCTCAGCTCAAGTGCTTTTTTGAAAACAATGCGCGGATCCACCACAGTTCCTGAAAGACCGCCGGTACTGATGCATTCGGAATGAATGATCGCAGAAGCGCGATTGAGATAAATCACCCAACATTGCTCGATTTTTAAATCTTCCATCCTCAGTCGAAGGTGATCGTAAGCATCCACACTGGCTTTTACCGCATATCTGTTGATCGCCTCTTCTAGCGGTCTTCTGCGGGCTAGTTCCAATGCGGCCTCAATACTGATGGCCTTGGCCAGGCCGACTCCTTTGTACTTTTTAAGTCCGTTAATTCCCAGCTTGCTCAATTCCAATAGGCTGTTTTGACATCCAAATAAAATGCGCCTGGCAAGATCTACCGCGCTTTCATTTCTGCTTCCTGAACCAAGCAAAATGGCAAGTAATTCTACATTGCTTAAGGCCTCTTTTCCTTTGGCAGCGAGCTTTTCTCTGGGTCTGTCATCTTCTGCCCAAAGTTTGATGGAGTTTTTTAAAGGTGGTGTTGTCATGGTGTAATGATATTGTTATTCTTTGAAAATTATTTTTGATTCCTGTCCATTTGTCGTATAGATTTTTATATAATACCATCCTGAAGGAAGATCAGTTACTGGAATAAAATACCTGCTTTCTCCATTGATATTCATCTGACGGATTGTACGCCCATTGCCGTCGATGAGTGTCAATTTTCCATTCGTCGGTATGGTAGTTCCAAACTCCAATTGTACATAATCTCGGACCGGATTTTGTACGAGCCTGCACTCTGATCCCAATTCTTTTTCTTCGCGGCTAGACGATGGTTCAGCCATGGGAAATCTGTAGAGCTCTACGCCTTCCTCTGCGGTATTTCTTGAAAATACAAAAATATCATTCACTACATTCATTACCGTTGGTCTGAATCTTCCCCCAAAATCAGAAAAATACCTACCCGTTAGACTATCTATATGACAAGTATAAATTTCTTTTATCTGCGTATTGGTCTCAGTTAGGTAATAAATAGAATCTCCGCGGAATTGTATGTTGTACTCGGATATGACGGAAGATTGCCATCCATCAATTTTATGTGTTCCTTGTTGGGTTCCATCGGTCACGGCGAAGTAATTTATACCGCTGGTCTCCTTGAAATAAGCGTAAAATCTGTCCTTCAAAATTTTGCTGTCTGTTGCAGCAATTAAGAAAGTGCTAAGTCTGCTTAAATCTCCTGTGGCGGTCTCATAGCTATAAAGGTGACTACCGCTTTGGATCAACAAATGCCCACTGAGAGAATAGAGTCGGACTCTTCCAAAAAGATTGAATTCTGGCGCTTTCAATTCCTTTATTTTTTGAAATTGTTGGTTCAGAAGAATCGCTTCTTCTGCACCATTTTTTGTCTTTCCTCCAACAATCAACAGGTCATTCAGGCCATAGCAATTGCTAATGGATTGAAGCTCGTCCACATTTTTACTCAGTAACTCATCCAACAAGGGCTTGGTTCCCTCCACGGTGCCATCTGTAATGAGAGGCTCGAAAGTGCTGTTGCTGCTAAAATCATAAATAAGTGCTTTGCCGTTGAAATTCGAACTGATATAGGTATCAGATGAGCTGGTCAGAATATCGCGAATTTTAAAAGTTCCAGCGAGGGTACCATTGCTAACCCACAGCTGGTCGGGATGGGTTAATGTTGTATTGCTTTTTATCAACATCAACACCCTTCCCTCATCCAATTTTAGCATCTGAGTCATCGGCATCGTCTCCAATCCAATCAGATTGAGGGTGCCAGAAGGAGTGCCATCCGTCACATAGAGTACTTTTACAAATCCAAATCCCTGAAAAAATAATTTGGATCCTGCGTCTGTCATAAAATCAAAATTATTGACAAGGGACAAATTGGGCAAGGCAATCGTACCCTCACTGGTGCCATCAGTCGTCCATATTGTGCCTGCATTGTTGGGCTTATCGGAACCATGAAAATAAAGTTTTCCTTTAAAAACAATGTTTTTAGAAGATTGAACTCCATTTTCATTTCCAGGGTTTAGATCTTTGAGCAGGTGTTGAGCAGGCAGGTCAACTGATAACCCGCAGATCAACATCAGGATAAAATGTTTTTTCATGAAGCAAATATAAAAAGGATCCGGTTTATGACAAAGCCTGGTCCAGGTCTGCAATTAAATCTTCCACATCTTCTATGCCAACACTGAGTCGCATGAGGGAATCGGTCAAACCTGATTTGAGTCTTTCTTCTTTGGGGAGTGAAGCGTGGGTCATGGAAGCGGGATGACCTATTAGGGATTCAACTCCACCAAGAGATTCTGCACAAGCAAAGAGTTTTGTTTTAGAAAGGACTGTTCTGGCCTCCTCCTCGCTAGCCCCTACCAGATCAAAAGAAACCATTCCACCGAAACCTCTCATTTGCTTTTTTGCAATTTCGTGTCCAGGGTGATCCGAAAAACCAGGATACAAAACCCTTGATACCCTAGGATGGGTTTTGAGAAATTCTGCGATGGCCTTTGCATTTTCACAAGCCCTTTGGACCCGAATGTGCAGGGTTTTTATACCTCTCAACACCAAAAAACAATCCATTGGACCCGGGACAGCTCCTGAAGCATTTTGGATGAAATAGAGTCTTTCTGCTAAGTGCTTGGTTTTTGTTATGACTGCACCATGGACTACATCGGAATGACCCCCCAAATATTTGGTGGCAGAATGTAGGACAAGGTCAGCTCCCAAATCCAGAGGGTTTTGAAGATAAGGGGAAGCAAAAGTATTGTCTACACAGACAAGAATCCCTTTTTGTTTAGCCAACTGACACACCATTTCGATATCCACAATATTCAAGAGAGGATTCGTTGGTGTCTCCACCCAAATCATTTTGGTGTTTTCCTGAATACTGTCTGAAATCAATTGAATGTCTTGCATCGGAATCAATTTATTTTGAATTCCGAATTGTTTGAAAACCCTTTCCATCAATCGAAAAGAACCTCCGTACAAGTCATTGCTTGCAAGTACAGAATCACCTGATTGTAAAAGCTTGATGATTGCATCCATGGCAGCCAAACCGCTACCAAAGCAAATGGCATCGGTTCCGTTCTCCAGGGCCGCCAAATTCTCTTGAAGTGCTGTGCGGGTGGGATTCTGGGTGCGGGCGTATTCATAGCCCTGGTGATTTCCCGGACCATCCTGCACATAAGTGGATGTTTGAAAAATAGGGGTCATGATGGCTCCGCTAGATGGATCCGGTTCAACCCCTGCGTGTATGACTTTGGTGGCGAATTTCATTTTTTACTAATATTGTTTTGCTATAAATAAAATAATGTTTGGGTTTTCTATAAATCTGTACCCCAATGAGCACTTAATTCAAGCAATAAATAGACCAAATGTTTAAAAACATAATTGCATTAATGGTGAGGATCATAAAAATCAACGAATGAATTGCCGAGCTTAAAGTTCGCTACAAAACTTTTTTAACCGCAGTCACCACATCGGGCACATCCAATCCATATTTGACCAATAAATCTGTGGGTCTTCCACTTTCTCCAAAGCTGTCATTCACTGCAACATATTCCATTGGTGCCGGAAAATTTCGGGCCAATAATTGTGCAATGCTGTCTCCCAATCCTCCATTGCGCTGATGCTCTTCACAGGTCACCACTCTTTTAGTTTTTCGTACTGAATTCAGAATAGCTTCCTCATCGAGCGGCTTAATGGTGTGTATATTGATGAGTTCACAATCAATTCCTTCTTTCTCGAGAATGCGGACGGCTTCTACCGCCTGCCATAGAAGATGTCCGGTGGCGAAAATACTCACCTGACTTCCTTCTTTGAGTCGGATGGCCTTCCCGATTTCAAAGCTTTGTCCCTCCATAAACACCGGCCAATCGGGTCTGCCAAAACGCAAATAGGCCGGACCTCGATGATCGGAGAGGGCGATGGTAGCAGCTTTGGTCTGGGCATAATCAGCTGGATTAATGACGGTCATTCCAGGTAGCATTTTCATCAATCCGATGTCTTCGAGGATTTGATGGGTGGCACCATCTTCTCCGAGCGTAAGTCCGGCATGAGAAGCGCAAATCTTTACGTTCTTGTGCGAATAAGCGATGGATTGTCTGATTTGGTCAAATACCCTACCTGTGCTAAAGTTGGCAAAGGTCCCGGTAAATGGAATCAAACCGCAGGTGGCCATCCCCGCAGCCATTCCCATCATATTGGCCTCAGCGACTCCTACCTGAACAAATCGATCAGGAAACTCTTTTTCAAAGAGGTCCATTTTCAGACTTCCCGCCAAATCAGCACACAAGGCAACTACATTTTCATTTAATCTACCTGCTTCGAGCAATCCATCCCCAAAACCGTTCCTGGTGGCCTTTTTTACTGTACTTTGATATTTATCCCAATGACTCATGTTCTAATAATCTCCCAATGTTTCCGGCAATTGTGACAGTGCTATCTGTGCCTGTTCATCATTCGGTGCAACACCATGCCATTTGTGTGTACCCATCATAAAATCTACTCCAAAGCCCATTATCGTCTTCATCAGTATCACCACTGGTTTGCCATTTTCCGTTTTGGAGATGGCAATTTCCAGGACTTTGATCACCTCTTCCATCGAATTGCCATTGGCGTGCAGAACTTCCCAACCGAAAGCCCTCCATTTAGCATCGAGATCCCCAAGAGACATTACTTTCTCATTGGGTCCATCTATTTGTTGTCCATTCCAATCTACTGTTGCAATAAGTCTGTCCAATTTGTAATGAGCAGCAGCCATAATGGCCTCCCAATTCTGACCTTCCTGCAACTCTCCATCTCCCGTCAGCACAAATACAAGATTAGAATCCCTTTGAATTCTTTTTGCCATGGCAGCACCAACGGCTACGCTCAGCCCTTGACCCAAGGAGCCACTGGCTACTCGTACACCAGGCAATCCCTCATGGGTGGCCGGGTGACCCTGTAATCTTGAATTAAGTTGTCTGAAACTAGCCAGCTCACTGACCGGAAAGTGCCCACTTCTTGCCAGCACGCTGTAAAAAACCGGGGAAATATGGCCATTGGATAGGAAAAACATATCTTCATCCTGTCCATCCATTTTAAATGGCAGTTTAAAATTGAGAAAGTGAAAGTAAAGTGCCGTCATGAAATCAGCGCAACCCAATGAGCCTCCCGGATGGCCGCTTTTGGCTTTCCATGTTTGGCGGATGATATCTCTTCGCACTTGAGAAGCGATTTGTTTGAGTTCGGTTATCGTTTTCATAAGATCAGGCTCAAAGGTAGTTATTATCCAAGGCTTTGGGCGAGAGACCCGTCAATTTTTTCAAACAAGTGGAAAATGGGTTTGATTTCCAAATGTCTGGTTCTAAAAATAAGTCCTATTTTCACGCAAAATACAATAAAATGGTTTTTAAAATCAGGTTTATAGTTTCCTTATTATTTTTTGTCTGTTGCTTTCAGCTTTATGCCCAGATCACCTTTCCATACAATGGTGTCAGACATCCGGATCAATCTTGTTATCTATTGATCAACGCAAAGTTGATTGCCAATCCTATTTCTGAACCAGTAGCTGCTGAACTAATCATCAGAAATGGAAAGATTCAAGCCATTGGGACAGCGCTAAAAAAACCGGCAGACGCCGTAGTGAAGGATTTGAAAGGATCGTTTGTATATCCTGCTTTTATTGATCTATATTCCTCTTATGGAATGCCTGCTTTGCCAGATAGACGCAATCAGGGTAGGGGTCAGTTTGACAAATCAAGACCTGGTTCTTATGGTTGGAACGATGCCCTAAAAACGGAACAATCTGCCTTTATTCTTTTTCAAACCAAAGCTGCAGAAGGCAAAGTGCTTCGAGAAAATGGATTTGCCATGGTCAACACACATATGCCGGATGGAATTAGCAGAGGAAGTTCTTCTGTGGTATTTACAGGTGAAGGTCCTGAGCACGAGATGGTTTTTAAAGAACAGTCTGCACATCATTTGAGCTTTCAGAAAGGAAGTTCGGCTCAGGATTATCCCGGTAGTCTCATGGGAAGTATTGCGCTTCTGAGACAAACTTATCTGGACGGAATGTATTATGAAAAAACCATCAGGCCGGAAGAAAAAAATCTCTCTTTACAACAATGGAATCAGCTGCAAACGCTATTGCAGATTTTTGCGGTAGAAGACAAACTGGATATTTTGCGAGCAGACAAGATTGCCAGAGAGTTTGGAAAAAATTACCTAATCAGAAGCAATGGTTCTGAATATCAAAATATAGAGCAGCTCAAAAAAATCCAAGCCAAATTGATAGTGCCCCTCAAATTTCCAGCACTATATGATGTTGAAGATCCATTTGACGCAGAACAAATTGATCTCTCTGATTTAAAACATTGGGAACTGGCTCCCTACAATCCGAGAATTCTTGAAGAAAATAAAATTCCCTTTTGCCTTACAATGGACGGGTTAACTGATCCGAAAGATTTCTGGGGAAATCTGAGAAAAGCAATCAAATCGGGCCTCAGCAAAACAAGGGCTCTTGAATCACTTACGACCACTCCCGCGGAATGGTTGGGAATCCATCATGAAACAGGAACCATAGCCATCGGCAAATGGGCCAATTTGTTGATTACACAATCGGATATTTTTTCTGACAGTGGACGAATTTTGGAAACATGGGTAAAGGGCACACCATATCCTGTCCACGGTTTAGATCCAACAGATTATATGGGCAAGTTTCGTATAGCATTGGGAACTGATGAGTACATGGGTGACCTTTCTCGCAAAGACGGAAAATACGAGCTAAAAATTCTGACAGAAGATTCCATTCCTCCGCAAATTTCTGTAAAATTTGAAAACGATTATCTCAACGGAAGATGGAGAGACAGGCAACAAAGAATCCATTTGATTTATGCTGCGGCCAGCGGTAAAAACTGGACAGGATTTGCCAATTTATCCAATGGATCAAGAGTTCCATTTGCAATGAATTACATCGGGTCTTTGGAAACAGGGGAAATTAAAAATACATCGAAAGAGGAAAACCCGGAATCCTTTTCAATCCTATATCCATTTATGGCCTATGGGTGGACAGAAAAACCAAAACTCAAAAATTATCTCATCAAAAATGCGACAGTTTGGACCTGCGAAAAAGAAGGGATTCTCCAACAAACTGATGTGCTCATGATGAATGGCAAAATTGAAAAAATTGGAAAAAACCTGGTGGCTCCAGACAACAACACAGAAATGATCGATGGACTGAACAAACACCTCACTCCCGGCTTGATCGACGAACACAACCACATTGCAATCAGTCGGGGTGTCAACGAATGTACAGAAGCTTCGACCGCAGAAGTGCGAATAGGAGATGTGGTAAATTCTGAAGATATCAATATCTATCGGCAATTGGCAGGAGGGCTTACCACCGCACAATTGTTGCATGGCTCCTGCAATCCCATCGGCGGACAATCTGCATTGATTAAATTGAGATGGGGATCATCTCCGGAAGAAATGAAATTTGAAGGTGCAGATCCGTTTATCAAATTTGCACTTGGAGAAAACGTCAAACGATCAAGTGGCAGTTCGAATCTTAGATATCCGGATTCGAGGATGGGTGTGGAGCAGCTGTACATGGATTATTTTACACGAGGTCGACAATATTTGAAAGACATCAAAGAAAAAGGCGCAGCCAATGTAAGAAGGGATCTGGATCTGGAAACGATTGGTGAAATTTTGCAAAAGAAGAGATTTATCACTTGTCATTCTTATGTGCAATCAGAAATCAATATGTTGATGAAAGTGGCAGAAAAATTTGACTTCCGAATCAACACTTTTACCCACATTCTCGAAGGGTATAAGCTCGCGGATAAAATGAAAAATCACGGAGCCGGCGGATCTTCTTTTTCAGACTGGTGGGCCTACAAATTTGAAGTTTACGAAGCCATACCATACAACGGTGCCATGCTGCACCAGCAAGGAGTGGTTACCGCTTTCAACAGCGATGATGCAGAAATGGCCCGCCGTCTTAACCAGGAAGCAGCAAAGGCTGTAAAATATGGTGGGGTGAGTGAAGAAGACGCATTAAAATTTGTTACGCTTCATCCTGCAAAACTTTTACACATCGATCACCGGGTGGGAAGTATCAAAGTCAAAAAGGATGCAGATCTGGTATTGTGGAATGGACATCCTCTATCCGTTAGCAGCAGACCGGACATGACTTTCGTTGATGGAATTAAATATTTTGACGTCCATGCGCAAGAGGGCATTCGCAAAATGATCGAGGCAGAACGCAATAGAATCGTTCAGAAAATGCTCAAACTAAAAGAGAGCGGAGTCAAAACTTCTCCTTTTAAATCTCAAAGAAGAAGACTCTACCACTGTGATACTGTTGAAGATGATCACGAAGATTCACATTAATCCGTATTAAACAAAAGATTAAAATGAAATGCATTCGAAATAAATTTAACATGTGGAATAAAAGTTGCTCACTTTTATGGTTGATTCTTGCTTGTATCCCACCCGGGCAATCACAGGTTCCATGCATTCCCAAAAATCAAAAAACCATCATCGAGCAAGTCCGCATCCACGTCGGAAACGGTCAAATCATCGAAGAGGGAAATCTTTTGATCGAGGGTCAAAAAATCGCTTATGTTGGACAGGAACCAGTCCGCTCAAATATCAATGATGCGGTGCGAATTCAGGCCAAAGGAATGGATTTATATCCTGGTTTTATTGCGTTGAATACGGAAGTAGGACTGGAAGAAATCTCTCAGGTTAAAGCAACCATTGACAAAAGAGAATTGGGAAACTTTAACCCCAACATTCGCAGCATGGTGGCTTATAACACAGATTCTAAGATTATTCCAACCCTGCGCTCAAACGGTGTTCTGGTGGTCCAATCAACTCCGGAAGGAGGCATCGTGTCCGGACAATCGTCTGTCTTTAAACTGGACGGCTGGAATTGGGAAGATGCCGTTGTTTTGGCGGATGATGGGATCTGGCTCAATTGGCCGCAGGTCAATCAGCAAAGAGGGTGGTGGGCTGAACCTGAACGATCAAATCCAAATGATAAATACAAGAAAGAAACAGAAGCCATCAGTGAATATTTCCACAAAGCCAGGGCCTACCTCAGTGGCAAAGATTCTGCTTTATTACAAACCCATTTGGCCTATGAAAGCATGAGGGCTTTGTGGAGTGGACAAAAGAAATTGTATGTAAGGGTTAACGAAGCCAAAGGAATGATTCAATGTGTACAGTTGATGGAGAAGTTGGGAATTAAGCCCGTGTTGGTGGGAGCTGCTGACTCATGGAAAATTGTTGATTTCTTGAAAGCAAAATCAATTGCAATCATTTTACAGAAACCACACAGCCTCCCAAGTCGAACAGATGAAGATGTTTGGCAACCTTATAAGACGCCTAAAATTTTGCAAGATGCCGGGATTTTATTTGCCATCAGTCAAAGTGGTTTTTGGGAACAGCGAAATTTAGCATTTCAGGCTGGTCATACCATTGGGTATGGTATGTCAGAAGAACAGGCACTGGCAAGCATTGCGCTCAATCCCGCGAAAATCATCGGACTTGACCACCGGATGGGCTCCATCGAAGTGGGGAAAGACGCAAGCCTGTTTATCAGCAAAGGGAAAGCGCTGGACATGCGCAGCCAGGAGATCATCCACGCATGGATTCAGGGATGTCCGGTTGAACTCGACGATGTACATAAACAGCTTTATCGAAAATATTCCAAAAAATATCCATCCAATGAATGATGGGCTAAAATGGGTTTTCTGTATGGCTTAATTTATAATTTTTTTTAATGCTGAAAAATTTTTAAATCGTTTGAATAAAATTCTATTGCACTTTCTTGTGTGTATTGACTTTCATCATTTGATCCATAAAATACCAATAATTTCAGCCAAATGATATTTTTAATTACCATTCGTTTATAAAATTCATCCTTTTATGTCCAATGAATATTCAAGAAGAGAATTGCTTAAAATAATTGGATGGTCGCTTGGCGCATCTGCATTTCCTTTTGAAAAACTCAAAGCACATGTCGATCAGTATTTGAGTAAATCGCCGGATCATCATTCCTGTAATCCGCGCGGCATCACAGCCATTACACTTGGTGCCGGCGCAAGAGGAAATACGTATGGTAGGTATGCACTTCAAAATCCGGATCAGATTAAAATCATTGGGGTTGCAGAACCCATCCCTCTGAGAAACGAGAGATATGCATCCAAACACCAAATACAGGCAGAAAACAGGATGGTTACCTGGGAGCATGTCTTTGACCGGCCAAAATGGGCAGATGCTGTGATCATCACCACACCGGATGATTTACACTTTGGACCCTGCATGAAAGCACTTGAGATGGGATACGATGTTCTACTGGAAAAACCAATCGCTCCAACAGAACAGGAATGCCGTCAAATTCTTGAGAGGGTTCAAAAAACAAAGCGCATTGTCGCAGTGTGTCATGTGCTAAGATATGCACCATATTTCATAAAACTCAAAAGCATGATTGACAGTGGTGCAGTGGGCACCTTGGTCAGCATTCAGCATCTGGAACCCATTGAACATGTCCACATGGCACATTCTTTTGTGAGAGGCAACTGGCACGATTCAAAAAAAACAACTCCGATTATTTTGGCAAAATCTTGTCATGATCTCGATATTCTGCGCTGGCTGGTAGGAAAAAATGCAAAAAGCATTGCAGCTTTTGGAGGACTTAAATGGTTTAAAAAAGAGAATGCACCCTCCGGAAGCACCCTTAGATGCACCGATGGATGCAAGATTGAATCTGATTGCCCTTATTCTGCATTAAAAATATACCACCGAAAACGAAGCTGGACCTATGTTTTTGATTTACCGGAAAACAAGGAAGAACATGGAGACGCCATACTTCAGTATTTAAAAACCACGAACTACGGTCGATGTGTTTACCAGATGGAAAATGATCAACCCGATCACGTTGTTAGTTCCATTTTATTTGAAGATGGAATCACTGCCGGCTTCAATATGGAGGCCCTCACCTCTTATGGTGGAAGAAGAACACGAGTGATGGGCAGTATGGGAGACATCGTAGGCGATATGGAAAAATTCATTTATACCGATTTTAGGACAGGTATTTCGACGGATTGGGATATCCATGTCGACGAGACTGGCATTTATAAGAATTCCGGACATGGCAGCGGTGATTTCCGATTGATGCACGACTGGGTGGCTGCGGTCAGTAGACAAGATGCCAGTCTGCTCACATCCACCATAGAGGCTTCAATCGAAAGTCATCTCATGGGATTTGCTGCAGAAAAAAGCAGACTTCAAAAAAATATTCAAGACATTTCATTCTAAGTTTCGGTCATGCGTCAAAAAATACATTTGTACAGTTTGTTATTTTTTCTGATTTTGTTGAATAGTCAATGCAACAAATCCAAGGTAGAAAACAAACCGCTTGAAATAACTGCAAATGATCTTTCCGGAATCAGCAAACTGATTGAAAATAATCCAAACAACGACAGTTTTTACATTCTGCGCGCCAATCTCTATATGCTTGCCTCTCTCCATGACTCTGCGGTGGCTGACATCCGAACTGCGATAAGAATTGACCCTGAAAACGATTCTCACTATACCCTTCTTGCAGAAAATTATTTATTGGCCAATGAGTCAAAAAAAGCCATCGAAATTCTCGATTCTGCCCTGTTGCTTTTTCCAAACAAGATCGAGATTATTCAAGAAAAAATCAGACTTCAGATTATCCTAAGGCAATACATGGAAGCCATGGCGTCTTTGGACCATTTGTTTATGTTGGACCCACAAAACGCTTACGGATATTATTTGGCCGGACATGTATTCATTGAATCCGAAGATACCGGAAGAGCCGTCAATAGTTATCAGAAGGCGGTTGACCTTGATCCTGAATTGAGAGTAGGTTGGGTTCAACTTGGTGATTTATTGAGTCACATGAATAATCCCCTGGGAATCCAATATTACAACAACGCTCTCCGACTCGATTCGTCTGATCTTGAAACCAGACACAACAAAGCATTTGCCTTACAAAATTTGGGAAGAACGGATGAAGCTATCGCACAATACAAAAGCAACATTGTTGCGGATAGCAGTTTTGAACTCAGCTACTACAATCTAGGCATTCTGTACAAAAACCTAGATTCCTTACCTCAGGCCATTAAAATGCTCAGTCGCTCCATTGAACTCAATCCGGAAGAAGCTTACACTTATTTTGCAAGAGCAGAGTGTTATCAAAAGAGAAACGAGATTGAAAATGCCCGTAAGGACTATGAAAAAGCCATTGGTTTGAATCCTGAAGAAATAGAATTTAGAAAAGCATTGAAAAAACTAAAATAGGTGATGGGGTATGATCACTCCATAACACCAAATTGTCTTAGATGATTCGATGCGTGTTTGTGCAATAGCGAAATTTGCAATTGGCGGCCGAGGTCTCCAAAAATGGGATTGCGCAACAAGAGTTTTTCATTCTGATCATAGACCCGAAAAACTTCTTCTATTTCAAATGCAAGTGAATGGATCACTTCCTGGTAGTTGGGGTTGCGAATGGGCTCTGGTTCTTCTGAAAGCAAGACATTTTTGGTGTTCTCTTTGAACGGGATATCTGATAAAACAAATGCCTGAATTTTTTCGATTTTGTCCAGCGGGGTAAGAATATCTTTCACAACAGTTCTTCCATTTCCTATTTTAAAAGCATCCACGAGATGTTCTACCATCTGATGGGCATTCATTTTTCCCCACAATCCTCTGGCTTCTGGATCCAATTGGTGTAATTTATGAATCAACTCATTTTTGAGAAAATGCTCCTTTTCTTGTAAATTCATCATTTGTAATTTAGTTTACATACTGAGTCCTCCGCATACATTGATAACCTGTCCGGTAATATAGGAGGATTGCTCAGATGCTAAAAAACCCACGAGGTTCGCCACTTCAGAAGCCTGAGCCAGTCGGCCAAGGGGAATTCCCTTTAAGAAGTTTTCTTTGGTCTTCTCATCCAATACATGGGTCATCTCTGTCTCGATAAATCCGGGAGCAATGGCGTTGCAACGAATGTTACGGGGACCCAGCTCTTTGGCAATGGACTTTGTAAATCCAATCATTCCGGCTTTGGATGCCGCATAATTGGATTGGCCAGCATTCCCAAAAACCCCCACCACAGAAGTAATGTTGATAATAGAACCTGAACGTTGTTTCATCATGGGTCCTACTGTAAATTTTGAAAGATTAAATGCGGACTTCAAATTGACTGACATGACCTGATCCCATTGCTCTTCGGTCATTCTAAGAATTAAATTGTCTTTGGTAATACCCGCATTGTTGACCAATACATCTATGGATCCAAAATCTTCCAGCACTTTGGCTACAAGATCTTTTGCTGCGGTATGATCCGAGGCATCGGATGCATAAGCTTTAAGCTTGACCCCATACACAGCCAGCCTTTCGATGAGCTGGGCCGCTTTGTCTGGTGAACTGAGATAAGTGAAAGCTATGTTGGATCCCTCGGAAGCCAGTTTCTCAACGATTGAAGCTCCGATACCTCTGCTTCCTCCGGTGACGATGGAAGTTTTACCTGTTAATAAAGCCATATTGTATTTGGATTAATGCCCAAATGTAATTCAAATTTTTATAAGCTGTTTTATCCATTAGGACGGTATCTATTCTTTCAGACAAAAAGAATGAAACTCTGGCAAGGAAATTTGTTGGAAGGGTATGATCAGTAATATCTTTTCTGACTTTGATTTCTCCCTTTATTGCGGTTTTTGTGTTTGCTGCCCTTTCCTCCTTTGTACTGGTTGGGTGGTCTTTGGCGTTGGTGTCTTGTAAAACCTGAGCTGATATCCAGAACAGCATCTTCGGGAACATTCAAGATGCCTTTGCTCATGTGTGAAAGATCTTCTCTGATTTGTTCGTCGCTGATGAAGTTATCCTTGTTCCAGTTTTTATGAGCCAACTTCATATAAGAAGCAATGATCACCGCAAAAGCTTCCTGTTTGGCTTTGTCTTCCAATTCCATTGCTTTTTTAATCATTGCATTGACGTAACCACCATAATGACGATTGCGTTCAACAGCCGCAGGATATTCCACCGTTTCGGGTTTGACCACATCGAGATCCGGTGTGGGAATTTGTCCACCCGGCGGAACCACTTCAATTTCATACTTCGCAATTCTGAACAGATGGTGCCATAATTTTTTACGATGCTCTTCAAAATTCTTGTTGTAAGGCGTCATGATTTGCATGATTTCTACAATCCCTTCGGCGACCGCCTGACGATATACAGGATCCACAACCGTTTTGCAATATTGAACTAAATTCTGAACACTTCTGCCATATTCCGGCATGATCAATTCTTCTTCTTGTGTATTGTAGCTAAAACTAATGTCTTGCATTTTTTTATTTTATTCGACGGTTACTGATTTGGCTAAATTTCTGGGTTGATCGACATCACAAGATCTGAGCACTGCAATGTGATAAGACAGCAGTTGCAGCGGAATTACAGACAACAAAGGAGTTAGTGGTTCGATCGTTCCCGGTATTTCGATGCAGTAGTCTGCAATCTTTCTGATTTCCTGATCCAACGTATCGATCACTGCAATGACAATCCCTTTCCTTGCTTTTACTTCCATGATGTTGGATACAATTTTCTCATAAGCGCTTTGGTTGGTTGCGATGACAATGACCGGCATATTTTCATCAATCAGAGCAATGGGTCCGTGTTTCATTTCTGCTGCCGGATATCCTTCAGCATGGATGTATGAGATTTCTTTTAGTTTAAGGGCTCCTTCCAGTGCCACCGGAAAATTGTAGCCTCTTCCGAGATACAGGGCATTGTTCGTTTCTGCAAATCTCGACGCCAGGCTTTTGATGAGATCATCGGAGGCAAGGGTTTGTTTGACTTTGTCCGGAATCTGGCCGAGTTCTGCAATCAACTGATGGTAATAGCTATTGCTGAGCACTCCTTTTTTGAACCCAAGTACAATGGCCATCAGCGATAGCAATGTGACCTGTCCTGTAAACGCCTTGGTGGAAGCCACTCCAATTTCAGGACCACAGTGAATATAGGAACCTCCGTCTGTCATTCGCGCAATGGATGAACCCACCACGTTGACAATACCATACACCAGTGCGCCTCGTTGTTTGGCGAGTTCAGCTGCTGCAAGGGTATCTGCGGTTTCTCCTGATTGAGAAATCACGATAACGATGTCCTGAGGACCAAGAATGGGATTGCGGTATCTGAATTCAGATGCGTATTCTACCTCAACGGGTATTCTTGCCAATTCCTCGATCAAATATTCTCCAATCAATGCAGAATGCCAGCTTGTTCCGCAGGCTGCAATGATGATTCTGCTCGCGTTGATTATTTTATTGGAATGCTCTTCCAATCCTCCCAACCTTGCCCATCCCTCTGTGGCACTCAATCTTCCCCGCATACAATCAGAAATGGTCTGTGGCTGTTGAAAGATTTCTTTCAACATAAAATGAGGAAACCCTCCTTTTTCCAGTTGATCGATGTTGAGATCCAATTCATGGATGACAGGAGTCTGGAGTTCATTCTCGATGGAGGTGATTTCTACTCCATCTTTGAGTGAAATTTCAACGATCTGCTCGTCTTCGAGATAAATGACTTTATTGGTGTGCTGAATAATCGGGGTCGCATCAGAGGCAATAAAAAATTCATCGTTGCCGATACCTACTACCAGTGGGCTTGATTTTCTTGCACCCACCAACAAATCAGGATTGTTTCTATCCATAACAACGATGGCGTACGCTCCGATCACCTTGCTGAGTGCCTGTCTTACAGCATCTGCCAATGAAAGATTTTCTCTGTTTTGAATTTCTTCTATCAGGTGGATAAGCACTTCTGTATCTGTCTCTGATTCAAATTGATGGCCGAGACGACTCAGTGCTTCGCGGAGTGTAGAATAGTTTTCAATAATTCCATTGTGGATTATGGCAAGGCTTTTGGATCCTGAAAAATGAGGATGCGCGTTGATGTCATCCGGCTTGCCATGCGTTGCCCAACGGGTATGACCCATACCGATATGACCTTCTGTGTTTTTGGTAGAGGCAAAATCTACCAGTTCCTGAACCTTGCCCTTTTTCTTATAAATGTTCATCTCTCCATTGAGAAGAGCTACTCCGGCACTGTCATAACCGCGATACTCCAGCCGGCTTAGACCTTCGATGAGAACATTGTATGCTCTTTTTGGGCCAATGTAGGCTATTATTCCACACATATCTAAAATCGTATATTGTCTTATTACTCAGAGTATATTAGCTTCAGTCTCGCAGGCTGAGTTCCGTGCTTGCGTCCGTAAAGCGCCACCCTTTGGGCAATTTCTGTCTTAAAAATAGGGCTAATTAGTAAATCAAGGTCTTTCTTTTCTTTGCGATGGCTTTGAAAATGTGCTGTAATGTTAAAACTATATCTAATCACTTTTCGACCATCAACTTCTATTTTCCTGGGAATACCTCCAAAGATCGCGGCAAAATCACTGAGATTGGCCAGTTGGCTGCTATAACTCCTGGCGATTTCAAAATCCCTGATGTCCTTGGGAGTTCCAGAAGAAAGATCCTGGACAAACAATAAATCTACAGGTTTAAAATGGGTGGTATCGGATTCGTCCTGTATCACCACATCCAATTCGATCACTGCATAATTTAAAAATTTTCTATCCCAGTCTGTGGAATACGGCATCAGAAGCCTGGCATCCGGACCTATCAAACCCTGAATATAAAATACGCTATCGCCATTTACCAGTCCCTCAACAAACTGCTGAACAGGAGTTCCACTGTGATCCACCTTGATGTAGGGAGCTTTTGCGGCGTTGGTGCCCATGTTAAAAATAAATTCATATTGCACGGTATCGATGTGGTAATAGATGGTGATTCTACTTTGTTCGCTCGCTGGAATCAGGGAGAGCATAGAAGCGTTTTGCTTTGCCACAATTGCAATTCCTGGAAATACTTTGACAAAAGTGTCCACATTGGAAAAAGGGGTGTCCGGTAAATTCCGCATAATGTCCATAAACAGTCCAGTATCCAAAGGTATCCTTAATTGAGGACCAAAAGCATTGGTCACGGAATTTATCTGAACTTTGACACTGTCGCTGAGATTGGGAACAAAGTTTTCCAATTTGCCCAACAAAGTATTGCCTACATTGGCCGAGAAGCCTTCGTAATAGCGGACATTGACTCCAAGTGTATCCAAAAGCGGGTAAACTTCAACGGTCTGCGGCAATAAAGTATCTCCGTAAATCCCAGTTTGATCATATCTAAGTGCAAGTACAACCGAATCGATGGGTACCCTCAAAAATTCAAAATTTTTGGTATTGATAAACCTGATCTGGGTATAAATGGCAGCTTCAGAATGACCAAATATGGGATCATTTATTTTTCCCAAAAAATAATTGACCGGAAGTCCACCATAAGATAAAAGGAGACTGTCCACCTTGTAATAATCAATGTCAAAATCAAAGCTGTCAACTCCCTTCGCATTAATCCACTCATCACTGATCAAATCACTTCCCAGATTTGATCCTTTGTCGCATGCAGATATTGAAAACATCAGCAGCAAACAGGACAAGAAATGATTAATTACCAAAATTCTGGCAGAGGCTTTTATCGATCGGTTTATCATCAGACTCAAACGCTGATTATGAGATAATAGTCTTATAAAAGTCGATATAATCAGGAAGAAAATTTTCTTCCTGGGTGAGTATGTTGGGTTTGTTGTTGGCCTCCACAGCCTGAATCAGTGATTCGCTGAGGTTGCCCGAACCCCTGATGATTCCATCAGCGTAGGGTATGGCCCCCTTTTGCAAAGCAATTCCTGTCCCATTTTTAAAAACATTGAGTTGATCTGCTTTCAGATTGTTGATTGCGGCTTTCTTAAAAAAACTATCTGTAAAACTTGACTCCAGCGATTTTTCATAAAGTGATAGTATGACTTTGGACTGTTTAAATACCGGATCATTTTTATACACTGTTTTTAGATAAAATGGTATCAAACTCGTCATCCAGCCGTGACAATGGATAATGTCAGGCGGCCATCCAAATTTTTTCACAATTTCTAATGCGCCTTTGCAGAAAAAAATCATTCTGTCCTGGTTGTCGTCATATGGTCTTCCTTCCTCGTCTTCAAACACAAATTTCCTTTTGAAGAACTCGTCATTGTCCAAAAAGTAAACCTGTATTCTGGATCCCGGAAGAGATGCAACTTTGATGATCAGTGCATAGTCGTCATCATCGATGATGATGTTCATACCACTCAATCGAACAACCTCATGAAGTCTATGTCTTCTTTCGTTGATCGTGCCAAAACGCGGCATTAAAATCCTGATTTCCATTCCGCTCTCCTGGGCAAAAGCCGGGAGTTTCTGAATCATTTCGCCAAATCCGTCATGGTTGACGAAGGGGTCAATCTCCTGTGTGATGTACAAAACCTTTTTCTTGCTCATTAAACCTCTTACTTCGTTTCTAAAATGGAGCGCAAAGATACTACTTTTATTTCACAATATAAACAAACTTTTTCAAAAAATAGTTGCAATGGATTGAAATACAGGAAAATATTCTGAATGTTTGTTGAAGTATTTGATTTTGAAGCAGATTCTATATTTTCGATTTCAATGGGTTAAATCACAAGCTTCTATCCGCTGTCTCGATACTAAAATGGAGAGATGAAGGATCCGATCAGATCAATTTACCGAACAGGCATGTTTGCAATGGAAAAATACTTGAAACCTGTTAAACATAACCGTCGTATTGGGTAAAGCGTAAACACCGCTTTCAAGACTTGCCACTCAAAGCTGTTCTTTTCAAAGATCAGCATAGCCAGGACCTATCAAAAAAAATAGCGAGATTATAAATAATCCCGCTATCAGATATATAAATAGGATAAGAAAAAAGACATCCGCTGATTCGATTTACACCTTCTGCTAAAAACAGAAAATATCATCGGACATCGGTAAGATTCATGCTATGCGGCCTACCTTTCATTGTCGGCCCTGAAGATTTCTGCAACAAAAGTACTGAAATATCTTTTTCAACAAATTTTTTTGCGTTAAAATAATTTAATTTTCCGTTACAAAGGCTTTGAAATGCTATAAACTATTGTAAATAAATTAATTATCTATTTTTTTCAATTTCCTTATAGCCAAACCAAATCGTAAATTGCTCAAGTTTGCGATATATAAACAGTCCTTATCCACTCAACTTCATTCCTCGTCAGCACCTGCTTCCACTTTGACCACCTTGGAATTGGCAAGTTTCTGCCTGATTTTATTTTCAATTTCAAGAGCTAGTTCGGGGTTGTCGGTCATAAATTGTTTTGCAGCGTCACGCCCCTGAGCCACTTTTGTTCCTTCATAGGCATACCAGCTTCCACTTTTGGTCAAAACATTGAGTTCTGCACCAAGATCAACGATTTCTCCGATTTTGGAGATTCCTTCTCCGTATTCGATGTCAAATTCTGCCACTTTAAAAGGAGGGGCCAATTTGTTTTTCACAACTTTGACCTTCACCCTGTTGCCTGTGACATTGCCGTCTTTGTCTTTAATGGCGGTACCGCTGCGGCGAATGTCAAGGCGCATGGAAGCATAGAATTTTAAAGCGTTTCCTCCGGTGGTGGTTTCAGGATTTCCAAACATGACACCAATTTTTTCCCTCAACTGGTTGATAAAAATGCAACAACAACCTGTTTTTCCAATGGTCCCTGTGAGTTTTCTCAAAGCCTGAGACATCAGTCTTGCCTGTAATCCCATTTTGGAATCTCCCATCTCCCCTTCGATTTCACTTCTTGGCACTAGGGCAGCTACGGAATCAATGACGATAATGTCTATGGCTCCCGATCTAATCAGATTTTCGGCAATTTCAAGTGCTTGCTCCCCATTGTCTGGTTGAGAAATCAACAAATCTTCTGTCTTGACCCCAAGTCCTTCTGCATAAGTCCTGTCAAAGGCGTGCTCGGCATCAATGAATGCAGCAATACCGCCTTTTTTCTGACATTCTGCAATGGCGTGAATGGCAAGGGTGGTCTTTCCAGAACTTTCGGGGCCATATATTTCAATCACTCTTCCTTTTGGAAATCCTCCCACTCCCAGGGCAACGTCCAGTGAAATAGAGCCTGTAGAGATCACTGGGACTTCATCCAGGACAGGTTTGTCTCCTAACTTCATGATTGATCCTTTCCCATAAGTTTTGTCCAACCGGTCCATGGTAAGCTGGAGTGCTTTTAGTTTTTCATCGCGTTCTTTTGACATGTTTTAATGGATTTAAATATTTTGCACAAATGTAATATGATCCTGAGTTATCCGATGTAATTAATTGCAACTGCTTAAAAGTTTGCCTTTACAGCTTGTAATCATCCACCAGCAAACTTGTCCATCCCTTAGTTGCAGTAAAGAAAGCCGTCATTTAAAACCAATCACTCCTCTATCTTTGCAATGATGAAGCAGGAATATATTTTAATGGATGAGCAGCTTGGGCTGGATGAGATAATTAAGATCTGGACCCATTTTTCCGTTTTGAAATTATCTGATCCACTTATTGAAAAAGTAAAATCAGGAAGACAACGTCTTGAAAAACGCATGGAATCTATCGATCGACCTATTTACGGGGTCAATACCGGATTTGGGTCTCTGTGTAACCAGGTCATTCCTGATAGCGAATTAACCCATCTTCAGTTCAATCTGGTCAAATCTCATGCTTGTGGCACTGGTCAGCCCATTTCAAAGGAAATCACCCGTCTCGTGCTGCTTCTCAAAATCCTTTCTCTCTCCAAAGGAAATTCAGCGGTTCGTTTGAGCAGTCTGGAATTTTTAATTAAGATGTACAATGATGATTTGATTCCGGTAATTCCCAGGTATGGTTCGCTGGGGGCTTCCGGCGATCTGGCTCCATTGGCCCATCTATCGCTCCCCTTTATTGGGGAAGGGTCCATCTGGAAGGATGGCGCTGCTGAAAGTTGCCAGAAAGTTTTTGCTGAGAAAAACATTATACCGGTAGGTTTGGCGGCCAAGGAAGGCCTCGCTTTGCTCAATGGCAGTCAATATTCTCTTGCTTTACTGGTAGCTGCCCTCAGACAATCCGAAAACCTAATGCTTCAATCGGACTGGATTTCTGCCCTATCAATGGAAGCTTTCAATTGTTCGATGGATTTTTTGCATCCTGAAATCCACGCCCTCAGAATTCAAAAAGGCCAAATTCAAACAGCCCAGAGGCTACGTGAGATTTTATCCAATGGAGAACTGCCAGAACGGATCCGACAATCCGTACAAGATCCCTATAGTTTTCGCTGCATACCTCAGGTGCATGGAGCCAGCAGAGATGCCTTGGAATACATTCATTCGATTGCAGAAAGAGAGGCCAATGCCGTGACTGATAATCCCCTTTTGCTATCTGACGACAAAGTCCTGTCCGGTGGAAATTTTCATGCCCAGCCGCTCGCCCTCGCTTCTGATTATTTGGCCATTGCGATGGCGGAAATAGGCAATATTTCTGAGCGGAGAATATACCAGTTGATAAACGGAAGTCGTGACTTACCTGATTTTCTCACCTCCCAACCCGGATTGAATTCTGGTTATATGATTGTGCAATATTCCGCTGCTGCATTGGTCAGTGCCAACAAACAACTGGCCACTCCCGCAAGTGTAGATTCGATTGTCACCAGCAAGGGACAAGAAGACCATGTCAGCATGGCAGCCAACGCGGGTTTAAAGTGTTTGGAATTGGTGCAGAACGTCCGTCAGGTCTTGGCGATGGAGTGGATGACGGCTGTTCGTGCTTGGCAATATAGACCAAGTTGGAAATTGCCAATGCAACTACAAACTTTGGTAGATTCTTACTTAAACGAGGTTCCTTTTATTGAGGAGGATCACATTCCTTCTGATCAATTTAAATCTACGATTGACTTTTTGGAGAGGGCGATAAAGTAAACTTGATTTTTACCTTACTTTATTTTAATTTTTTCAAGAATAATTGGGTACCCTCATGAGGATACATCTGTATTCAGAATCCTATTTTTAATTTTTCTGATTGACAGATGAATGAATTTGCATTCCTTTACAATTATTGGTTATCAATATAATTTTCTCTTTCTAATTTTTGTTGTTAAGAAAAACTATTATTAGAAAAGTAGCTGCACTTTTCCAATCGATACCTGTATTCTCATTGGCGAGAAAACGGACATTTATCTTATCAATGAATTTTTTAAATGATCAATTATTCTGTTTAAAGATTGACCACTCTAAGATTCTGACTGTTTGGGTCGATGGATAAAACCCAATCTCTGTTCCTGTCTGTTAGGAGACTCTTTCATGACTTCGGTTAAAGAGATCCTTTTTTTAACGTTTGATCAAAATTGTTTTATGGATCTTAACTTCGCGATTATAAGAAAGTAAGTAAAATTTTGGTGTAAAATCTGCATTCCACGACCATCCATCAAAGCTCTTTATGGAATTCTGAAACCATGTGATAAGAAATAAAAATTAAAAGATACTTTTGTGCTTGATGATCCGAATTATTGTCCTTATACCATTGATAGTGTCATCATCACTGTCCTCTAAATGTCAAATAGCAGGGACCGGATCCATCCAAATGGTTCATTTGCGTCCGCACACCCAAAGCTTTTTATTTAAACCAAAAGGTATCGGCGTTTGGATACAGGCAGGATTGGAATATCAGACCCGCGGCACATTGGCTTGGCACAGGGAATACGGATACCCCAGGTTGGGAGCCCGAATCAACATCATGCATCTGGGTCATCCGTTTGAGATACTCGGTATGGCCTATAGCATCATACCCTATGTTGATTTTGGTTTAAAACATTTTGGAGAACAGTCCTTGCGGCTGATCGTAGGAAGTGGGCTGAGTTATCATTTAAAAAAATACGATCCGATTTCCAATTCATTAAACACGACCATCAGCCTTCCATTCAACAACCATGTATCCTTTCAGATCAGGTATGAAAAACAAATGAAAAAGCTTGGCGCTATTTTCACCGGAATTGGTCTTGACCATTTGTCCAACGGTGGCTTTCAACTCCCCAACCTGGGTCTCAATTATCTTGGTGTTATGGCGGGCTGGAGAGCCAGCCGCCATTGGACAAAACCTATCGCTGAAACTTTCCCAAAACCAAAAATAATCTCCCGGTGGAGTTATGGTCTGAGTTGGGGAAAGGCTTACAGGGAGTTTAGGATTCCGGGGGGCCCCAGATTTCCGGTTCAGATCTTGGCTCTGGATGTATCCTATCATTACAGGCAATATCAATTGATACGACTAGGTCTCGAGGGAGAACAGCATCGGCTGGGTTCGTATTTTGCGGCACACACCGAATTGCGAACCGATATCCGGTCTGCCTGGGCTTTGGGCACACGATTGCAAGTCTTTGCTTCGCACGAATGGCTGGTGGGTAGACTTGGGTTGGAAGCAAGACTTGGTTATCAACTATTGCAAAATGTAGTGCTCACCAATGTCCCTTTGTTCAGCCGCCTCAGTGTTCAATATTACATTCCCCTCCGTTTCTTGCAACCAATATACCTCGCAACCGGCTTGGCCTTAAAATCTCATTACGGTACCGCAGAATACATGAGTGTGTTTGTGACAAGCAGGTACTGGAAAAAGGGATTGTAACCGTTGAAAATAAAGCAAAGACCAAGGGAATTAAAAGGATTTTTAAGATTCCTTAAAATTGTCTAAATGAAAAATAGCTGTATTGGATCATCATACTTTGGAACATTTAAAACTTAAGTTTTGATGCTGCGATTTCCAAATAAATGTCCAATAAAAAAATTCACTTTTAAAATATATTGAATTGAAATATTTAATGTCAGGCGCGATGTTTCCATTCTTTTGATCTTACCTAAACGAGTCCTTGTCATATTTTGGAGAAAACTTTTTTAAGAACTGATAGTTATCCCATTCTCTATCTTGCTAGAATGAAACTTTACATCAAAAACATGGTTTGTGACCGCTGCAAAATGGTGGTGAAATCAAAATTGTTGAAATCGGGACTGCACCCTCTTTCTGTGGAATTGGGCGAAGTGGAAATTCAGGAAAGCAACATAGATGATAAAAAATCAGAATTGTTGCACAATCTTCAATCGGTGGGTTTCGATCTCATTGACAATAAAAAAAGCAAGGTTATTGAAAAAATAAAACATCTAATCATTGATCTGGTACATAAAAAGAACAATCAAATCAATATCAATTTATCTGATTATCTTGCTCAACAACTTAATCAGGATTACAGCACTTTGAGCAATTTGTTTTCTGAGGTGGAGGGCATTACCATTGAGAAGTATTTCATCCATCAGAAATTGGAAAGGGTAAAAGAACTTATATTGTATGATGAAATGACTCTAAATGAAATTGCCCATCTTCTCAATTATAGCAGTGTGGCTCATTTAAGCAATCAGTTTAAAAAAGTGACAGGCTTTTCACCCAGCTATTTTAAACAACTTAAAGTCAAAAAGCGCAGACAAATTGACCATTTGTAAATCTTGCAACACTTTCCCAAAATAGTGTAACAACTGCTTTAACATGGAGGTAGACCTTTGTACCGACAAAAATGTTCTATTCAAATATGACTCACAAATATCAGATTACAGGAATGACCTGTACAAGTTGCGAAGCAAAAGTAAAATCTGCCTTGTTGATGGTAGAAAATGTGTCGGCCGTGGAAGTATCTGTTTTAGACAACTCAGCCATCGTCACCATGGATAAACACATCGCACTGGCTGATTTGCAAAAGGCACTGGACAGCAAGTATCAAATTTCCTCCTTTGATCACAACGAGACTTTTGAGATGGCCAAATCCTGGTTTGAAAGTTACAAACCTGTCTTGCTCATTTTTTTGTATATTTTAGCAGTAAGCCTCATCATTCAGATAGCTGGTCAAGATTTTGATTACATGAAGTGGATGCGACACTTTATGGCTGGTTTCTTTTTGGTGTTTTCATTCTTTAAAATGCTAAATCTGAAAAACTTTGCGGAAAGCTATGCCATGTATGATGTGATCGCAAGAAAAATACCCTCCTGGGCCTACGTTTATGCTTTTATTGAACTGAGTCTAGGAATAGCATATCTGGTCAACTTCAATCCTTTTGTAACCAACCTGGTTACATCGGTGGTAATGTCGATAAGTATAATTGGCGTGTTGCAAACGGTACTTAACAAAAAGAAAATTCAATGTGCCTGTCTGGGAGCAGTCTTTAATCTGCCAATGAGTACAGTTACAATCATTGAAGATGGTTTAATGATAGCCATGAGTCTCTCCATGCTTTTAATGTTATAGGAATTTAATACCCACAGAAATGGCAAATACACATTGAAATGATTGAAAGTAAAGAGCTTGCAACATGTTTTGCCGCTAGGGTACATGCAATTGTCATTGCACAGGCTGCTAAATAGTTTTAAACGGAATTCCTACATCAAATAAAAGATTCCCATTTCGAAGTGAAATGAATTTGAAAAAAAAGTGAATGGAATTTGGGTACATTTTAAGATTAAATCGAAATTGTCGACAAAGGACCCCAACTTTGAAAATGAGCTTCATGCAATAATTAGAATTGTTTAATCTGAGATAGCTCCCTTGTCAAATCATAATAAACTTTATTCTGGCAAATACCGCGGGAAAATGTCCATCTCATTTATATTTCAATTCTATTTTCTAAAAGTTGTATCTTTCTTCTTTTTTAATTAAAACTTAGCAAAATGAAAAATCTGATTTTATTTCTGGTATTGCTACTCGGCTTTTCCTGTAATTCCCAAAATTCAAAAGCCAAAATGAGCCTGGACGGTCGCAAATTCAAAATTGAAACCTCTACCGGAGGAAAAATGGAGGGCACTGAAAACATGATGTTTGCCGAAGGTCAGGTCGAAAATGACGTCTGCACCCAGTGGGGTTTTGGAAAAGCTCCATACTCAGTGGATGAATCTGGTATGTTCAAATTTACACTTACCAGTGAAAAAGAAGGCAAAATGGATTGGGAAGGTCAGGTAGCTGGAAGCTCAATCAGCGGTAAATATGTCTGGATAAAAGCCGGACAAGACGACATCCAATATACCTTCAAAGGAGAGGAGAAAAGTGAATAGTGAATGTATTGAATTTTCACGAAAGACTGGTATTTCATCAAATGAACCCTTCATTGGATTTGCTCCTTTTAAGATTCAATTGTTTTTAAATTAGGGTGTTACTAATCTGAGCAGGTGACAATGGCAAAATTATATAGATGCGTGTTTTAAGATTAAATTACATCCAACGATCGAATAGACAGTTAAATGTAAAATAAATAAGCTAACATTTTTTCTTTCCAGTTTTTATTCTGCTACATTCTTCGCGCAATGTTTTCTGAAATTGTACATTTGTACAAATACGATCTATTCCTGGTAAAAACTGCACTTGCTGTACAATGACTATTTTATTGAAAAAAAGAACGATATTAAATCAATGAACCAACTTTTCAAAATATTTAAAGTGGATGTAGCGGAAGCAAACAAAATATCGGCCAGTCCGGACGAACCGCATAAACATGAATTTGAGGAATTGATCATTGGAACAGAAGGGCAACTGGAGCACTTTATAGACTTCAAAACCACCAGTCTGGAGGCACCTCTGGTCAGTTTCGTGACCAAAGGAAAGGTACATCGGGTCATCCCAAAGCCGGTCCAAGGAAAATGCGCTATGTGGGTGCTCCGCTTTAAAAGCGAGTTTATTCCGGAAATCACTTTCCAATTATACGCACACTATCACGACCACGCAAGTCTAAAATTGGAAGCCGGAAGTTGCTTCCATCGTCTTGTAATCCTCTGTGAGATCATTGATGGAGAAATGCAACAAGTAAACCCGGACCTCGGTGTGGTAAAGCATTTACTGAGTGCCCTTTTTATCATGATCGAATCGGAAAGAAAAAAAATGGTTGTCAATCAGGAGCCGTGGAATCTCACACAAAACAACACTTTTCAAAATTTTCTCAAAATCTTGGAAGAGAACTATCACCGACCGCTTGGGGTTGAATTTTATGCCGAAAAACTATTTATGTCCTCCAGAAATTTAAATCTGATTTGCAAAAACATACTTCACCAAACTGTCAGCGAAATCATTGAAACCCGGAAGCTCATCGAAGCCAAAAACCAACTGACGCATACCGACAAAAACATCTCAGAAATTGGTTTTGATCTGGGCTTTAATGAGAAAGCTTACTTTACCAACGTATTTAAAAAACGAACGGGGCAGACCCCTTCTGAATTTCGGGAAGAGATGAAAACCCTGCTTTCCTGATTTTACAACCTATTTTCCAAATACCGATACCTTTTGGCTTTTCAATGCCCCCATCTTTGCATTGTCAATTATTTTATTCATTTAAAAACAAAAAAAGATGGCAACAGGATCAAAAACAAAATGGGTCTTAGACCCTACCCACTCCGAACTTACTTTTAAAGTAAAGCACATGATGATCTCCAACGTGAAAGGGTCATTTAATAATTTCTCGATCGACTTAAAGGATGACAATCTCGAGCGATCATCCATTGCTGCAAGGGTAGAAGCATCGTCCATCAACACCAACAGCGAACAAAGGGATGGACACCTTAAGTCAGCGGACTTTTTTGATGTGGAAAACCACAGGGAACTTAAGTTTAAAAGCACTTCCTTTACAAAAAAACAAAATGGAGATTTTCGATTGAAGGGCATGCTGACCATCAAAGGAATTAGCAAAGAAGTCGAATTTGATGTGGAATACGGAGGCATCCACAAAGACCCCTGGGGAAATCAAAAAGCGGGTTACTCCATTCAGGGAATCATAAACCGAAAAGATTGGGGCTTAAACTGGAATGCCGCTTTGGAAACAGGTGGTGTTTTAGTCAGTGAAGAAGTGAAAATAGCAGGAGAATTTCAATTTGTAAATCAACAATAAAAATTAAAAAACATGAAAAATAAAGTAATTATAATTACGGGCGCCGGTTTAGGACTTGGATATGCAACAGCAAAAGAATTGGCTTCCAAAGGAGCCAATCTGGCTCTGGTGGACTACAATGAAAAAAGTCTTGCAACAGCCAAAATGGAAATCTCAAAAGAGTTTCCTGATGTAAAAATTATCACCTTTGTAGCAGATGTTTCAAACGAAGAGTCTGTCAAAAATTATGTGGATGAGACAGTTAGAACCTTTGGCAGAATTGACGGACTATACAACAACGCCGGAATTGAAGGCAAACAAGCTAGCATCACTGAATACGATGTTAACATCTTTAAGAAGGTCATCGACATCAATCTCATGGGTGTTTATTATGGTCTGCGATATGTCATTCCTGTAATGCAAAAACAAATGTATGGTCGTATCGTGAATGTAGCTTCTGTGGGTGGTATTCGCGGTGTTCTCAATCAGATGCCTTATGTGGCAAGTAAACACGCTGTATCAGGTATGACAAAAAACGCAGCATTGGAATACAGCAGGGATGGAATACTTACAAACGCCATTGCTCCCGGAGCCATTCTCACCCCAATGGTGGCTGAAGCCTTCAGGCAAGTAAATCCGTCTGACCCCAAAGCTGCAGAAAATGAGTACGCACAACGCAATCCTACCAAACGATTAGGACAACCGCATGAGGTGGCCAAACTGGTCTCCTTCCTACTGAGTGAAGACAATGGCTATGTCAGTGGACAGACTATTGCAATTGATGGAGGTGAATCAAACATTTATGGAAATATTTAAGTTGTTTAGGTGTTGATTTATTTAGAATGTATAAAATTGAAAAGTCATGGATAAAAAGAAAATAAGTTTCTCCGCCCAGGGAAAAAGAGCCGACATTGGCGACATTCGCATATTACGTATTTTACCCAACAGATATGCGGATGCTGTCGGCCCTTTTGTATTTCTGGATCACATTGCTCCCGTCAAACACCCATATAATAAAGAGTTCATGAATTCAGGTACAGGACCGCATCCTCACAGGGGAATTGCCACCCTGACATATATATTGCAAGGTGAAGGTGAACATTTTGACAGCAGAGGAAATCATGCCAAAGTACATTCAGGTGGTGCTCAGTGGATGAAAGCAGGAAACGGAATTGTCCACGATGAAACATTTAAAGTGGATTCCAAAACAGACGATCGAATGACCCACGGTTTTCAATTTTGGATTAATCTGCCTGCCAAAATAAAAGCAGAGCCACCTGAATATCTTTCGATAGCAGCCGAGGAAGTTCCAAAATACATTATAGATGATGAAAGATCCTGGTTGAAAGTAATTGTTGGTGAATTCGAACATTTAAAGTCAAAAATTCCTAATTATTCCAAACAGTTTGTTTATCATCTTCATTTGGAAAGAGGAAAGCAATGTTCAATTTCTACTGAAAATGATTTGGAATACGCTGCATTTCTACCTGAGCACGATGTTGTCATCAACGATACTAATTATAAATCTGGTGAATTTATTGAATTTGGAAGAGAAGAGGGAATCATTGAAATAAACAATCCCTTCGATTCAGCTGTCGATCTAATTTTATTTGGTGGAGAAAAATACACCGAGCCAATTGTTGCACATGGCCCTTTTGTGATGAATTCGGAAGCTGAAATTGCTGAGGCTTTCAGAGATTTTCATGCCGGCAAATATGGTGAACTTATCAAACATTCAAATTAAACTTAAGCAAAAATGGAGCGTATGCAGGCGGAAAAATAAAATCCGCTGAGTATTTGACTTATTCAAAAGAAAAAAGGAATGAACAGAAAAACATTTTTAAAATCATTGGTCCCGCTCATTACAGCGGGACCCTTAACAGTAGCAACCATGAAACTATATGAACTTTCCAAAATGACTGAACCTATGGGCCATACAGACAAAATGCCTGTATTGTTTCTTGGACACGGCAGTCCGATGAATGCCATTGAAGAAAACGAATTTGTAAAAGGCTTTAGAAATGTCGCCAAAGAAATTCCAAAGCCCAATGCCATCTTATGTATTTCAGCCCACTGGGAAACAAACGGCACATTTGTAACTGCCATGCAGAATCCTCCAACCATCCACGATTTTGGTGGCTTTCCCAAAGAACTTTTTGCGGTGCGGTACCCTGCTCCAGGCAGTCCTGCATTGGCAAAGGATACCAAGGCGCTTGTTAAAAAAACCGAAGTTGGTTTGGATGATAAATGGGGACTTGACCACGGGGCCTGGAGTGTGATCAAACACTTGTATCCGAATGCAGACGTTCCGGTGATCCAAATGAGTTTGGATTACAACAAACCCGCGCGATATCATTACGAATTGGCGCAGGAAATAAAATCGCTTCGTGAAAAAGGTGTATTGGTGATCGGAAGCGGCAACATGGTGCACAATCTTCGGATGGTGGCATGGGATAGACTCAATGACTCTGAATACGGTTTTGACTGGGCAATGGAAGCAAGAGAAAAAATGAACAAATTTATACTGAATGGCGACCATGATTCGCTGATTCAGTTTCGCTCACAGGGCAGAGCATTCGAATTGGCCATACCCACTCCCGAACATTACCTGCCTTTGCTCTACTCATTGGCTTTAAGAAATAAAAATGAGGAGCTTAGTTTATTCAATGACAAAGCAATTGCTGGTTCATTGACGATGACTTCGGTGAAAATCGGCTGATGGATTTTAGAGTTCGTGGAGAATTGGAATGAGAAGATGATGAAAATGGAGATATGTGTTCATCCATTAAAACATCTCTATTCTCCGGCTAATTGGTCTAAAATATTGATTTAATCAAGTCCATATTCATAAACCAAGATTATCGAGGAAGACTTTTGCCCAAAATTCATGCAATACCTATTTCTGATTTAAGTTCTGACCCGTCATTTTTAATCGAGTGAGAAAATAATATAATTACTTCAAGTATAATTGATCATTCGAGCAATGAAATAATTCAGGTCTATCATTTAGAGCTTAACTGGATTTAATCTTACGCTTTTTTACAGGTGTTATGTCTAGATGAAACTTTCTCATATTTTTATGGATGGATGATTTGGCCAGTGATTGTTGCTTCTCAGGACTCACCTTCTCCACTTCACTGATATACCGATGGGTCCTTTACAACCATTGTCAATGCATCAATGAACAATTGAAAAAAAATATTCAATCATCGCAACTTGAAATTTTTAATGGAGCAGGCCATTGGATCCATATAGATCAGAAGGATCAATTTGTGAATTCAGTTTCAAACTTTTTAAAAAATTAGATTCCTTAGATTAAAGTTTTATTGAGGAAGATTTAAGGTGTAAAACTGTCCATTCAAAATTTAGGATGAACCAAAAGCCATCCTTGCTTTTGGTAAAAGCGATGCCGTGGCATGCCATATCAATTTTAGAAACTCATCATCATCTGAAATCAAATCGAAATTTCATTTGGAGTGTTTAAAAAATACAATTTTGGATATTTAGCCAAAATTCAATAAAAATACTTTTCCTTATTTTCTTTCACTAACTTTGACCTATCTATAAAACTAAAATACAATGAAAACCATCACTACCGCGCTGTTTTCACTTTGGGCCTCATTACTGCTCTTTTCTCAGGAAATACCCTATGGCAAAAGCCGTATTACCCTGATGTCTGAAGGAGTAGAAAGAGAGTTTTTTGTTCATGTGCCCCTAAGCTATAAATCAAATATTGCTGTTCCCCTGGTGTTTATGCTCCATGGGACAGGTGGAGATGGAGAAGTCTTTTACAATGCGCATGGTTGGAAAGAGCTTGCGGAAGAAGAAAATTTTATTGCAGTTTTTCCTTCCGCATTGCGATATAGAATTACAGACAACGAAGGAGATAAGGTCACCACCAAATGGAATACCCCTCCGGATGCTTCATTTGTATTTCAGTCGGGGCAAGATCCAAAGGACGATATTCTGTTCTTAAGAAAGATCATTGAACTCATTCGTCAAAGAGCCAATATTGATCCACAGAGAATTTACCTAAACGGCTTTTCAAACGGTGGCAACATGGCTGCCAAATGCAGCATTGAAATGGGGGATGTTTTGGCGGCGGTAGCACAGAATGCCTCTAGCTTTTTTATAGATACCAACTATACCCCAATCAGAAAATTGCCCGTGCTCTATCAGCTAGGTGATCGTGATTACGGTCCCGGAGTGGATGGAGAACCGGCTCCGCTCTCTCTGTTCTCCTATCTAATCAGTACTCCTGGTCTCCCTTATAAAAATGGAAGATTGTACCAAATTGCAGAAGCCCACAAAAAATATTTTGAATTGCAGGATACCTTCTCTTTAGAGGGAGACACCAATCGGGTAATGGTCGCGACCTACTTGCCAAAAACCAATACAGCGAAAAAGGGTTACGAGTTTAAATATATTTTTGTCAGAGGTCTTGCCCACAGCTATCCCAATGGTGATAACCATCCGTTTGATTCACCTCGATTTCATTGGGAATGGATGAAACAATATACACTTGAAGATCATGGAGCCCAAGATTTTGAACTGGTCGTACAAGATGGATATGGAGACGGATTTTATCAGGAAGCTGAGGTTGTGCACGTCTGGGCTGCACAGAAAGATGGAATGGTGTTTACCCATTGGTCGGGTGATGTGGAAAACCTGGAGTCTCCAGAAGAATACCATACAGTATGTACCATGCCTGGTAAAAATATCAGCATTCGTGCTAACTATGCTGTGTTGGAAGATGATATGAGATTGACGCCAACGATCATCAAGGCCAAAGAAAATAACAAGAGAATCCAAATTTATTTACCGTCCAAAGATAAACTGAAAGGAGTTGTTTGGTTCTTGCACGGGACCAATGGAAACGCCACCAACATGATGTATGATATAGAAGTTAAACAATTTGTGGACCGTCTGATGTCAAAAGACTATGGAGTTATTGGAATCACCAGTGAAGAAAGTGAATTTGACATCGATTTCGACAACGATGGAAATTTCCGATGGAGTTATGGCCTGGATACAAATCTTATTGATTTTGCAAACATCAGAGCGGTTAGAGACACTTTGATCGCTCGCGGAAGATTTGATTTCCAAACCGACCATTTTGCTTTTGGATACTCAGCCGGTGGTGCTTTTACAGAGTTTCTGGTCAATGCAATGGGATGGAAGGCTGCCATTAATCACAATTCGTCAGGCAGTGAAATCTTATCCCAGCTCGCCAAAATACCGTACATTGTTTCTATCAGCGAGAACGACCGGAATCCTGGCGTTGGCCCAGTTGGGAATGGCCAGGCTAAAACCAATTTAAAAAATTATCGGGATCGCGGTGCGTGTGCTCATTTATTGGAACACAAAAAATCACCGCTATTTCCGGAAAGATTCGACCGGTCTTCCTTAATTTCTGAAACGCTTTCAAAAAATATATTTCAAGATCTTAAAAACAATGATCTTTTGGATGAAAACAATTTTTTAAAATACTTTAGTGATTCATTGCGAATAATCTTATTGGCCAACCCATCCGCGTTTCCGTCTATTGTTACATTAAATCCTGCCCAGTTAAATGATTTGGAAAACCAAATCGATGTGACAAATGCAGAGCACAATGTAAAGGCAGAGTTTCATGGATTCACGATGAAGTTTATCGAAGAATTTTGCAACATTAGTTCCACAAATAATACTAACAAGGAAACAGCTTACTTCTACCCGAATCCTGCGACCGATCAAATTATTTTTGATAAAGAATCAGGTTACCAATTGTTTGATTGCAATGGAGGGCTAATCCTTAGAGGCAAATCAATCAAGGTGGACCTTCAACATGTTCAAGCTGGCGTTTACATTCTGGATGTTGAAAATAAAAAAGGAAAACTGATCATTGTCCAACGATAGTTTGTGAAATTATCCAATTGAGCTGGGCATCTGACCTGTTCAAATTTTTAGCAAAGTGTAGTTATTTATTTTTAGACCATGTGAAGACTTTGAATATTCATTCCTCATTCCTTGCTTTCACCGCTCGCTCAAAAATATCCACACTTCCGTTTTCCAATCGGAGAACTCCGCGTGGACATACCTCACTGCAAACACCACAACCGACACATGCGGCGCGAACAATGTCCTGTCCCCGCTGCGCATAGGCACGCACGTCAATACCCATTTCGCAATAAGTAGAACAGTTGCCACAAGATATACACTGTCCTCCGTTGGTGGTGATGCGAAATCTGGAGAAAAACTTTTGCTGGATACCCAATAGAGCGGCCATTGGACAACCAAACCGACACCAGACCCTGCTTCCCATCAGAGGATAAAATCCCACACCAATGACACCCGAAAATGCAGCACCGATTAAAAATCCATACCAACTTCTAAGCGCAGCAGTTTGAATAAAAAGAAAAGTTTCCTGACCTGTAAAATAAGAATACAAAACTCCTGCAGTCATGATCAGCACAATGACCAATATCGAATAGACCAAATATCTTTCTATTTTCCAGGCACTAATTGATTTGTCAGAAAGTTGTCTAAATGAATCTCCGGCTGTTTCAGCAAGTCCTCCACAACCGCAGACCCAACTGCAATACCACCGTTTACCATACAAATAAGTCAGGACCGGTGAGATCAAAACCACCATGAGAATGCCCCACACCAACATCCAACCGCCAATATTCCCAGCTTGCAATAATTCATTGAGGCGCCAACCATCAAAAAAATAATAATTCAATGGCCACATATTTTTTAAATCATTGTAAGGAAGATTGAGTCTTAGCATGAGTTCTGGTAATAGAAATGCAAAAGCAAACTGAAAAAACATCACAGATATCGTTCTGACAATTTGGTACTTTGAGTGTCTGTACTTCCAAATATATTTGATTCCAAATATTAAAATTGCCCATGTATAAAGAACACCGTAAACAAACCACTGACTTGCATCCTGATTTTTTAAAAATCGGCTCAAAGGATCAAACAAGGCGATAAGTCCGGAATTGCTGGATTCTCTCAAGCCCAAATATTGTGGATACCAGTAAAGCAAAACATAAAATACGGTGAGTAAAAATGCAAGAATCCATGCCAGCCATCCTCTTGAGGTCAATGGAGAAGTATAGAGTTGATTGTTTTTGATACCGGGGAGTTTGCCTTTGTACAAATGAAAAGCATACAAGATGACTCCTGAAGTCAATAAAAAGAATGAAAGAAAAAGATTCCAAAGCGAAGGCTTTAAAGAATGGAAAGTGCACAAAATCAAAATAAGAAGCCCTGCGATTCCTGAAGCCAAAGCGGATAAAGAAATCCATTTTTCAGTTATTTTTTTATTCAAATCCGCGATCATGATTTTGTTGTTTTCTCCAGAAATCGAATTACTTCATTGAGTTTCCAGTTTGCCTGCGCTTGCAATTCTATACCGGTTTGATTCGTTGCAGATTTCAAAAATTCTACGGCAACATCTTCATAAAATTCAGGATCGAAAAAAGCGAGCCGAATATTTTGAAGGACTTGAGTAATTATTGTTTTTTCTTGCAGCCACAGCTCACAAACCTCTTGCCTGAAACGACATCCCATCAGATTAAATCCAGTAACCACCAGACTTTCCCTTTCATAATTGATCCGGATCGACTTTTCTTTGGTGGGATGTCTCCAGTAAATGCTTTGGATATTTTCTGGTGTTTTGGGCAGGATCTGACCATACACCTGGTACTCGATGTCAAAAAATTTAGCGGAGTTAAACCAAATTCCAGGAAGATAGGACGAGTGCTCTCCTGCGATGTTGGCTGCCGCTGTTTTTCCCATCATTCTTCCTGTGTACCAGAGTGGTTCTATGGCCCTCCTTCCAGGCTGGGGATGTCTAAGTTGCGCACAATCTCCAATCGCATAGACATCCTGAAAGTTGGTTCTCAACTGATCGTCCACCAAAACACCCAAATCACATTCCAGTCCGCTTTCCTGAAACACATCAATGTTTGGTCGCACACCAATGCAAATACCCAACATTTGACATGGGATTTCCTCTCTTTGATCCGAAATAACTGAACCCACCTGATCCTTTCCGCAAATTTGTTCCAATTGAGTACCCAAGCGAAGATCAATTCCATGATTTCGGATGTGCATTGAGACCATCTTAGCCTCTTCGTTGGGAAGCACGTAGGACCCATATTCCGATTCTCTGACCAACATGGTGACTTTGATTTTTCTGCTATTTAGCATTTCAGCCAGTTCGATTCCAATCAATCCACCACCTACAATGACAGCTTCCTGCATATTTTTAGACCATTGTTCGATGGCATCCAGATCCCAGCGGTGATATAAACTAAAAACACCGTTGAGCTCCATACCCGGCCAATTGTATTTTGTCGGAACGGAGCCGGTGGCAATAATCAGATGTTCATAGTCCAAAGCCTGACCTTCGGTCGTATGAATTTTCTTTGCACCAAAATTTACGGTCTTAACTCTTGTCTTCAACAGCTCAATCCTGTTCTTAGTCCAAAAATCGGGCGGGTAGGGCATCAGATCCTTCCATTGCATGTGCCCCATATAGACATACATCAAAGCCGTCCTGCTATAAAAATATTCGCTCTCCTCAGAAATGACCAGGATTTCGTGATTCGTTTTTTTTCTGAGATGTCTGGCTGCTGTAATTCCTGAAATACCATTGCCAATAATACAGATTCTAGCCAATTTGGTGCGTTTTAAGGCCGGAAGATAAACTCACAAATTTACAAAAATCAAAATTAAACGTTGTTCTGTGAGAGATCGGTCGATAAATTTCGAGAAGCAAACTTGTATCAGAAATAATCATAAAAATAATCTTAATGTTTAAAAAATTGATAAATAATGGAGTAGGAATAACTTCATCAATCGTACTCGAAGTTTTGATCAATTCATCTCCAAATCTCGTCGAAAAATCAAATTAAATCCAAATCCGTATTTAATAAATCGCTAATATTGCAGTTTGAAAAAATAAAATCACAAAATCAAATCAAAATGAATAGAAAATTTACCTTACTCATTCTGTTGGCGTTCGTTGCTTTTTTTAGCCTGGACGCTCAGGCCGTGCGCAAAGTCCTCATTGAGGAATACACCAGTGCAACCTGCCCACCATGTGCATCCACCAATCCGATTTTTGACCCTTTTTTGGAATCACGAGGACCCAATGTAATTGCGCTTAAATATCAAAGTTACATCCCCACAACAGGTGATCCAATGTATGGACATAATATACCTGAATCACAGGCAAGACATCAGTTTTACGGAATCAACTCTGCCCCTTCTTGTAGATTGGATGGTACCATTCCTCACAACGGGCATCCGATCAATCTGGTAATTAATTCTGCTCCTTTGGACAGCAGAATGGCGGTTACTTCGCCGATCGAACTCAATGTTAATCACGAAGTGACCCTCGATGCCGGCAAGGACAGTATGTCTATCAATGTGGACATTAAGAACGTGAGCAGTGTTGATTTCACTGGAACTAACTATGTTCTTCATACAGTAATTACAGAAAGCAAAATCAGATTCCCGCGACAGGCCGCTACCAATGGAGAAATTGAATTTTCCCATGTAATGCGTAAAATGATCCCTAACCAATCAGGTACTCGTTTGACGACCGCCATCACTCCGGGAGAAACCAAAAGCTTTAGTTTCAGAGTGCCGGTGCCCTCTTACATATATTCTGTCAACGAACTTTCTGTAGTGGCATTTGTCCAAAATGCAGTGGTTTCAGGAGCAGGCGCCAGGGAAGTATTTCAAGCTGCTTATTCTGCCCCCAAACAGGCGCAGGGTGGGTATTTCGACATCAACTTAATCTCCGGTACCATGAAAAACCGGGTGGACCAATGTGATAATTCCGTATCCTATGATTTGGAATTTGAAAACGTTTCTACTGATTCTACTCCGATTACTTCCATCGATTTTGTACAATTAAATTCAGGTGTCGCAAGACCCCGCATCAACTGGAGCGGATCTTTGCTTCCCGGTGACAAGGCAAGCCATACCTTTAACAACCTCCCATTAAACCTCGGATCTGCTACCTTTAACATTTACATCGATCGAATCAATGGAGGAGCAATCAGAGACCGCAATGTGGTGAATAATTTTGAAGATCAGCTTAGATTATTAACCTTTCCAAATGCTACCAATGGCAATACTTTAAATGAAGGATTTGAAACAGGCAGCGGGACTACACCCGTCGCAAAAACCTATGTCCAAACCAATGGACTTAGAATCTTTAGAGCGAGTGCTGCACAGGGTAATAACTTCCCACACATGATGGGGGGCTTTGGCCAATCTGCCTGGAACATGTTTTTTGCCTTTTCCGATGCTGGATCGGGAGGATTGGTGGCCTCTTTGTATTTTGACAAAATTGATCTTTCACAAGGAATCAATACAGAGGCCAGCTGGAATTATGCCTATGCGGTGAAAGATGCAAATAGCAATGATAAAATGGAACTTCTCATCTCCACAGATTGCGGAGATACATGGACTACCGTTTATTCAGATTTTGGAAGCAGCATGGCTTCAGTACCAGTAGTGGATGTGGTCAATAGCCACATTCCTGGATTTTGGCTGCCTCTACCCGATCAGTGGAAAGCCCAGAAAGTTGATTTGTCAGCTTTCGATGGTACCCCGGAAATTCTTGTTCAATTCAGAGGAACCGGAGGCAATGGCTGGGCTTATTTCCTGGACGATGTCAATATTAAAAACGGAACTTCAGGCACACAAGATCCCGGTATCGTTCAATCGATGAAAGTCTTTCCAAATCCAGTTTCAGACAGGATCAACATGGATGTCAGAATGGAGGAGAGCGCCAAAGCGGATATCAGATTGTTCGACATGCAGGGAAGATTTGTGTCTCAACTTGCGAATGGACAGAGTCTTCAGGCTGGTCTTAACAACCTCAGTTATGCTGTGGACCTTGAGTCCGGAGTGTACTCTGTGGAAGTTCGCACAGCCAAGGGGCTTCAAACACAAAAAATCACTGTTTTCTAATAAACAGATCTAAAACAAAACCTCTTTTTAAAAAGCCTTCTGTCATCTCCAGAAGGCTTTTTCTTTTTCCCCCAATATCTGAGCATTTCAATACAGACTTTCTAAGCTGGTGGTTTTTCTTATATTTAACTGACCATCCGTCCGGTTGCTCCACTCGGAGTTTTTAACCCCCTAATTTGTATCATTTGATTCATGGGTTCATCTGAATTCTCGAATTTTCCAATTTTCAGATTTACAAATTGGCCAATTGTCTGATTTTCACATTATCTTTGTATCCTGTACTTAAAATAGGATGGTCATGAAGATATTTTACTGCACCTTGTTCTGTTTCATGGTTTCTAAGATGGTATCCGCCCAGATTACCAAATTTGAGGCCTTAGAAAATCCATGCAAAATCGAATTTATTACAGACCCCAATGTATTTGAGCATGTATGCTACAATAAAGTGGCCAATCGCCACACCCGTTCCATCGAATTGCTATGGGAACGGATTGATGTATCCCTTACAGAAGGTTGGGAAGCTTACGTTTGCGACAATCTCAATTGTTATCCCAGTTTTGTGACCAGATGTCCTGAGGAAAATTACAATGCGGTAGAGCCAAATGCACTGATGAATCTGGATGTGCACGTCGCTGACCATGAAATAGAGGGCAGCGCCCACGTGGAAGTCTATGTGTTTGAACGTCAGGATACCACCCAAAAGCTCAAAGTCGACTACCTATTTAATAAATCCTTAAGTACCAAAGGTCCGGCCAGAACCCAACTTATCCGGATGTACCCCAATCCCACCCAAAATAGTTTTACCGTAGATTTTAATTATGGCTTGAGCCGAATCGAAATTTATAACATCATGGGTAAAAAGCTGTTGGGTTTTAATGCGATTCAAGGAAAATCTTATGATATTTCCATGTTGACAGATGGCATCTATATGGTGAGACTGGTCGGCCAGAACCAACAAGTAGTCAAAACCCTCAAGCTGTACAAAAGGTCTGAAAGGCCTTAAGCCGGAAATTCGACATAATTGCGGGGAGTCTCATACAGCCGGACGGCAATGTCCATGGCTGCAGGTATTTCCGGGCGAACAAGCTGATAAATTTCGATACACAGATTCTCTGCGGAAGGGACTTTGTTTTTAAATTCAGGACACTCCACATTCAGATTTTTGTGATCATAGCGATCTTCTACCTTTTCCTTCAATAAGTCTTTTAATTTTCTAAGATCAATGAGGATACCCGACTCTTTATCCAATTCGCCGGTGACCTTTAGCTCTACTTCATAGTTGTGCCCATGGAAATTAGGGCTGGAACAAATTCCAAAAATTTCCTTGTTTTTTTCTTCGGACCAATCTGGATTAAACAATCTGTGGGCTGAATTAAAATGGGCCTTGCGATACACTGAAATTCTCATGAGCCGAAAAAATGATTGATTTGTACCTTTAAAATGAAAATCGTGCAAAGTGGTTTATTTCCTTGCACGATTTTTATGAATGAATTGAGAAGCTCTGATCACTGGATCAGGCGATCCTGGCCACTTGTTTGGTCAGGCTGCTTTTCAAATTGGATGCTTTATTTTTGTGCCAGGTGTTTTTCTTTGCCAGACGGTCAATCATACTGATGACTCTTGGCAATAACTTCTTGGCTTCAGAGCTTTCTGTAAGACTTCTGAGTTTTTGAACAGCCGTACGGGTTGTTTTTTTGTAATACCTGTTGGCCATTCTTGTCACCTTGTTTTGACGTATTCTCTTGAGCGCAGATTTATGATTTGCCATGCTTTTTCTTTTAAGGAGTGCAAAGATAAGGCAAGTGATGATTATTAATACCCTTTTCTGAAAAAATTTATCGAAGTCTATCCATGGATTTGACTATTTCCTCGTCTTTACGGATGGCGCGGGCGGCTAACCATACCAAAAACACGCCTGCAAAGCCTGTGAAAACACCCAGATCCAAACCCATTTGATCAAACTGCCCAAGCTTATATGTCGTATAAAATGTTGACAATAAAACCAATACAATCTGAACAAGGGCTGCCAGGCTCGCAATCAAAACCTGATTGGGGCGGTTACGGTATAAAAAAATGGCAGCCACTGTTAAGATCAGGGAAATCACCGCTCCTGAACTCAGGACATGGCTTTCCCAGATTTGAATTCTGCCGTCAGCAAGCACAGATTCCTCCAAAACCGGTGTCCTAACCAGTGAAATGGAGGGCCACAATGCTACAGAAAAGGCCAAAGATGCCAGAAACAACCATATGGTTTGAATTCTTTGAATCATGTCGTGCTTGGTTTTAAGGGGCAAAATACCAACTTTTTTTAACACGATCCTTCGTTATTGAATGCCCATTAGCCTGTGTAATTTGCATATAGTCCTTGCAGTTTTAAACTCATTACCCACTCCACCCGTTCTTTTAGAAAATAAATTGAAATGAAAGGATTATGGGTCTTATTCTTGTGTTTATTCTTAGGGACCATCGTCTGCGCTCAATCTAAGAATTTTGAGCAGACCAGCTTTGAGGTAGGAGGTAACTGCGGTATGTGTAAAAAAAATATTGAAAAAGCCATCAAAATAAAGGGAGTAAAAAAAGCTAACTGGGATGTGAACACCAAACTGCTCAATCTTTACTACAACCCCAGCCTTATCAGCTTGGATCAAATTCAACTCAGAATTGCTGCTGCAGGTTATGATACACCAAAATACAGGGCCAATGATGAAACCTATAATGCCTTACACGAGTGTTGTCATTATCCGAGAAAATAATCAAATCAAACACGGTTGATGGACCAGCTTTTTCCATTCAATATTAGTTACTGGGAAAGAATCGGTCTTCAGACTCAATATGATCTTTGCATCGTAGGTTCTGGTATCGTTGGACTTAATGCGGGAATCAGTTACTTAGAGAATAAGCCAAATTCCAGGGTGTGTATTCTAGAAAGAGGCTGGCGGCCTGATGGGGCAAGTACTAAAAATGCAGGATTTGCTTGTTTTGGCAGTGCGGGTGAATTGCTGGATGACCTGCAAAACCAATCAGCTGAAGAGGTTTTTGCGCTTTTTAAAAAGAGATATGATGGAATCGGCGCATTGAGAAAACGACTACCAAACGAAGATATAGGCTGGAATTCCGCAGGCGGATATGAAGTTTTCACGGATGAAAACAAAATGGATTGTCCATCTGATCAGCAATTGCAGCAAATCAATGCAGAAATCCAAAAGTGGACTGGATTGAAAAATTATTTTTCAATGGCCCACGATGAAATTTCGAATCATGGATTTACCAATGTAGCGGGCATGATTAAAACAGAACATGAATCTCTGCTCGATCCAATGAAAATGATCTTGTCTTTGATGAAGAAATTTTATGCATTGGGAGGTCAAATTTATTTTAATACGAGCGTTCTCCAATGGCAGGAGGAAACAGAACAATTGACCATATCTTGCAACCATGGATTTACCTTTTCTGCGCAAAAACTTTTGTTGGCCACAAATGGATTTGCCAAACAACTGATGCCAGAACTCCAGCTTACAGCTGCCAGAAACCACGTCCTGGTTTTGAAAACCCAAAATCCTCTATTATTAACTGGAGCCTACCACCATCATAAGGGCTATGTATATTTTAGACCGGTGAAAGGTGGATTGTTGATAGGTGGGGGAAGACATTTGGATTTGGAAAACGAGTACACCGATCAAATTGGATACAATCCAAAAATACAACATTCTCTAATCGAATTTGCTGAGCAGCATCTGCTGGAAAACAACAGGTATGAAATCTGTGATTCATGGGTAGGAATAATGGGGCTTGGCCCGGTCAAAAAACCCATCATCCAAATGCAAAGTCAAAGGGTAGGTGTCTCTGTGAGGATGGGTGGTATGGGCATCGCAATAGGTACTTTGGTTGGAAACGAAGCTGCGGAGATGTTGCTCAAGCAATAAATCCCATCACCCAACAGGTCTAAATTGATCTGATTGGATTTTGATTTTAAAAATCATAAGTCATACATTTTCTTTTGGATGGTCATTGGCACTCGGATTGAGTAAATCGCAGCGGTATAGGCTTACGAGTCCGCAAAAATTAGTATTTATGTTTTCAGGAATATTGCTTCTAAACAAATTTTGGATGAGCCTTTTTTGATTTTCTTCAAAGTATCTTATATGAATACTTTTCGGGACATCATATCAGCATGCATTTCCGGAGTGGTGGAGTCGCAATTCTTATAGGATTATATGCAGATTCAACCGGGGGGTTAGAATAATTTTAGAATCATTCAATTCTATTATTGCCTTGTAGTACTTTTATTCAGAGTTATCAATTAATTGTTATTTTTGTAATGTGGAATTTCTAAAACTGAATATTTCTTATGATGAAAAATTTCAATCCTTTTTGGCTGACCTTGCTGGGTTCAATACTTATCATACATGCCTGCAGACTAGGATCAACGGATGAGTGCAATGCTTTTAAAGTGACTATTGTCCAGCTTGGTACAGATCAACTCGAAGTTAATAAGGAAAATGGATTGGGACCCTTTTCCTATGAATGGAGTCATGGTATTGGAGATTTTCCAAAAATCACGGTAAGTGAATCAGGACTGTATTCGGTGACCGTTACTGATCATCAAAATTTGTGTACAAGTAGCGCTTCATATAATTTTACTGTATCCGCTGGAAATGGTTGCGGTTCATTTACAGCGGTGCAGGACAGTGAAAATAACCTTTATGACATCGTCACCATTGGTACTCAATGTTGGATGCAATCCAATTTATCCCTGGAGGCGGGTATGCAAAAATTAACCAATACCCAGGAATGGGAAGCAGCATCAGGTCCTGCATGGTGTTATTACGAAAATGATATAAACAATGGCCCCTTGTTTGGAAAATTGTACAACCGGCATGCGATCAACAAAATAAAATTATGTCCGGATGGCTGGCATATTCCCACGATGGCTGATTGGGAAAAGTTGATCTCGCATTTGGGAGGATACAATGAAGCTGGAGCAAGTCTGAGAAAACTGGATAATTTATGGAGCCCCGGTTCGCCGGCAAGCAATTCTAGTGGTTTTAGTGCACTACCCGGAGGCCGGAGACAACCTGGAGCTGCGACGAGTTTTATTGGACTTGGTTCCTATGCGGGGTTTTGGGCTTCACAGGCAGATAGCAATCTGAACAATGTTATCATTATACTCAGCAACAACCAGATTCTAAAATTTAATTTTCCAGAGCTTAATGTAGGATTAAGTTGCAGGTGCGTTAAAAATTAATTGATTTTTATTAAGCCTAAAGTTTGTTAGTACTTATAAATTGATAAATTTAATCTTCTTTTATTAGTCTCTCCATTGTAAGCTATAATTCCTCACGCCGGTCATGGAATATTACGCCGATCGATTTTTCTCCAATCAATAGAAAACTGGATTTACTTCCTGTTTTTTCTTCCTGATAAACTCGAAATCCAATCTCATAACAGTATTTTACATTTCGTTTACATTGTTTTACCTCCAATAGAAGCCTCATAAAATATTGGCAAATACCTTTGGGCCATTCATTCACTTAAACAACTGTAAGATGAAAATTCAATTGATTTTGGCCTTATTTCTAAGCCAGGCTTTTTTTATCAAGGGTATCGAGTTGTCCACTCTACCTCATACTTCTAACTGGGTTTATCAATCCAATGATTTTGGCGATCATTGGCAGGACATCAGCAATGGTTTGCCAACTGACATCCAAATTAATTGCATTCATGCCAAAGACCATACACTCATTGTCGCTCACCAAGATGAAATATACAAAACAAGTACCGCCTTATCGAGTCCGGCCTGGAAAAAAGAATTGGGTTTGAAAATGCCTGTATTCAATCTTGTGTCTGGTAAAAATGGTCTGTATGCTGTTTGCTACAACCATGGGATTTATCAATCCATTCCCGGTACCGGAATCTGGACCAAAAAATTTCCCAGGTTAGAAACCCAAACGATCTATACGATTCTGGAATCCAAATCTGGTCATCTTTTTGTCACAGGTGATAAGGGGATTTTTAAGTCTTCCGATCAGGGAAATTCGTGGTCATTGGTTTACAACAAAGGCTTGATTCTTGACATTTTCGAAGCCAATGGAGCCATCATTGCCGGTGGTAGGAACGGGGTGATCCGTTCGAAAAATGGCGGAGAAGATTGGGAGGAATTGCTCAATGAAAATACACTGATTAAACACACCAGTAAGATCGAAAATGGTTTGGTAGCAATTCTAGGAGCCAAGGACGTTTCGAGTTTGAATCCTGAAGGAATAACCAGCAGAATTAGACTATCGATGGACGGAGGTCGAAGCTGGTCCAGAATGGACAAAAGTCTGAAAACCAATTGTAAACCATTAATTTTTGAAAAAGACCTTTCTCAATCAAAGGATCTGTATGAGATGGTTCAGGCAGGTCAATACTTGTTCTGTAGTTTTGATCTTGGTATTTTCCGCTCGTCAGACCTTGGTAAATCTTGGCAATTGGTATTACCTGCAGACGAAGGTTATATTTTCCAATTGGCCGTCTCTGAAAACCGGATTTTTGCGGCACGCATCAAATTCAATGGATGTTGATCCAAATGGCTATTTTTATGGCATGTTTTTGCATTCTTTCAAAGTAAGTCAATCAAAATATTTTTGGTTAATAGCTGTTTTTCTACTTGGTGAGTTAAATGCTTATTCTGAGAAAAATAATCAAGAAAACGATAAAATCAATTTGGCATTGAGAAGAACGGCAGATCAACTCTTGCGCTTATCCGGAGATAGCATGAGCAGGATACCCGCCATTCAGCAAAAAGCAACATCCAACTGGCGCATTCAATTGAACCACACTTTTTCGTATGAGGCTCTGCCGGAATTGTTACAATCATCACTGGATCTTTACGGTATTTCTTCCAGCTATACCGTGAGCATTAAACGTTGTGCTGACGATAGCATCGATTTGGGATTTCACAAGTTAGATTTAACAATAAACTCCGAAATTCCATGTGCGGGAAGAACTCCACCAGATGGTTGTCATTACATTGATCTTGAGTTTTTGCCCTCTGCTCAATCTACATCTGTCTGGCGACTTAAAGAGACTGTATTGCTTTTTGCCCTTATGGGTTTTATCGGTGTATTGATTTACAAAATAAAGAGAGCAATACCAAAAAAGACTGAAGTCCAAAATCAAAACTGGATTTATTTTGGAGATTCAAAACTAGATCTTATCAATCAAAAACTGAGTTGCAATCAAATCACAGTGTCCCTTACTTTTCGCGAAGCCAAGCTTCTTCATTTGTTTATTGTGCACAAGAATAAACTTCTTGATCGGGAATTTATTCTTCAGGAAGTTTGGGCCGATGAAGGCGTTTTAGTGGGTCGGAGCATCGATGTTTTTGTCTCCCGATTGAGAAAAAAATTGGCTTCAGATCCTGGTGTCAACATTGTTGGTGTCCACGGCATTGGATATCGGTTGGAAACAGCAGAATAGATCGGATGTTTTGAAAATTGAAAATGGATTGAAACCAAAATAGGTATGGCTTACAAAATTCTGCCTGATTCATAGACACTCAAAAAGTATATACCCTGCAAGTATGTATGATTGTTAGCTTAGTTATGGTTTGAAAATTGGGAATTCAAATCTTTAATAATACAATAAATTAAATTCCCAATGCTTCACCTGCTTCAAGTTTCTTAATCGCGGACTCCAGACTCTTCCGATTGATTTCGTCCGGGGCTTGTAGAAGGGCAAGTCTGGCGTGTTCGAGCGCTTTTTTTAGATTTCCTGTGGCAGACAATCCGCGCATCATGCCCACATGAGTTGGCCAGACTCCTTTGTTTTTCTTAAAGTTGAGTTCAAATACAGACATTGCTTCTGTTGTTTTTCTTTGCTGCAGCAATTGTCTTCCGTATTGGTGAAGTTCGATCGCAGTCGCCTTGTCCATGGCTTGGTTCATGTATAATACCGCTTCCTCTTTTTTGCCCAACTTTTCCAAAAGTCCAGATCTTGTTGACAAGGCTGAAAAAGTTTGCAAGCCGCCCAAATTGGGATTGGTCGAAGAGATGATCCAATCGAGCGCTTGCTCGTAATTGATTTCATTGCGCAGACACCAATTGGCAGCAGCCTGCAAACTGGGTGGATCAAAACCTAACTCCCCACTCATTTGATCTTTAATATACTTCAATGTGTTTGCTTTGTGGTCTACTTCCAACAAAAAAGGAATTCTCCAATATTCCCATTCCAGGGATATTTCCACGGATCGATCGGTCTGATTTCGAAAGGTAAAATCCAATCTTTCCACCATATTCTTCTGGTCCTTAATCTGTCTGGTCACCACTCTCAATACCTCATCCGTAGAATCGTAAAAATAACTTCCCCAACTATGGTGGTTCTTATGAAAGATTAATATTGAAGAATCGGGATACAATTCAATAAAAAATCCGTACTTACCTGCAGCCAAATTTCTTCCGTTGATCGTTACATCCGTACTGAATGACATGGTGGTGCACTCATCTGCACCGGCTCTCCATGGGGATGGGACATTGGATCCAAAACCCAACACCTGAGTACCATAATATGCGATTTCGGTTCCCCAAATCTTCCCCTCTCTTCCTTTTACCCCAGGAGCATTCCATGTGATGAGGATATCGGTGACTCCAATTTTTCTACCTGAAATGCAGGCATGGTTGGTAGAATAGGGAATTCTCAAAGCCTGGGCGTTTAATTCTGTCACAACTGAAACCAAGGTCAATTGGATCATGAAAACGATTGCAATTCTGTTCATAATTTGAATTTAACTGGATAAGGAAAAAAATGCTTTAAACAATGTTTCTGGATAGAGTCATTTTTTAATGCTAAGTAGGACAATTTTATAATTAATTTGTTGCATTTATCAGCTGAGTTTAGATTGATCCATCCTTTTTATTTGTACTTCACCTCTAAAATCACACAAAATAATTCTATCGTTTGGTTTCTCTTTACAATCATCCATCCACAAGTCTGTATCCCACTGCTTTCAAAGTAAGGATCTGCACCCGCTTATCTTCTTTAAGATATTGTCTTAATTTTGTAATGTACACATCCAAATTGCGAGAATTGAAAAAATGATCATCACCCCACACCGTATCCAAGATGTACTTTCGATTGACCACTTCGTTCTTGTGATTAATCAACATCACCAAAAGCTGTGCCTCTCTATAGGATAAACGCTTAACTTCTGATTCCAAAATTAACTCCAACCTTGTGGGTGAAAATTTATACCGACCTATTGAGATCATATTTTCAGACCCTGCTGGAGTTTGACTTTGATAACACAATTGATAAAGATTATTGATTCTAACAATTAGCTCTTCCAAGCTAAATGGTTTTTTAATATAATCGTTCCCTCCTGCTTGAAATCCCTGCAGTACATCTGCCGTCTGATTTTTTGCGGTAATAAAAATAATAGGTATGCTTGGGTAATGAATGCGCAATTCTTTACCAAGAGTGAATCCATCCTTGACCGGCAACATCACATCAAACAGACAGATGTCGGGCTGAAAAGATTGAAAAGATTCAAGCAACTTCATGCCATCCAACAGGTGCAAGATTTCATAAGATCTACTCTGTAAGGACTCTTTTACAATTTTCGCCAGTGATGGTTCGTCTTCAATATAAAGGATCTTGATCATTGTACTAATTCAAACGGAAACGCAATTTCAAACGTATTGCCCCTCTCTGAAGTCTTTAATTGAATTCTGCCATGAATTGATTTGACAAGCTGAGCCACAATATACAAACCAAGTCCGTGTCCTTTTTCGTCATGTACATCTCCTTGAGGAATCCGATAAAATTTTTCAAATATTTTACTCTTCTGATCTTCAGGAATAGGAATTCCGTTGTCTTTTACCTTAACATTAAGTTCATCATCCGTTCGAATAATCTGAACGACTACTTGCGCGTCTTGTGATTTATTGTACTTCATTGCATTGTCAATAAGATTGTGCAAAATCAAAATATAATTTTGAGCATTGATCCATATTTCTCGCTTGTCTTCACTGCATTCCAACTGCAAATGAATCCCTTTTTGTTCAGCCCTCCATCGAAAAGAACCCAATATCTCTTCAGTGATCTGACAGATATCAAGCTTTTCCAGATCCATTCGGTTCGAATCCATTTGGTGTGAAACTTGCAAAACTTTGTCCACCAAACCATTCAACTTTTTGTTTTCTGCCTCAGCAATCCGGTAATATTCATCTCTCAATTCTTTGTCATGACCAGCATGAAAACTTTGGATGGCTTCAAGAGCCACACCTATGGTCGCTATGGGCGTCTTTAGCTCATGTGTCATGTTTCTCATAAAATCATTCTTCATGTCATATAACTCCTTCTCTTTCTTAGCGGAGCGTATAATACTTACAAATGCAAAGATTACCACAAGATAGAGCAATATTGAAAAAATGAGTTCAGGCAAAATTTCTTTCAAAATATATACTTGATTGTGATCTGTGTCGATACTGTAAAAATCCTGGGTAAACACATCTTTGTAGCTTTCTCCATTCTTAAATTCACTTAACCCTGTGTCTTTCTGGATGCGATATTTTATACTGAGATTTGATTTTCTGAGGTTATCTTTAAAAATTTTCTCAACAGCCTCAAAACTTGATGACTCATTTGATTTAAATAATCGGGTTGTGGAGTCAAGATTAATTGAATCGCTTCTTAGTTCGACCTTTACTTTCAAATCCTTTGTGTGTTGCAAAGAATGATCTTTGCTTGAAATCACCAATGTTCGGCTCATCACTCCATTGTGCTTCCCTATAGAATCGACCGTTAGGATTTCTGTTTCCGGCTTGTCCATATTTAAGCGCAAATGTTCTTCCTTGTTGATCCATGAAACACCTTTCAACTCAAAAATCATCTGATCCAAAACTTCTGATTCCGCGGTTTTGAAAGCATTGGTGAGAAGATAATGTACTTCCTTCTGTAATTGAGCTTTCTCGTTTTTGTAGCTATTGATTAAATAATAAACCAAAAAAACTGCAAGCAGCAAAAGACTGATCCCTGCCGATATCTGATGATTTTTATGAAATGATTTTTCCTTCATTTCTTATATTAACTTCACAAAATTAATCATTTTTGAGGGTCCCTGTTCCTCCATTAACCTTATTTAACCTTGCATCAACTTTGTTTAACCTGTGGCTGTCAAACTTAGATCTACTTTTGTGCCATTCTTTCATCACTAAAATTAAAACAATGAAATTAATTGTAACTATTCTTGCTTTTGCAGCCATTACCATTCCGAATTTTTCCCAGAACATTCACTCCGGGAAGATTATATTTAAAGAAACCATCAAACTAAATTTTGACCTGGGAGATGATAATCCTCAAATGGCCAAAATGATGCCTGCTTCTCAGTCAGTGGATAAGGTCCTTTATTTTACCAAAGATGAATCCTTGTATAAAAACCATGAAAATCCAAAAGATTTGGAATTGAAACATGAAGAAGGTGGTGGCACATTTGAAATTGTGATGAAAATTCCTGAAAGCATCATCTACATTAACCCGGTTGAGAATACATTTATTCAATCCCAGGATCTAATGGGAAAGGATTTTCTGATTACTGACAAACTTCCAAAAAATAAATGGAAAATGACAGGAGAGCAGAAATCAATTCTAAATTATCCTTGCCAGAAAGCAATCCTTCAGGATACTTCAAAAAACGTGGTCGCGTGGTTTACACCACAAATACCTGTTAACTTCGGACCATCGGGAATGACGGGTTTGCCAGGCATGATACTTGCCCTGGAAACAGACAATGGCGACCGTATGACGATAGCAACATCCATTGACAATTTACCCGAGTCTTTCCAATTTACCAGACCAACAAAAGGTAAAAAAGTAAGCAAAGCAGAATATGAAAAAATCAGAGAGGCCAAAATGAAAGAAATGGGGGCCACAGATGGAAAGAATGGCAGCATAAAAATGATAATCACAGAAGAGAGACATTAATTCTGAAACATGCGTCCATATCTCGTTTTTTATGTTATTGTCCTCCTCAGTCTTTTCAAGGTGACTGCTCAAAAAATCCATGGGATTGTCCTGGATGAAAATCTGCAACCAATAGAGTACGCATCTGTGGTGCTGCTAAATCAATTCGATTCTACCGTAATCCATTTTAAGCACTCGAATCGCAAAGGTGAATTTGAATTTTCTACTGATAAAAAAAGTAATTTGTTACTGCAGATTTCCTATCTTGGGTATGAACAATTTTGGTTAGTCCTGCACGACATAGACAAAGATACTTATTTGGATTCAATTGTGTTAAAGACGAGTTCGCATTTGTTGGAAGAAATTGAAGTTAAAGATTTTTTGAGTCCAATGAGTTTTGGAAAAGACACCATTCAGTACAATGCCTCAGCCTTTAAGGTAAAACCTGGAGATGTCGCAGAGGATTTATTGCGCAAACTTCCAGGTATTGAAGTCGAAAGGGACGGATCTGTCAAAGCCCTTGGTGAAAAAGTAGAGAATGTCTTGGTGGATGGAAAGGAATTTTTTGGCAAAGACACCAAAATTGCCACAAAAAATCTGGATGCGGATGCCATCGATAAAGTACAGGTTTTTGATAGAAAATCTGACAAATCAGAATTTACCGGAATTGATGATGGACAAAGAGAAAGATCCATCAATCTCAAATTAAAAGAAGACAAAAAGGTTGGATATTTTGGAACCACAGAAATCGCAGCCGGAAGTTCAAAAAGAATAAAGTGCCGGGCAAATCTCAATCGATTTACTCCCAATCTCAGATCATCATTTATTGGAATGGCCAACAACATCAACGAGCAAAATTTCTCCATCAGAGATTACATTGATTTTATGGGTGGGATGGGATCTTTTATGAACGGTGGAGGCTCTGGAGGATTTACGATTGATCTTGATCAGAACGCCGGACTTCCAATTGGCATGGACAACAACCAGGGGATCCAGAATTCCTATGCTGGCGGTCTAAATATTAACAAAGATTTCTCCAAGAAATCTACTATAGAAGCATCTGTCTTTGGCAATCACTTTAAAAATGATCTTCGTCAAACATCCATTAGAGAAAATTTATTGACGGATCGTCGATTTAGCAATAAAAACAATGATGAGCAACTTTCGGGAAATAGTTCTGGAAGTTATTCTCTGCGATGGAAAAACAGATTTGACTCCAGCCAAATGATAACCATCCGGTCGACAGGAGCGCTTGGTATTAATTTTGCGAAATCTGTAGGACAAAGCATGGTGTATAACAATGATCTAAGTTTAATAAACGACAATCAAAATACCATTGACATGGCTGACCAGATGTTTCGGATGAACACGAATGTATTGTGGCAAAAAAAAACAAGAAAACCGGGGCGAACCTATAGCTTCAATGGACAAATCAATTTCACAAAAAACAATTCAGAGGGTGACATAAGTTCTACTTACCGGATTTTTGAACCCATGCTCCAAACAAACGATCTTTTACAAAATCAAATTGGTCTCGACGATGGTTTTTTTTACAAGACCGAAGGCTCCTATACCGAGCCTCTGGGTAAAAAACAATATCTAGAATTTTAAACATCCATTGCCAATCAATCCAACAAAACAAGCAGCGATTACTTCGACATTGTCAATGACCATCCCATTCGCAATCAGATTTTATCTACCCTTTTTCAAAGAGATTATACCCAAAGTAACCTTGGAATTCATTACAGTCTGAACAGAGAAAAATTAAATTTCTCCCTCGGCAGTAGATACAAATATTCCAGTCTAACGGGGGTGATCAATGAAAATAAAAACAACATCAACAACCAATTCAAAGCATTCCTGCCAAATGCATTTCTGACGTATCGATTTGGAATTTCAGAAAATTTAAACTTTAACTATTTCTCAGAACTTAATGAACCCGCATTGCGCCAACTTCAGCCAATTGTCAACAATAGCAATCCCCTCGCCATATATCAGGGGAATCCGAATCTCCGTCCCGAACTGATGCACATGGCCAATTTATCCTATATGAAATACTCAGCGTTCAATTTTACAATGTTGTACGCAAGTATGCAAATGAATTACACCCGCCAAAAAATAAAAGAGTCTATAATTATTGACAGTGCTCTCGTTAGATATCTCACACCGGTTAACACAAACAATGAAACTACCCTTTCCGGTAGATTGGAATTTGACACTCCCATTAGACCCATGAAAATTAAAATTAGAACGGTGCTGAAGGGAAATTACAACAAGGCCATCTCTGTCATCAATCAACTTTCCTTTCCCACCGATCGGATGGCTTATGGATTTCATCTTGCCATCGAAAATAGAAACAAAGACATCGTGGATGCAATAGTGGGCTATCGGATCAGCCAAACACAGTCCCGATCGACCCAAAACAAGGATTTAAATCAATCCTTCAATGATCAAACAGTCTATGCAGAAATGGGATTAAACTTTAAAGACTGGGTTCAGTTTAAATCGAATTTCGATTACCAATTGATACAATCCACTTTTTCTGATATGAAATTTTTTGTTCCCCTTTGGACGGCCTCATTGACCACTATCATTTCCAAGGATAAAAAATGGAGGATAAGTCTCAGTTGTTTTGATATTCTAAATAAAAACAAGGGTATTCGCAGCCTTGCTCAGGCAAATTACTCCGACATTATTCAATCCAATGTCCTGGGTCGTTATTTTTTACTGGGAATCGCTTACAATCTCAAAGGATTTAAAAAACCAAGCGGATTGGTCATTGATGTGAAAGGAAATGACTGAAGTGGGTTTTTCCAAAAAACGCTTAAACTAGCAATTAAAATGACCTGCTAGTCCCAGTCTGAAAGAAAGAGCATTGTCATTGGATGCAATAGTGACCAATTCATATTCCTGCTTTTGCTTTCCTCTTAATGATTTCAAGATTATGCACAATATGGACGGTATTATCTATGGAAAATAATTTTACTCTTAGTTAGAAAAGCGAAAATTAAAAAATATCAAAGAAAATTCAATTTGAATTTGGTGATCGGGATGTGAGTGAATAGATCCGCCTTATTGAGTTAAAAATTAAAATACAGCGCGATACAAGTATCCTTAGATCCAAGTGCTTTGCTTAACATTGGAATGTTTGATTTGAAAACAATCCGGCGAAATCACTTTGGACATCTCTGCAAAATGTGAAAGTGGATTTGATTTACCGGTTTACAGGTTATCTTGAGGATTGAAAATGAAACCCTTTCTTTATCTAATACATAATCTGGGTTTAATATCTTCGTTATAGACAGAACAACCCGTAACTTCTCAATTCCCGGATTGGATTCGAAAACCACAACAACTCAAAATCCGGATACTTCACTTGCATCCATTTTTTTAGTTCGTCATAGGTTTTTAGTTCTCCAGAATTTCTGAATGAGATTTTATCAAGGGCCTCCATCAGACATTCCGCGTCGTGCTTCTTCAATCGAAGCGAATACTCATCTTGTTTGCTATGAAAATGCAAGATCTGTTTCTCCTTTACATCCTTTGTTTTCCCGGTGTTCTCATTTTCGACGATGGGAATGTTTCCAATCCAAACCCATTTAGCATGTGGTTTGATGACTTCAGGGTCTTCTTCTAAAAGACTATCTTCTACAAAAGATGGACGAATTTGTGTTTTGGGAATTTTAAATTCAAACCATTCCTGCAAGGAGAAATCCAATCCGATTCCATGCATAAAATTGTAGATCGATTTTCTCAATCCAAATGTAAATCGATTGTGATCTATTCCTGTTTTGTCCTTAAAAGCAAGATCGTTGTTGGCAAAGCTGATGTCAACTTTCTCAACTGCCAATCCATATTCCGAAGGATTCATTCCTACCGGGCTGTGTGCAGTGAGCGCAAATTGATGCCAAAATCCGGATTGAATAATTCCAGCTGCAAACATCTGTCTGACCATTTCCAGACTATCGACCGTTTCTTGCACCGTTTGCGTGGGAAATCCATACATCAGATAAGCATGTACCATGATTCCTGCTGCACTAAAATGGTTTGCCACCATAGACACTTGTGCAACGCTTACTCCTTTTTGAATCAACTGAAGCAATCGGTCTGATGCCACCTCCAACCCACCCGAGACCGCTATGCATCCGGATTGACTTAAAAGTTGACACAATTCCAATGTAAAACTTTTTTCAAAACGGATATTGGTCCACCAGCTGACAGACATATTTCTCCGAAGGATCTCCAAGGCCAATTCCCTCATCAAAGCCGGTGGAGCGGCCTCATCCACAAAATGAAATCCAGTGGTACCCGTTTTTTGAATCATCTCTTCCATGCGATCTGCCAGCAAACTGGCAGCGATTGGTTCATACAGCTTGATGTAGTCAAGACTAATATCACAAAAAGTACATTTACCCCAATAACAACCATGTGCCATCGTAAGCTTATTCCATCTTCCATCGGTCCAAAGGCTATGCATGGGATTGGCTATTTCGATGACAGAAATGTAATGCTCCAAAGGCAAATCTGTATAATCAGGAGTTCCCAATTCGTGCTGGTGATAATCTCTGTCCCGCGATTGATTAAAATAAATTACCTGATTGTCTATTCTGTGGAAAGTTCTTTTGAGATGATTCAAACCTATCTTTCCTTGTATGTGGTTCAATAGATTTTCCAATGGCCGTTCCCCATCATCCAAACAAACGAAATCAAAATAATCAAAGACCCTTGACTCAGACAATTCTCTTAATTCAGTGTTGGGAAATCCACCTCCAAGTGCAATTTTCATATTGGGAAATTGCCTTTTGATAAATTGCGCACATCGGAAAGCTGAGTACAAATTTCCTGGAAATGGTACAGAAATGCATACCAATTCAGCACCTTGCTCATCCAGACGATCGGCAAGAATCTGAAGGCTCAATTTATCAATTTGACTTACACTCTTCTCCATGTAGCCATGCATTTCATCAAATGTGTTTGCTGAGCGTCCCAGTTTTTCAGCATATCGGCTAAAGCCAAAGTGAGGGTCAATGCATTCTTTTATAAAATCTGAGAGATCTTCCAAATACAAGGTGGCAAAATGTTTTGCCTTGTCCTGAACTCCCATTCTGCCAAACGCCCACTCAAGGTCTATCAAATCTTCAAATCTCGAAGCTTGGGGCAAAAAGCTTCCCTGGACAATACGGGCTGCAAGACTTGCTTGCTTACCCTGCAGAAACCCAATGACAGAATCAATGCTGTGTAAGTACTCTTCCCAAAGTGAGTATATCCGTTTGGCATTTGGAGACCATGATGGATTTATTTCAGCTGGCTTGATTTGGGATAATCCGTTTTTTGAAAAAATGCGAAGAATAACTTCAATTCCAAGATCCATCTGGTACGATGATATTCCCTTTGTATTTAAAAATCCTTTAAGATATGCTGTTGCCGGATAAGGTGTATTCAATTGTGTAAAAGGAGGTGTTAACAGGAATACAGTTTTCAAAAAAGGAAATTTACACAAATGTAGCTCATAGATTCTAAATTTTAAATACCCGATTCCATTCAATTCAAGTTTGACATCCGTAGATTTGTCAACAAAACTCAAAAATCAGACTCAAAGAATGATGTAAAAGCCAATTTTTCCATTTTCACTTGGCCTTATAGGGTTGAAGTTTATTAATTCAGACTTCCGTACTCCTTGTATATTTCCTCCTGTCTTGGATAGAAAATAAACTGGGCTCCCAACTCAGATAACACAAACAAACACAAATGTCTGTCGTGTTTTTTGTACAAAATTTTAAATTCGTCAATCTTGTTTTGATGAATGATATTTTTTACCACAAACTCTTCGAGACTTGAGGCATGAACAGACCAAATGCCAGTATTTTCTGAAGCTTCTATCAAAGGAATTCCCATTTCCAGATTCTGCTGATGAAGAATAAAAATAGGATAGATGCTTACTTCTTGTGTTAACATAATTTCCCGTGCATCATTCATGGCCTTGCGGTAGCGTCGCAAATCTTCCTCCAGAGCAAGATATTTTCCTATGCTGGGTTTTTCCATACTCCTCAAACAGGTATAGTTAAATATTGTTTTCGTTGCTAATTTTATACAGTTTTCAAATGCATCAAAGCCACCGCTTCTACATGGCTGGTATGAGGAAACATATCAACGGGTCTTAGCTTCATCAATTGGTACTTTTCAGAAAACAATTTTAGATCTCTGGCAAGGGTTGCGGGATTACAGCTTACATAAACTATTTTTGTGGGCTGGAATTCTAGAATCGTTTGACAAACATCCGGGTGCAAACCTGTGCGGGGAGGATCTACTATGATCAAATCCGGATGACCATAATGATCCGTCAATTCATGATTCAATATTTTTCTTACGTCTCCTGAGATAAACTGTGCATTGCTGATTTGATTTGTGTCTGCATTAATTCTTGCATCCCCTGTGGCGGCCTCTATCTCCTCAATCCCAATTATTTTCTTTGCAGAATCTGCTAAATACAATCCAATGCTTCCCACCCCACAATAAAGATCATACACCGTTTCACTTCCATGAAGATCTGCATACTCTTTTACTGTTTGATACAGCGCGACGCTTTGTTTTGTATTGGTTTGGAAAAAGGATTTTGGGCCAATCTTAAAGCAAATTTTATCGATGTATTCTTCGAGATAATCCGCTCCAAAAATTTTATGACATTCCAAATTAGACCAGGCGTCATTCAGGTTTTTATTTTCGGCAACGTAGCAACTTACGATTTCCGGAAATTCCTTTTGCAGCTCTTCAAACAATTCATGCAATTTTTTATCAGCGCGATCATACACCGCGATCACTACCATCACTTCTCCTTTCAGATTGCTTCGGATTATCATATTTCTCATGAGCCCTCCATGCGATTTGATATCATAATAGCTCCATTCCCGACCGGATGTTTTGCTTCTTATCCAGTTTTTTATTCGGTTGCTGGTGTCACTTTGAAGGTGACAGATCTCAATATCAATGACCTTCTGAAAGGACTCGGGTCTGTGAAATCCCAATGCTTTTGTAGTTATTTCTTCCTCTTTGAAATTCATTTCTTCCTTGGTAAGCCACCTATGATTGGAAAAAGTAAATTCCAGTTTATTGCGATACCAACGAGTTTCTTTAGCTTTTAAAATGGATTCAAATAAGATGGGTTCTAATCCTCCGATTCTTTTTACAGCTTCTTTAACTTGCATTTCCTTTTGTTTGGCCTGTTCTTCATAGTTTAACTCCTGCCAGCTACAACCTCCACAAATTCCAAAATAACTGCAAAAGGAGTTGGTGCGGTGTTCTGAAGCCTTGATAATTTCAATCATCCTTCCTTGCCAGACTCCTTTGCTCTTTTTGTTCAACAAAGCAGAAACTTGGTCTCCTGGTACAGCATCCCGGATAAAAGCCACCATACCTTCTTCCGTCTTTCCGATGGCATGCCCTTTATGACCAATACTGTGAATATTTAAAACAACTTGTTTCGGTTTTTTAATTTTTGGCATAATGCTCAGTTATGAATGATCTCAAATTCTGTTCTGCGGTTTTGTGCTCTTCCCTCTGCAGTATCATTGCTTCGCACCGGCTTGGTGGAGCCCATTCCTTCTACTGCAATTTTTTCTTCTGCGATTCCCATGGACAATAAATATTTTTTTACAGCCCCTGCTCTGGCAAAAGACAATCTAAAATTATATTCATCTTCCCCTTCATTGTCTGTATGACCTGTGATTTTTATTTTGAGGCCTGGGTTGGCCAACAACCAATTCTTTAATTGATTCAATTCGTAATGTGATTCTGGTTTTAGTTCTGCAGAAGAAAATTCGAAAAATACATTTTTTAACACAACGGGTTTTGTCAATTGTTTGACTTGATTTAAATAGATATTTAAAATTCTTGGGTTTAAAAAACTTCCAGGAATTTCAGAGGTGTTGATGTGTTCAAAATAGGGTTGATAAGCCTCCTTTTCAATGTGGATGGCATATTTTTGCTTAATGGGAACAGTGACCAGCAAACTGGCGTCCGTTCTCGATGTATTTTTATAATAAGTTTTTGAATTCTCTAGCTCGAAAATGGTAACACTTGCCTCCATCTTTTGATTGCTTGCAGCATCATATACTTGAATGGATAAATACTCGGCGGGCATCGGTCGCAAATGTGGTGGCATTTGAAAAGTATAAAGATCCAACTGATTTTTTGATCCTGGCCTTTCGTTGGCAAGTCTATCCGTTGCCATGAATCCCAAGGTTCCTGTGAAGTCTGTTATAAATGAAGATTCATCCAGTGGGGTGTTGATTGGAAATCCCAAATTAACCGGTTTTGTCCAATTTCCTTTTGAATCCAAATTGGAATAAAAAATATCATTGTTACCCATTCCAGTGTGGCCGGTGGAACTAAAAAAGAGCGTGATACCATTCGGGTGCAGAAAAGGACAGGACTCGTGTCCAACTGTGTTGATCACAGGTCCCAGATTCTTTGGAATCGACCAACCTTTTTCATCGGTAAAACTTGTTTGCCATAAATCCATTCCTCCGAAAGTTCCTTTTCTGTTGCTGGTAAAAATGAGCCATTTTCCGTTATGGGCTAAACAGGGTTGTGATTCATAAGCAGGTGTATTGATCTTGTCTCCCAAATTGACCGGTCTTGTCCAATTTCCCTTTTTAAAATGGCTAATAAATAAATCACAACCTCCAAAGCTTTCTGGCCTGTTACAACTTGTAAATAGGATAGCGTTTCCGTCGGGTGAAATAGTGGGTGCACCTTCATTGTATGGAGAATTTATTTCTGTTAGAGCCTTTGGTTCGCTCCAGTTGCCATTTTCATCGAGATTCGTCAAATAGAGATCCTCATTTTTTATTCCGATCCGTCTTGTAAAAAGCATGGTCCTGCCGTCTGCCGTAATGCTTGGTAAATATTCCGATTGCTCAGTGTTGATAGATGCAATCGCCTCCAATTTAATATCCAATGTGATCCGATAGACAGAATCCGCAAAGCGGTATGTTGGTAAGACATGAACTGCCTTTTGAATCAAATCTTTGTTTGATTTTTCCAACTCCAAAAATTTCTCCAGATTTAATTTTGCTCTTGTGAATTGATAATTTTCAAACTGGCAAAGAGCCAGAGTATAATAGACTTTTATCTGATAAAAAGAATCCAAATCAAGGGCCTTTTGAAACCATGTCTCAGCTTCATCAAAATTCTTTTGATCAAAACCGATTGATCCAAGAAGGATGTATGGATCAACAAATTTTGGATTTTTGGCAAGAATTTTTTTAAACGCCTTCTTCGATGACTCAAATTCGTTTATTTGGTAGAGTTTTAAGGCTTTGCTGTACTGGATCTTCAGATTCTTTTTGGCATTGTGAATATAGATGTTTTGAGCCGATGCCTTTAGCACAAATAAAAATAACACCACAGTAAAAAGCTGGTATCTCATAATAATTCTAACGAAATCAGAACAAGCTGAAGTATCAGGACAAATGAATCTCTGTGAGAAGCTGAGTGGCAGCTTCGTGTCCCATTTCTGAAGCCAATTGAATGTCCAAAATAAAATCCGCTTTTCCAAGCGCCTTTCTTGCAAGACCCCTGTGCATTAATGCTTCTGCTTTGGCACCTGAATTTGGATTAATTTCCAATGCGACACTTTTGTCAAATGCCTGAATGGCTTCATCTATTTTGCCTTGAGCAAACAAAGCCTTTCCATAATTAAACCACACATTGGATAAGTGTTTAAAATTAGGATCCTCTTTGCCATATTGACGGGTGGTAAAATATTTAAATTCTGTTGCCGCTTTGTCAAATTCTTTCAACTGCAGGTGAGCCATACCTTTCACCCTTCTTGCCGCCCAATAGATGGGTTGGAGGGCTATGGATTGTTTGGTGGTTTCATCAAATGCCTCCGCAGCAGCTGAGTATTCTTTTTTTAACATCAAGCATCGCCCAACTCCATACCAGGAAGATGCATTCATGTGATCAAATCCTATACTTTTCTTAAAGTCATAGAGGGCATCTTCATAATTTCTCAGGGTAAAATTGACATAGCCGCGTCTCTCATAAGCCTGAGAATGTTTTTCATACTTTTCAATAACTTCTGACAATAGCTTTATCGCTTCTTCTTTTGAACCACCTTCATCCATCACTTTTTTTCCTTCCTGAAACAACATCACGCTGCTTTTTTCTCCCAGTGGTTCAATATGCACATGATGCAATATTTTACCGTTGTCGGTCATCCAACAATTGATGCTACCAGAAATGCTAAATTGTGCGGTATGCTCCAAAGATGAAATGGTATTTTTCCAGACTTTTTCAGAAATATTGCCAATAAACCTTTGAATAATCAAAGTGTGATCTGTCTCAGCAAAAAGCTGCTCGGGCAATTTGAAAACAAGTTCTTTTTTATATAAAGTCTCCAGGCGCTGATTGTATAGTTGAAGTGCTTTTTGGAACGATCTCTCATTTCCAAAATCCAGTTTGCCCTGGATTATTACTTTAAACAAATTTTGAACCTGCATATTTCGTCTGTCTGATTACCTCACATGATCCCAATTGACGGTTTATTTGGCATGCTTCATTAACGAATAAAAACTTGCTTTAGTGGTTGACCTTCAATGGGCTGGAGAGCAAAGTTCTGAAAAATCTGACCAATTTTATCAAATAAATTGTAAAACTGGTTGAAAATGAGTTAATTAAAAATAATTAATGTGTATCTGGTTGAAAATGTTTTGTTTATATATACAATAATATAAGTTTTAATTGCCAAATGAATTTACTCGTTTGCCATTGACCAACTTTCATTTGTAAAAATCCTCTTTTTGGTGGATTTATTGGTACATCCAACTTTCAAGAATTGGGGTGGGTTTTTCTTACTTTCCTTTACAAACTGATTCATTATGATTCGCAAGAACTACCATTGCATTTACTTAAGTTTGGCTCTTGCGATCTGAGCATCATTCTGGTTTCCAATCAATCTTCAGAAATTCAGAATTACAAATTGTTTTTTGAAAAATAATAAATTCAGAACAAACCTCATTCTAAGGCTTGATAATTCTCAAGGCGAATTCATTCCATAGTTTAATTAAAAAAAACAGATTGGATTGATATCCCTTTTTTGATTTTCTGGCTTCGAAAGAATTCTTCTTGGTTCACTTCAATAAAAAGACCGGCCGCATTTGCATACGACCGGCCTTTTCTTCAAAATAATCCCCTTTATGAAAACAAACTCAAACTCTGCTTTTACTGGATTTCTATCGTCTTTTCCTCTTTTACCACCGTCTTCTTATCAATGGTGATGTGTAAGACACCATCTTTGTAACTAGCTGTTATCTTTGATGCATCTGCATGTTCGGGTAACTTAAAGGAGCGACTGAAAGAACTGTAATTAAATTCTTTTCTTGAAAACTGTTCATTGGTCTCTTCTTTTTTCTCCTCTTTCGAAGCAGAAATATTGAGGAATCCTTTTTCAAGAGATAACTTGAAGTCTTCTTTTTTAAGACCCGGAGCTGCTACATCCACTAGAAAAGATTGATCATTCTCACTTACATTGACCGCTGGAACACTGCTCTGAAAAACCTGGCCTCCAAAAATATCATTGAGCCCTCTGTTTAACAAATCTTCAACCATGGTTCCAATTTGATTGGTCACTGGTGACATTGGAAAAAATACATTACGTTTCATAATTTTTATTTTTTAGTTTACTTAAATAATTTGAATGCTCTTGTTTAAATTTTCATCTTTTTGAACACTAATCTTCAATACACCATCCGCCAATTGCGCCTGAATACTTTGAATGTTTGCGTCCTTTGGCAATCGAATGGTCCGTTTCATTTTGCTTTTACCAAACTCCTCTCTGAGCATTCGGTCAGAAGAACTGTTGGATTCAGGAGTTGCTGTAATCACCAACATCTTATTTTCTTCTTTGATTCTGATTTCTTCCTTCTGAAATCCTGGAACAAAAAATTGATAGTGATATTGATTTTCCGTTTCAAAAACATTGACGGGTAGAATGTTGATGATTTCGGAATGGACCCCCTCTGAAGGAGCATTATAAACCGCGGTGTTGCAAGTGTAAGGATTTCTGAATTTGATAACTTGATTCCACATAATTTTTTAGTTTTTTATTAATTGATAATTTCAACAGATCAAATCGCGTACCATGCCAAAAAATTAGATAAAATGTCATTTTTACTTATAATTCGCCTGTCACTTTGTCTTGTTTTGTTGTCGATGGCATGTCATTGTGGCAGTTAATGCTTTTGTGTTTGCCAAATGCATTGGCATCAATATTTAGCCCAGTACTTTTTTGTGGAATGAAAGTTTGACTGAATCCAATCTAAGATGGGTCCGGTAAAGCTGGCTTGAGACAGCCCGCCTTATAAATATATTGCATTATAAACAAGCAATTATCCTGGTTTTTTACCGGGTTATTTCCAAAAAACATCTATTGATGATTATCCTGTTCAAATGGACGATCCATGGGTTTATACAAAGGTCACTGGATTGGCTGATCTGAAAATATCAATGGTTCTGTTTTGCAAACTAAATCGGTCTCCGTGTGCTAAAATATGTGTGGTCAAATTGGCTATCGACAATGGGGTGTCCGGGCCAAGTTCATCAAATCTATTGTGACTTAAATGGGTGGCGTCAAATAAAATAACCATACCCGAACCTATTACTTTGCATTGATCAGAATTCTTGATCACAATCCCGGTGTCTTCAGCAAGTCCAATTCCAAGCAACTCCGGAAATTGAGCCATGGCTTCTGCAAGTCTTCCAAATCGTCCCCTTTGAATAAAATGAGAATCAATAATGGCCTGTGGGATAAAACCCATCCCTTTTTTCATCCTGACATTCCCTTTTTTGAGAGCGTCCGGAGATGACCCACCTGCAATCATTTCATGGCTCATGCACATTGCGCCTGCACTCGTTCCGGCCAAAACAAAAGATGTATTCTCCAATTTATTTAAAATCAGTTGATGTAGGATGGTTCCCTCTATTTGCTTTATGATTTCAGATTGATCTCCACCTGAAAACATGACACAATCAGCACTTTCAATGTACTGGATCACTTCAGGTGATTCAGCTTCTTTTTTACTCCTGATATCCAATATCCTTACATTGCGGCAGCCCAATGCATTAAAAGCGCTGAGGTAGTTTTTTCCTACCTCCTTTGGAATTTGCGATGCGGTTGTAATTACAATGATTTCTGCTTCTAAGCCACCGCTTTCTTTGACGACATTGGCCAATATCCCTTCTTGGATAAAATCATGGGTATACATTTCATTGGGACCACTTCCTTTGTCTTCGTTGCCTCCTATGGGAATCAGGGTTCCTTTAATATTCCTCAAATAATCCATATTTCAAGTTGCAAAACTAATTAGAAGCTATCTAATCAATAAGTTTTAATTAATATTGGCCTTCCAATCAACAGAAGAAAAGTATGCGCATCAGAGAAATCAATGTTATGCGTGGGCCAAATTACTGGTCTATTCGCCGTAGGAAATTAATCGTTATGGTTCTTGATTTAGAAGATCTGGAGCAAAAACCAACCAATTTGATTCCTGGATTTTTGGATCGATTAAAACTTCTGCTCCCCGGAATGTACGAACACAGATGTTCAGAGTCCGGACCGGGGGGATTTTACCATCGTGTGGAGGAAGGAACCTGGATGGGGCATGTGATTGAGCACATTGCTTTAGAGATTCAAAGTCTGGCAGGAATGGAAGTTGGATTTGGCCGGACCCGAAGTTATGGCGAACCCGGAGTTTACCATGTAGTTTTTGACTACATCGAAGAAAAAGTAGGGGTTTTTGCTGCCCGGGCCGCCGTCAGAATCGCTGAATCATTGGTGGAATCAAGGCAATATATTTTGGATGACGACATTCTCGAAATGCGCAAATTGCGCGAAAGTTCAAGATTGGGACCAAGCACCGGTTCGATCATTGAAGAGGCAGAATCCAGAGGAATTCCCTGGATTCGTCTCAATAAATACAGCCTGTGTCAACTGGGTTATGGCAGAAATCAAAAGCGAATCCAAGCGACAGTAACGAGTCAAACCTCAAGCATTGGTGTTGACATTGCAAAAGACAAGGAAGATACCAAATATCTTCTGGCGCAAGCGGAAATACCAGTACCCAAAGGAGACATTGTAAGAACAGAAGCAGGTCTCAAAGAAGTGGTGAAAGAATTGGGGTATCCTTTGGTGATCAAACCCGTCGATGGAAATCACGGGAGAGGAGTAACCACAGACATTCAAAACTGGGATCAGGCTCTACTGGGATTAGATTTGGCAAAAAAAATATCACCTGCTGTTATTGTAGAACAATACATCAGAGGAGAAGATTATAGAATTTTAGTGATTAATCACCGGATGGTTGCAGCTGCAAAACGCTTACCTGCACAGGTCATGGCCGATGGCATTCACAATGTTTCTCAATTGATTGAGCTTATCAACAGTGACCCACGGAGGGGTTATGGTCATGAGAAAGTTTTGACAAGTATCCACATTGATGATATCACCATCAAACAGCTCCATCTGCAAAATTTAACCCTTGATTCAGTTCCTCCAAAAGATCAGATCGTCGTCTTAAAAGACACAGCCAATCTCAGCACGGGTGGTACATCGGTAGATGTTACTGATTCTGTTCACCCCAGTCTTGTTTTTATGGCCGAAAGGATTTCGAGAATTGTCGGTTTAGATATTTGCGGCATCGACTTTATGACAACTGACATAAGTGCTCCTGTGCAAGAAACCCGGGGCGCTGTCATTGAAGTTAATGCGGGTCCGGGATTCAGAATGCATCTTGCTCCCGCAGAAGGTTTACCTAGAAATGTAGCAGCTCCCGTCATCGATATGTTGTTTCCACCCGGGGTCCCTTCCAGAATTCCCATTATTGGGGTAACCGGTACAAATGGCAAAACGACTACCACAAGACTTATGGCACATCTGGTGAAAATGATGGGCTATACCGTCGGGTACACGACCACGGATGGAATTTACATTCAAAATCACAAAATGATGTCTGGTGATTGTTCCGGACCAGGGAGTGCGGAATTTGTACTCAAGGATCCGACTGTAAATTTTGCCGTATTTGAAACCGCAAGGGGAGGAATTCTTCGGGCTGGCTTGGGCTTTAGAAACTGCAATACTGCGATTGTCACCAATATAGCCCCGGATCATCTGGGACTGAAAGGGATTCATACCTTAGAACAATTGGCCAAGGTGAAAGCGGTTTTGGTAGAATCTGTTGTTCCGGATGGTTATGCAATTCTCAATGCGGATGATGATTTGGTGTATGCAATGAAAGAAAAAGCGAGTTGCCAGATTGCGCTTTTTTCGATGGATGAATCCAATCCCCGAATCAAAAAACACATGTTATCCGGAGGTATTTGCGCCATCTACGAAAATGGATTTATCACCATTTGTCGAGGCGAGTGGAAATTGAGGGTTATTAAAGCAGTCAATGTGCCGTTGACTTTTGGAGGCAAAGCATCCTTTATGATTCAAAACGTGCTTCCTGTTGCACTTGCCGGATATTTACATGGATTTTCTTTAGCTGACCTAAGCAGTTCTCTTGAAAGTTTCATCCCATCGCCCGCTCAGACCCCGGGAAGATTAAACTTGTTTAACTTTAGAGATTTTGACCTCTTGCTTGATTATGCCCATAACCCTGCTGGTCTTTCAGCCTTGAAAAACCTGACCGACAAAATGGAGGGTCATCCAAAAATTGGAATTATCGCGGGAATTGGTGACAGACGGGATGAAGACAACATTGGTATTGGAAAAATCGCTGCAGAGATGTTTGATGAGATCATCATCAGACAGGATAAAAATCTACGGGGCAAACCGGCCCATGAATTGCTGGCTTTGGTAAAAAAAGGAATTTTTGAAACGGATCCGAACAAACCCTGCATAGATATCCCGGATGAGAAGGAAGCCATTGGTTATGCCATAGAAAAAGCAAGCAAGGGCGCATTAATCGTAGTAAGTAGCGACGATATTACCAATTCTCTGGAGCTCATCAAAAAGTACAAGGAAGATGAAGCCAACAAGTACTATGAATATTCAAAAGCCGATATTCCAAATTTGAGAACCTGATATTGATCTTGTTCATTTACACATTGAAATGAATATCTATAAAAAAAATGTGTTGGCGGCTTGAATTTTAGTGCTAAATTGCTTGAAATCACTACATTTGCACGTTGAAATTTTAATTGTTTAAATTTTCAGCTGTTTTTACTATTTGTTAACTCATTTTTAATCTTTATGAAGCCTAGGATTAATTTCCAATTTATAGCGCTGGCTATCAGCGTTTTAATTATTTCATCGTGTAGTAAACCCTCCCCTACAACAGAATTTCCAAGAGTAGAACATTATTCTTATGATGTCATCCACAAATGGAATGAATTATTCCTTCAGATTGACAAAGATGCTCTTGCTTTCAGACCCGGACCTGGTCCCAGGGCTTTGGCTTATTTAGGAATAGCCGCTTATGAAATTTGTATTCCAGGTATGCCCAATTACAGAAGCCTCAAGAATTTGCCCCAGTTTCAGGGATGTGGTATTCCGGAATATACTGGTTCTGCAGAATTGCATTATCCCACCGCCATCAACGCTTCTTATGCATATTTGATGACTCAGTTTTTTGACAAAGTGGAGTTCTTCTCCGCGCCCGGCTCTCCCGGTAAACATTTGACCAACGCGGAAGCAAAACAACTGATTGAAAACTTGAAAAATAGTCTTGAAGCAGAATATAAGCAAGAGACTAACTCCAATCGATTTAACAACAGCAAAGCATGGGGTGAAGAAGTTGCCCGCGCAGTCTGGCAATGGTCTACCACTGATCAATACGGACATGAGGCCTATCTAAACCCACTCAACAACGACCCGGCAAGATTTCCATACTATAATTGGCGGGAAAAAAGTCTTGATGCCAATGGCAATCGAATTCCTGGTAAATGGACCCCTACCAATGACAATCCGGATGGAGGTATGTTCCCATTTTGGGGTAATGTAAGAACTTTTGCCACGAACAACAACCAAAAATTGTCAAAACCACCTGTTCCATACCATACTCCAGACGGTAAACTTAATCCCAGATGGCATGCTGAAAACTTAGAAGTTTATAGCACCACCACGGGTCGTTCCTACGAAGACGAATGGATCGCTGAATTTTGGTCTGATGATTTGTTTGGATTGACTTTTGCCCCTCCCCCAAGATTGCTTGCCATTATGGATCAGGTTTTTGAGATTCAAAATTCCAATCTGGAAGAAGCAGTATATGCAAATGCCTTGATGGGAATTACCTTAAATGATTGTGCAGTAGTATGCTGGAACTCCAAATGGGTGTACAACACAGAAAGACCAGAACACTATATTAAAGACTTTATTGATCCAACTTGGGAGTCTATGCTCGATCATCCCTACACAGGTGCGAAAGGAGTCACCCCGGCTTTCCCTGCTTACCCTTCAGGCCATTCTACATTTGGTGGTGGAGGTGCTTGGGCGCTTGCTGCGGTATGGGGCAACAATGTTAATTTTGTTGATAGATGCCACGAAGGAAGAACTGAATTTATTGGTACTCCAAGACCGTATTACTCTTTTTCTGTCATGGGTAGAGAAGATGCAATATCCAGAATACCGCTGGGTGTTCACATTCGTCAGGACTGTGAAGAAGGTGTGAGGCTAGGAGAAGAGGTAGCCCGTAGAGTTGCCAACTTACCTTGGAGAAATTAATTTTTAGAAAATATAATTATTCTGTATATTTTTAAGCCGGTTAATTATTTAGCCGGCTTTTTTATTCCTTAATGTTCTAGCGATGAAAAACATCTTATCTAATTTTCCATACCTCTTCATTTTGTGTCTGGTGTTTTTTGATTTTTGTAGTTCCGATTCCAAAAAATGGATCGAAGAAAAATATGAAAATGGCAATATTAAACGCAGATATTATAAGATCAATGATCTTGTCCAGGATACCATGAGAGAGTTTTACAATACAGGGGAGTTAAAAGCGATCTATTTATTTAAAGATGGCAAACAGCATGGGTGCGCTACGAGATACTACAAATCCGGTGAGCTTGAAGAGGTGCAGTATTTTGAATTTGGATTACAGCAATTGGGAGACACTGTGTTTTATAAAAATGGACGGATCAAATTTACAGCCGAAATGAAAGATGACAAGAAGAATGGCTATTTCAGAAGACATTCGGAATTCACAGACAGTGTCGAATTGGAACAATTGTTTAGAAATGATACGATCGTCATCTACACAGATTCAGAAGAAAAAGAATAAATATGAAAGTTGTACCGACAAATCCCTCCTTGAAAAAACGATAGAACGGTTTTTAACTGGATGCAATTAAGGAAGATTGCTTTATAATTTTTGCTTTACTTCTGTGATCTCATACGCCTCAATGATATCACCCACTTTGATGTCATTGAAATTCTTAACTGTCAATCCGCATTCCAGGTTTTCCTTCACTTCTTTTGCATCTTCCTTAAATCGTTTGAGAGATTGAAGTTCTGCCAATCCTCCTTCCTTATTTGGATAGACCACAATTCCGTTTCTGATCACGCGGATAGGGCTGTTCCTTGTTATTTTTCCGTCGATCACCATACACCCTGCCACAGTACCGACTTTTGTGATTTTAAACACTTCCCGTATTTCAACCTGGCCAATCACTTTTTCTTCTTTGGTGGGTTCAAGCATTCCTTCCATTGCCAGCTTAATTTCTTCGATCGCTTCATAGATGATGGAGTAGGTTTTGATCTCAACTCCTTCCTTTTCCGCCAAAGTCCTTGCGGCTGGTGAGGGTCTGACCTGGAAGCCAATCACAATGGCGTCCGATGCAGACGCCAACAAAATATCTGATTCAATGATCTGTCCAACCGCTTTATGAAGGATACTCACCTTAATGGATTCAACAGATAACTTAATAAGACTATCTGACAATGCTTCTACAGAGCCATCGACGTCACCTTTAATAATGAGTCGCAATTCTTTAAAATTGCCAAGGGCAAGTCGCCTTCCAATCTCATCCAAGGATATTCTTTTGGTCGCTCTGCTGGCCTGTTCTCTTGATATTTGGGATCTCTTGGTGGCAATCAACCTGGATTCAGCCTCATCTTCCATGACTTTGAATTTCTCACCCGCGGTGGGTGCTCCTGTAAGTCCCAGCACCATAACTGGCGTAGAAGGTCCTGCTGCTTTTATTTTCTGCCCTCTTTCGTTAAACATTGCCTTGATTTTACCGGAATTTTCGCCGGCCAAAACCACATCACTTGTATGCAAAGTACCATTCTGGACCAATAGTTTGGCAACATATCCTCTTCCCTTATCCAAAGAGGCTTCGATGACTGTACCTGTCGCCAGTCTTCCTGGATTTGCTTTCAATTCCAAAACTTCTGCTTCCAACAATATTTTCTCAAGCAATTGATCAATACCAAGTCCACTTTTTGCTGAAATTTCTTGGGAAGAATATTTTCCACCCCATGAGTCCACAAGAAAGTTCATTTGCGACAACTCATTTTTAATCCGTTCTGGGTCCGCTCCTGGTTTGTCAATTTTATTAATTGCGAAAACAATTGGAACATTTGCCGCCTGAGCATGTGAAATGGCTTCTTTGGTTTGGGGCATGATGTGATCATCCGCTGCAACGATGATAACGGCCACATCGGTAACTTTTGCACCTCTGGCTCGCATCGCAGTAAATGCTTCGTGACCCGGGGTATCCAAAAAAGTGATTTTCTTTTGTTCAGGGCCAACCTTTACTTCATACGCTCCAATATGCTGGGTAATTCCCCCTGCTTCACCAGATGCTACGTTGGTTTCGCGGATATAATCCAACAATGAAGTTTTACCGTGGTCCACATGACCCATTACAGTGACGATCGGAGCCCTTGATTCGAGATCCTCTATATTGTCTTCCTCTTCTTCGACAACATCTACTTCCTCTTCTGCAGAAACAAACTCGATTTTCTTATCAAATTCTTCTGCAAGAATTTCGATAATTTCAGCATCCAATCTTTGATTGATAGAGACAATAATGCCTAAATTCATGCAAGTCATAATGATATCAGTGACCGGCACATCAAACAAACTGGAAAGATCCGAAACTGTAATAAATTCAGTAAGTTGAATGGATCCACCATCTCTTTGAGACTCTGCCAATTCAGCTTTTTCTCGGTATTCTTCTCGTTTGTCTCTGCGGATTTTTTGTCTCTTGTTTTTTCCACCGACATTAAGCCTGGCCATGGTGGCCTTAATTTTATCTTCTATTTCCTTTTTACTAACCTCCTTAACTGGCTCTTGGGTGGGTCTGAAATCTCTTCCCCTATTGGCACCAACTGTTCTGGAGTCGGATGGATAATCAACCGTATTTACTTTTTTGCGTTTCCTCTTTCTCTTTTGGGCGTCTTCCGCAGATTCTACGATTTTGGGCCCAACGACCAACTTACCAGTACCTTCTGTCTGTTTTTTAGGCTCTTCTTTTTTCTTGGGGCTATCTTTAAATTTGTTTGTGTCAATTTTTCCAAGAATTTTTAGTCCTTTGAGTGTTGGAGCTTCAATTCTTGTAATTTCTTCTTCAGAAGTAATGATTTCTTCTTCTGCTGGTTTTTGTTCTTCTGATTCTGGTTCAGGTAGTGTTTCTTTTTTTGTTTCGCCCTTCTTTTTTCCTTCCGGTTTTTCAAGTTGAATTTTACCAACAACTTTTAATTTGGGCTTGTCCGACTCTTCAATTTTTGCCTTGATCACTTCTTCTTTCTCTACCTCAGTTTTAGACGTTGTTGAAGACGGGACCGCTGTTGTGGGGGTAGAGCTAGGCGTGCCAAAAAGATTTATTTCTTGCTTGGGTAAAACTTTCTCCTTGACCGGTGTTGCTGCTTGTGCAGTCTTAGCCAACTGATTGGCTTGTTCCTTATCTACCAATGAAGATTGAAACTCCTTTTGGAGTTCTGCAAACATATCATCAGAAATTTTAAAGGTGGCCTTGTTTTCAATCTCGAACCCCTTTGATTGTAGGAACTCGACAATCGTGCTCACGCCGACATTGAATTCTTTTGCTACTTTAATTAATAATCTCGTCATTAAAACTTGGCCTTTATTCCTTTTCTGTATTTTCCTGTGATAAAGATAATTGTTTCAAAATTATTCTTCAAACTCTTTGTTCAATATTTCGATGACCTCTAGAATGGTTTCTTCTTCCAAATCTGTTCTTCGGATCAATTCTTCAGCACTCAAATTTAGAACGCTTCTTGCCGTATCACATCCTATATTTTTAAGTGCATCAATTATCCATTCTTCAATTTCATCCTTAAATTCGTCTAAATCCACATCGTCCACTTCTTCCCCTATCTGATCTCTGTATACATCGATTTCGTAACCAGTCAATTTGGTAGCCAGTTTAATATTGGCTCCTCCCCTTCCTATTGCAAGAGAAAGCTGATCTGCATTTAAATAAACACTGGCCTTTTTGTTTTTTTCATCGATCTCGATGTTATTTATTTTTGCAGGTGTCAAAGAACGTTGAATGTATAAATTTAAGTTGTTGGTGAAATTGACAATGTCTATATTTTCATTCCTCAATTCCCGAACAATACCATGTATTCGGCTACCCTTCATTCCCACGCATGCTCCGACCGGATCAATTCTGTCATCATAAGACTCAACCGCTACCTTGGCTCTTTCTCCAGGCATCCTAACAATTTTTTTAATGGCAATTAATCCATCTTCAATCTCAGGCACTTCCTGCTCCATCAGCCTCTGAAGAAAACTGGGATCTGTTCTGCTTAAAGTAATAAATGGAGTGTTGTTCTTCATTTCTACCTTTTTGATCACTGAGCGGACAATGTCTCCTTTACGAAAGTGATCTCCTTTAATCATTTCTGTTCTTGGTAAAAGCAATTCATTGTTGGTTGCATCGTCGATGATCAGCAATTCTTTTTTCAACACCTGATTGACTTCGCCTATAACAAGATTGCCTTCTCTTTCCGCATACCTTTTGTACACATCGTCCTTTTCCAATTCCATCAC